>QHSA01000101.1 GCA_003220315.1 Candidatus Rokuibacteriota bacterium
CAGCTCCGGATGACCTTCGGGTTCGTGGACTTGATGAAGGGGTTCGACTTCATCGTGGCGGTCATCGGACTCTTCGGCATCGGCGAGATCCTCATCTCCGTCGAGGAGGGGCTGAGCTTCCACGGCGTCCGGACGGGCATGAATCTCCGGGTCGTGTTGGACACGTGGCGGATCCTGCCGCGCTATGCGCGCACGTTCGTGCGCGGCGCGTTCATCGGGTTCTGGATGGGCTTCAAGCCGGGCGGCGCCACGCCCGCGTCCTTCATGAGCTACGCCTTCGCGAAGCGCTTCTCTCGGAACCCGGAGCGGTTCGGCAAGGGCGAGCTGGAGGGCGTCGTGGCGCCAGAGACGGCGGCGCACGCGGCCGGGGTCGCGGCGATGCTCCCCATGATCACGCTGGGAATCCCGGGCTCGCCCACGGCGGCCGTCATGCTGGGCGGTCTCATCATCTGGGGGCTCCAGCCGGGGCCGCTCCTGTTCAAGGAGAAGCCGGAGTTCGTCTGGGGGCTCATCGCGAGCATGTACACCGGCAACATCATCGGCGTGCTGATGGTGCTGGCGTTCGTCCCGCTCTTCGCGGCGATCCTCCGGATCCCCTTCGCCATCCTGACCCCGGTGATCGTGGTCGTGTGCGCCGTCGGCTCGTACGCGGTCCACAACAACATGATCGATATCTGGTATATGGTGATCTTCGGCGTCGTGGGCTATGTCTTCAAGAAGCTCGACTATCCGCTCGCGCCGCTCGTGCTGGCGCTCGTCCTCGGCGACCTCGCCGAGAACGCGCTCCGCCAGAGCCTGATCATGTCGCAGGGCTCACTCACGATCTTCGTCGCGCGACCCATCTCCGGCGCGATCACCGCCATCGCGATCGTGTTCTTCGCCCTGCCCGTGCTGACCCCGTGGTGGCGGCGGCTGCGCGGGGTACCGGCGGCTCGGCGAGCGGCCCGGGAGATCTAGGTGGCGGCGATCGCCGATGCCGAGTTCTGGCTCCGCCTCTTCTCCATCGGAGTCCTGAACCTCCTCCTCTCGGGGGACAACGCCCTCGTCATCGCGCTGGCGGTGCGCGCGTTGCCGAAGCGCAAGCGAGTGCTGGGACAGGTCTGGGGCGCGCTCGGGGCCGTCGTGCTCCGGCTCGTGTTCGTCGCGATCGTGAGCCTGCTGCTGCAGGTGCCGCTGCTGCAGCTGCTCGGCGGCGCGCTCCTCGTCTGGATCGCAGTCAGGCTCGTGCGGGCGGACACCGGCGGCGACGGCCGCGCCCGGCACGGCGGATCCCTCTGGGAGGCGATCTGGATCATCATCGTCGCCGACGTGACGATGAGCCTCGACAACGTGCTGGCGATCGCCGCGGCGTCGCACGGCGACCTCGTGCTCGTCATGTTCGGCGTCGGGCTCTCGCTCCCCATCGTCGTCTGGGGGGCCGGCCTGCTCGCCCATCTCATGAACCGTTTCGCCTGGGTCGTCTGGCTCGGCGGCGGCCTGCTCGGCTATGTGGCCGGCGAGATGTTCATGGAGGACCCCCTCGTGAAGCGCGGGCTCGGCGAGGCCGAGGGCGCCCTCCACTATCCGGTGCCACTCGCCATCGGCCTCGTCGTCACCGCGTGCGGCTGGTGGTTCGCGCGCGAGCACCGCCACCGCGTCAAGGTGCCGGAGAACCTGTGAGACACCCGGGGCCATCGAAGCCGGAGCGGACGGACGAGCCGTCGGGAGAGCGGGCGATGGAGGTCGCCCCGATCAAGTCGACGCGGATCTACGAGGAGATCGTTCGCCAGGTCAAGCAGATGATCGCCGAGGGTCGGCTCAAGAGCGGCGACCGGCTCCCGCCCGAGCGCGATCTCGCCGAGAAGTTCGTCGTGAGTCGCTCCTCGGTTCGCGAGGCGCTGCGGGCGCTGGAGAGCCTCGGCCTGGTCGAGATCCGGGCGGGCGAGGGCACGTTCGTTCGCGAGGTCTCGGTCGAGTCGCTGATCGAGCCGCTCGCGCTCATGATGGTCGCGCAGCGCGAGGCGATCGCCGAGCTCTTCGAGGCGCGCCGCCTCCTCGAGCCCGGCATCGCGGCCCTCGCCGCGAGCCGCGCGACCCTCGAGGAGGTCGCCGAGATGGAGCGGATCCTCGAAGAGCAGGCGAAAGAGATCGCCGAGGGCCGGACGGGCCTCGTCCAGGACGCCGCCTTCCACGGGGCGATCGGCGCCGCCGCGCACAACCGTGCGATCACGCGGCTCGCGCACGCGATCATGGACCTTCTGACCCAGAGCCGGGAGGAGTCGCTCAACACACCGGGCCGGCCGCAACGCTCCCACCAGGACCACCGCCGGATCCTCGAGGCGATCCGCGCGCGCGACGAGCACGCCGCGCAGCAGGCGATGCTCGATCATCTCGATTCGGTCGAAAGCCTCGTGCTGGGGCGGGACGCGGGCCGCCGCGTGAAGAAGAAGCTGTCTTGACCCGATCGGATCAGACGCCTATACTTGCCCCACTATGACGTCGGTCACAGTGCGGGTGCTGTCGCGGGAGATGACCCTCCTGGCGCTGCCGGGCCTGCCCGGAGCATCCGCGAAGTAGTCGAACGTCGGATGCCGCGGGCAGGGTGGATGCCCGTGGCGCGGTCGATTCCGAGGGCCACGGGTTGCTCGACCCGTGGCCCTCGTTTTTTCGGGCGAGGCGGCGGGCGGACGGGAGCCGGAGAGCTTGAGAAAGATTGACACGAATGCGCTCTATCCTATAACCTTGAAAGACTTTTTCGGCGTTCAGGACGGAGACCTGAGGCCATGACGAAATACGTCTACTTCTTCGGTGCGGGAAAGGCGGAAGGCTCTTCCCTGATGCGGAACCTTCTCGGCGGCAAGGGGTGCGAGCTCGCCGAGATGACCAACCTCGGGATTCCCGTGCCGCCGGGCTTCACGATCACCACGCAGGCGTGGTCCCGGTACAACAAGGCCGGCCGCCAGTGGCCCGAGGGGCTCTGGGAGCAGGTGCTCGAGCACCTCGCCAAGCTCGAGGCCACCGCGGGCATGACCTTCGGCGACGCCCAGCGTCCGCTGCTCGTCTCCGTCCGCTCGGGCGCGCGGACGTCCATGCCGGGCATGATGGAAACCGTCCTCAACCTCGGCCTCAACGACGCGACGGTGCTCGGGCTCGCCGCGTGGACCAAGAACGACCGCTTCGCGTGGGACTGCTACCGGCGGTTCATCACGATGTTCGGGAGCGTCGTGCTCGGCATCAAGCGCGAGACCTTCGACGCCGAGCTCGACGCGGTGAAGCGGCGTCTCGGCGTGGCGAGCGACCCCGACGTGTCCCCGGACGAGCTCCGGAAGCTCACCCAGACGCTCAAGGACATCGTGAGCGCGCGCACCGGGGCGCCGTTCCCGCAGGATCCGAGGGAGCAGCTGCGGCTCGCGATCGACGCGGTGTTCGACTCCTGGTTCGCCAAGAAAGCCACCGAGTACCGGCGCATCCACGGGATCCCGGCCGACTGGGGCACCGCCGTCACGGTGATGGCGATGGTCTTCGGCAATCTCGGCGAGACCTCCGGGACCGGGGTCGGGTTCACGCGGGACCCCCGCACGGGAGATCGCCACTTCTACGCCGAGTTTCTCGCCAACGCCCAGGGCGAGGACATCGTGGCCGGCATCCGCACTCCCGAGCACATCGACGACCTCAGGCGCCGGATGCCCGTGATCTACGACGAGCTGCTCGGCATCGCCGATCGCCTCGAGCGCCACTACAAGGACATGCAGGATATCGAGTTCACCATCCAGGAGGGCAAGCTCTACCTCTTGCAGACGCGCTCGGGCAAGCGCGCGGCCGCCGCCGCGGTGGGCGTCGCCGTGGACCTCGTGCGCGAGAGCGTGATCGACCAGCACACCGCACTGCTCCGCGTGCCGCCGCGTGAGCTCGGCAAGATCTTTCTGCCGGTGCTGGACCCGAAGGACAAGGAGCAGGCGCTCGCGAAGGGACGCCTGCTCGCCCGTGGGCTGCCCGCCGCGCCCGGGGGGGCCGTCGGGCACGTGGTCTTCAACGCCGACCGGGCGGTGGAGACGGCCCGGAACGGCCAGCACGTCATCCTGGTGCGTCCGGAGACGTCCCCCGAGGACGTGGCCGGCATGTACGCCTCCGATGGCATCGTCACCGCCCGTGGCGGGCGGACCTCGCACGCGGCGGTCGTCGCCGTGGGGATGGGGAAGTGCTGTGTCGTTGGGGCGAACGGCATCGTCGTCGACGAGGAGCGACGGGTGTTCGACGCGGGCGGACGCACGATCCGCGAGGGTGACCTGATCTCGATCGACGGCGACACCGGCGAAGTCATCGTGGACGCGGTGAAGCTGATCCCGCCCCAGCTCACCGACAAGGTGCGGGAATTCCTCGATTGGGCGGACCGGGTCCGCACGCTGGGCGTGCGCGCGAACGCGGACACGCCCGAGGATGCGCGGAAGGCGCGAGAGTTCGGCGCCGAGGGCATCGGGCTCGTCCGCACCGAGCACATGTTCTTCGCTCCCGAGCGGATCCCGATCGTGCGCGAGATGATCATGGCGGCCGACGCGGCGTCACGCCACGTGGCCGTGAAGAAGCTGCTCCCGTTCCAGCGCGAAGACTTCGTCGGGATCTTCCGCGCGATGGACGGGCTGCCCGTCACGATCCGCCTCCTCGACCCGCCGCTCCACGAGTTCCTCACGACGCCGAAGGAATACAAAGAGATGCTCGAGGAGCGCGCCCGTCTCGACGCGCTCGGCGTGAACCCCGAGCGCCAGCGCGCTCTCGACGCGAAGATCGCGAAGATCGAAACGCTGCGCGAGGCCAACCCGATGCTGGGCCATCGCGGCTGCCGCCTCGGGATCACGTACCCCGAGATCTACGGGATGCAGGTGCGCGCGATTATGGAGGCGGCGTGCACCGTGGCGGCCGCGGGCGTGACGGTCGAGCCCGAGAT
Organism: Candidatus Rokuibacteriota bacterium; assembly: GCA_003220315.1. GTDB lineage: Bacteria > Methylomirabilota > Methylomirabilia > Rokubacteriales > CSP1-6 > 20CM-2-70-11. The sequence continues at coordinate 4,922 of QHSA01000101.1, forward strand.
CATGATTCCGCTCACCGGCACCGTCGGCGAGATGCAGCTCACCTACGCCCAGACGAAGAAGGTCGCCGACGGCATCATCGCGGAGATGGGCGTCCCGCTGAAGTACTCGATCGGGACCATGATCGAGGTGCCGCGGGCGGCGCTGCTCGCCGACAAGATCGCGCGGACCGCGGAGTTCTTCTCGTTCGGCACCAACGACCTCACGCAGATGACGTTCGGGTACAGTCGTGACGATGTGGCGAAATTCCTCCCGGAATATCTTCAGAAGGGGCTTCTGCCGTTCGACCCCTTCTCCGTCCTCGATCAGGAGGGCGTCGGAGAGCTCATCAAGATCGGTATCGAGCGTGGTCGCCGGGCGCGGCCCGACCTCAAGATCGGCATCTGCGGTGAGCACGGCGGCGAGCCCTCGTCGGTCGAGTTCTGCCACAAGGTGGGCATGACGTACGTGTCGTGCTCGCCGTTCATGATCCCGATCGCGCGGCTCAGCGCCGCGCAGGCCCGCATCAAGGCGCGACAGGCGTCGGAAGGGACCCCCAATGCCTAACCTCGACGGCGTCTTCATCCCGGTCACGACCCCGTTCCGCGGCGATGACGTGGCGCCGGAGCGGCTCCAGGCGAACCTCCAGAAGTGGAACGCGACCGCGCTCGCGGGCTACGTCGTGCTCGGCTCGACGGGGGAGTTCCCGATGCTCAGCGAGGCCGAGCGCGACCGGATCCTCGTGGCCGCACGCGAGGCAATTCCAAAGACGAAGGCGTTCATCGCGGGCACCGGCACCAACTCCACGCTCCACACGATTCGACAGTCGCGGCGGGCCGCCGAGGTCGGCGCGGACGCGGCGATCGTGATCACGCCGCACTACTTCACGAAGGGGTTCTCGCAGGGCGCGGCGCAGGTCCGCCACTACCTGGCCGTGGCGGACGCGTCGCCGATCCCGATCATGATCTACAACTTTCCGCTCAACACGGGGATCAATCTCGAGGCCGAGACCGTCGCGAAGATCGCCCAGCACCCGAACGTGTGCGGGATCAAGGACTCGTCGGGGAACATCCCACAGGCCGCCCAGATCATCGATCAGACGCCGAAGACCTTCCACGTCCTGGTGGGCGCGGCGTCGGCGTTGCTCCCGTCGCTGGCGATCGGCTCGTCGGGCGGCATCCTCGCGCTGGGCCTCATCTGCGCGCGCGAATTCTGCGACGTGTACGCGCTCGCCAAGGGCGGGCGGTGGGACGAGGCGCGAGAGATCGCCGCGCGGATGATGCTGGCCGACCGCGGCGTCCCGGGGCGCTACGGGATCGGAGGTCTCAAGGCGGCGCTCGATCTCCAGGGGTTCTACGGTGGCCCGTGCCGGATGCCGCTCGGGACGCCGGACGGCGACGCGATCGAAGACATCAAGGAAGTCCTGGCGACCGCCGGGCTCCTGTAGGAGGACGCGCCGGTGAAAATGTCCGGAGCGCGGATCGTTCTCGAGTGCCTGAAGCGTGAGGGGGTCGACGTCGTCTTCGGGCTCCCCGGGGGCGCGGTGCTGCCGATCTACGACGCCCTCTACGACTTCCAGGGGCTCCGCCACATCCTCGTCCGCCAGGAAGCCGCCGCGGGCCATGCCGCGGAGGGCTACGCGCGGACGACGGGCAAGGTCGGCGTGTGCCTCGTGACGTCGGGGCCCGCGGCGACCAACCTCGTGACCGCGTTGCAGGACGCCTACATGGACTCGATCCCGATCGTCGCGTTCACCGGGCAGGTCCCCACGCACCTGATCGGCAACGACGCCTTTCAGGAAGCGGACAACGTCGGCATCACGCGCTCGTGCACCAAGCACAACTTCCTCGTGAAGGACGGCAAGGACCTCGGGCCGATCATCCGCGAGGCGTTCCACATCGCGTCCACCGGCCGGCCCGGGCCGGTCCACGTGGACCTGCCGAAGGACATCCTCGTCAAAGAGTGGGAGCTCGTCTGGCCCGAGAAGATCCAGCTGCGGTCGTACAACCCGACCTACGACGGCCACCCTGGCCAGATCAAGCGCGCGGCGAAGCTGCTCGTCCGCGCGCGGAAGCCCGTGCTCTACGTGGGCGGCGGCGTGATCTCGTCGAACGCGAGCGCCGAGCTCTACGAGCTCGCCGAGCTGACCCAGATCCCGGTGACGCAGACGCTGATGGGCCTGGGGGCGTTTCCGATGGAGCACCCGCTCTCCCTCGACATGCTCGGCATGCACGGCAGCTACTACGCGAACATGGCCGTGCACCACTCCGACGTGCTCGTCGCCGTGGGCGCGCGATTCGACGACCGGGTGACGGGCCGCGTGGACGCCTTCGCGCCGCACGCGGAGATCGTGCACATCGACATCGACCCGTCGTCGATTTCGAAGAACATCCAGGTGCACGTCCCGATCGTCGGCGACTGCCGGCGCGTGCTCCAGGCTCTCATCGAGGCGGTGCGCGACGAGCTGCCCGCCGACGGACCGCCGGAGGCGCGGGAGGCACGCAAGCAGTGGCTCGCCGAGATCGCCGAGTGGAAGGCCCGGCACCCGCTCCGCTACGAGTGGGACGACGAGCTGATCAAGCCCCAGTACGTGATGCAGGAGATCTCGAACCTCACTCGTGGGGAGGCGATGGTCGTCACGGGCGTCGGCCAGCACCAGATGTGGGCGGCACAATACTACAAGTTCAAGCACCCGCGGCGGTGGTGCACCTCTGGCGGGCTGGGCACGATGGGCTACGGCCTGCCCACGGCGATGGGGGTCGCCGCCGCCCACCCGGACCGGCTCGTGGTGAACGTCGACGGCGACGGCTCGTTCGTGATGAACAGCCAGGAGCTGGCCACCTGCCACGACAACAACCTCGCCGTGAAGACGATCATCATCAACAACGGGGGTCACGGCATGGTCCGGCAGTGGCAGGGCATCATCTACAAGGGCCGGTTCTGCGCCATCGACTTCGGGCCGAGCCCCGACTTCGTGAAGCTGGCCGAGGCGTACGGCTGCGTCGGGATCCGCGCGACCAAGCCCTCCGAGGTGGTGCCCGCCCTCGAGAAGGCGTTCTCCACGCCGGGGCCGGTGGTCGTGGACGTCTTGGTGGACAAGTGGGAGTACGTGTTCCCGATGGTCCCGGCCGGCGGGGCCAACACCGACATGATCCTCGAAAACCCGACCGCGGTCGTGAGGGAGAAGGCCGCGAAGTCGCAGACGGGGTTCTAGATGCAGAACGGGAGCGGGCCCCGGAAGCACACGATCGCGGTCCTGGTCGAGAACAAGTTCGGCGTCCTCTCGCGCGTCGCCGGCCTCTTCTCGGCGCGCGGCTACAACATCGAGAGCCTCTCGGTCGGCGAGACGCTCGATCCGTCCGTCTCCCGGATGACGATCGTCGTGACCGGCGACGAGTTCGTGATCGAGCAGGTGACGAAGCAGCTCCACAAGCTCATCGACGTCATCAAAGTGTCGGATCTCACCGACGACGACCACGTCGAGCGCGAGTTGATGCTGATCCGGGTCAACGCCGAGCCGCAGCACCGGGAGGAGATCCTGCGAACGGCCGACATCTTCCGTGCGAAGGTGGTCGACGTGACGCCGGTCTCGTTCACGCTCGAGGCGACCGGTGACGAACCGAAGCTCGAGGCGCTCGTCGAGCTGCTCCGCCCGATGGGGATTCAGGAGCTGGTGCGGACTGGCAAGGTGGCGATCGCCCGCGGCCCGAAGACGCGGGCGCGGAAGGCCGAGGCGCCGAAGAGGGCCCGCGTCTCGGAGGACCCGAAGGTGATCGGGTTCGCGGACTAACGCAACGGTCGACGACGGAAAGGAACGTCAGGGATGCCGGCGAAAATCTACTACGACGCGGACGCCGATCTCGGCCTGCTCAAGGGCCGGAAGATCGCGATCATCGGCTACGGCAGCCAGGGCCACGCCCACGCGCTGAACCTCAAGGACTCCGGCCAGGACGTCGTGGTGGGGCTCTACAAGGGCTCCAAGAGCTGGGCGAAGGCCGAGAAGGACGGGCTCCGCGTGGCGACCGTCAACGAGGCCGCCCAGATGGCGAGCGTGATCATGATCCTGCTGCCCGACCAGAGCCAGCGCCAGGTGTTCGAGAGCGAGATCAAGGGCGGACTCGGCCGTGGCAAGATGCTCATGTTCGCCCACGGCTTCAACATCCACTTCAACCAGGTGGTGCCGCCGCCCGACGTGGACGTGACCATGATCGCGCCCAAGGCGCCGGGCCACGTCATGCGCGACCTCTTCACGCAGGGGCCCGGCGTCCCCGCGCTGCTCGCCGTCTACCAGGACGTCTCCGGCCGGGCGCGGGACGCGGCGCTCGCGTACGGGAAGGGCGTGGGATGCACCCGAGCGGGCGTGATCGAAACCACGTTCAAAGAAGAGACCGAGACGGATCTTTTCGGCGAGCAGACGACATTGTGCGGCGGGATCTCGCACCTCATCAAGGCGGCGTTCGAGACGCTCGTCGAGGCTGGCTACCAGCCGGAGGTCGCCTACTTCGAGTGCATGCACGAGATGAAGCTGATCGTCGACCTCTTCTACCAGGGCGGCCTCGCATACATGCGCTACTCGGTGTCCGATACTGCGGAGTACGGCGACTACACCCGCGGCCCGCGCGTCGTGAGCGCGGAGACCAAGGCCGAGATGAAGCGGATCCTTGCCGAGATCCAATCCGGCCAGTTCGCCCGTGAGTGGGTGCTGGAGAACCAGGCCAACCGGGCGGGGTTCCTCGCGATGCGCCGGCGCGACGCCGAGCACCCGATCGAAGACGTCGGCAAGCGGCTGCGCGCCATGATGTCGTGGATCAAGCCGCCGCGGATGGGCTGACGCGTGAAGGTCTCGGTCGCGCGCGAAGGCTGGCCATTCATCGCGGTCCCCGCGGTCCTCGCCGCCGGCCTCGCGCTCGGCGGCCGTCGCGCCCTCGCGCTGCCGTTCGCCGCGGCGGCGCTCGCCTCGCTCGGGTTCTTCCGGGACCCCGACCGCGAGGTGCCGTCGGTGCCCGGAGGCGTGTTGTCGCCCGCGGACGGCCGCGTCCTCGCCGTCGACCCGACCGAGGACCGGTTCGTGGGGCCGGCTGTCCGGGTCGCGGTCTTCCTCTCTCCGCTCGACGTCCACGTCAATCGCTCGCCCATCGCGGGGCTCGTCGTCGGGACGGTGTACTCGCGGGGCCGCTTCCTCGCGGCCTACCGGTCCGAGGCCGAGGGCGCGAACGAGCGCTGTACGCTCCACCTGCAGGGCGAGACCGCGCGCGTCACGGTCGTCCAGATCGCGGGGGTGGTCGCGCGGCGGATCGTCTGCCGCGTCGGCCCGGGGGACAAGCTGGCCGCGGGCGAGCGCTTCGGCATGATCCGCTTCGGCTCCCGCACCGACTGCGTGATGCCGCGCGGGACCGATGTGCGCGTGCGCGTCGGCGACCGCGTGACGGGCGGCGTCACCGTCCTCGGCCTCTTGACATGAGCCGCGCGCTCGGCGTGATGGCGGCGCTTCACGGAGCCCGCAACTTGATCATAGGCTCGCCTCGGACGGCGGGGCCCCAGCCCCGCGACGTCCTGCGGCTCGCACTGCCATGATCCGACGGCACGGGAAAGGCCTGCGGCGCCGTCGCTGGCACGACCTGCGGGAGCGGCGGCCGAGAGGGATCTTCCTGCTCCCGAGCCTTCTCACGACCGGGAACCTCTTCTGCGGATTCTTCGCGCTCCTCCTCACGGTCGAGAACCGGTACACGGAGGCCGCGCTGGCGATCTTCGTCGCGATGATCATGGACATCCTCGACGGGCGCGTCGCCCGCCTGATGAAGGCGACCAGCCAGTTCGGCCTCGAGTTCGACTCCCTCGCCGACGTCGTCTCGTTCTGCGTGGCGCCGGCGTTCCTCATTTACTCGTTCGCGCTCTCCGTCCTCGGCCGCCCGGCGTGGTTCGGCGCGTTCCTGTTCGTGATCTGCGGGGCCCTCCGGCTCGCGCGCTTCAACGTCCACACGGGGACCGTCGACCGCCGGTTCTTTGTCGGGCTGCCGACCCCCGCCGCGGCGGGGCTGGTGGTGTCCGCGGTGATCCTGCTCAAGGGGGTCGAGCCCTCCGCCTGGCTCCTCCTGACGATCGCGGTCGGGACGTACGTGGCGGCGTTGTTGATGGTCTCGACGTTCCGGTACTGGAGCTTCAAGGAGTTCGACTTCGCCCGGCGGCGTCCGCTCTGGACGCTGCTCGTCATGGTGCTGAGCGTGATGATCGTGGCCACGCGCCACGAGGTCTTCCTCTTCCTCATCTTCGGGGGGTACGCGGTGTCGGGCCCGCTCAGGCGGCTCATCGTGGGGCGGACGCCTGCGGCGCTCCCGGCGGACCAGGTCGCCAAGGAACATCCGTGAATCAGGGGGGTCATATGGATCGCGTCATCATCTTCGACACGACGCTGCGGGACGGCGAGCAGTCGCCGGGGTTCTCGATGAACACGGTGGAGAAGCTCGAGATGGCGCGACAGCTGGCTCGCCTCCAGGTGGACGTCATCGAGGCGGGCTTCCCGATCTCGTCGGACGAGGACTTCGAGGCGACGCGTGAGGTCGCCAAGCAGGTCGGCGCGCTCGAGAACGCGCCGACGATCTGCGGGCTCTCGCGCGTGGGGCTGGCGGACATCGACCGCTGCTGGGAGGCGGTGAAGTACGCGCGGAAGCCGAGGATCCACACGTTCGTCGCGACCTCCGACATCCACCTGAAGTACAAGCTCCGGAAGTCCCGGGCCGAAGTGCTGAAGGCGGCGGTCGACGCCGTGCGGCACGCGAAGGGCTACTGCGAGGACGTCGAGTTCTCGCCCGAGGACGCCTCGCGGTCGGACTTCGACTACATGTGCGACGTGCTGTCGGCGGCGATCGAGGCGGGGGCGAAGACGATCAACATCCCCGACACCGTCGGCTACGCGATCCCCCGGGAGTGGGGCGAGCGCATCGCCCGGATCCGCGAGAGGGTCCGCGGGATCGAGAAGGTGGCCCTGTCGGTTCACTGCCACAACGACCTCGGGCAGGCGGTCGCCAACTCGCTGACGGCCATCATGAACGGGGCCCGGCAGGTCGAGTGCACCATCAACGGGATCGGCGAGCGCGCGGGCAACGCGTCGCTCGAGGAGATCGTGATGGCGCTCCGGACCCGCAAGGACTTCTTCGGCGTCGAGACGCGCGTGCGGACCGAGGAGATCTTCAAGACCTCGCGGCTCCTCTCGCACATCACGGGCATCCACGTCCAGCCGAACAAGGCGATCGTCGGCGAGAACGCGTTCGCCCACGAGGCGGGCATCCACCAGGACGGCGTGCTGAAGGAGAAGCTCACGTACGAGATCATGCGGCCGGAGGACATCGGGCGGCCGTCCAACAAGCTCGTCCTGGGCAAGCACTCCGGCCGGCACGCCCTCGCGGCACGGCTCAAGGACCTCGGCGTCGACCTCTCGGGGCCCGACCTCGACCGGGCGTTCAAGGCCTTCAAGGACCTCGCCGACCGGAAGAAGGAGGTTTACGACGAGGACTTAATGGCGATCGTCACCGACGAGGCGGCGCCGCGCGCGGCCGGGTACGAGCTCGAGTACCTGCACGTGATCAGCGGGACCGGCGTGGTGCCGTCGGCCACCGTGAAGCTGAAGAAGGACGGGCAGGTCTTCCAGGATTCGGGCGTGGGCGACGGTCCCGTCGACGCGGTGCTGAACGCGATCGACGCGGTGACGGGGATGAAGGGCCGGCTCCAGGACTACTCGCTCCGCGCCGCGACGTCGGGCAAGGACGCGATCGGCGAGGTGTCGATGAAGGTCGACTTCGACGGGACCCTCGTCTGGGGCAAGGGCGCGTCGACGGACGTCATCGAGGCGAGCGCGCGGGCGTACCTCTCGGCGCTCAATCGGGTGACCCACCCCGCGGTCCAGCACGTCAAGGAAATCGGACCGTAAGCCCGATGGCCACGTACCGGATCGCGGTCCTGCCCGGCGACGGCATCGGGCAAGAGGTCACCCCCGAGGCTGTGCGGGTCCTCAAGGCGGTCGGCAAGGGGGCGGGTGTCGGATTCGAGTTCGAGCAGGCGCTGGTCGGCGGCGCCGCGATCGATGCGACGGGGCACCCGCTGGCTCCCGGGACGCTCGACCTGTGCCGGCGGTCCCACGCGATCCTCTTCGGCGCCGTCGGCGGCCCCAAGTGGGACACCGTCGCGCACGAGCGGCGGCCCGAGCGCGGGCTCCTCGCCCTGCGCAAGGAGCTGGACCTCTACGCCAACCTGCGGCCGGCGAAGTGCTTTCCGATGCTCGTGGACGCCTCCCCGCTCAAGCGGTCGGTCGTCGAGGGGACAGACCTCATGGTGATCCGCGAGCTCACGGGTGGCCTCTACTTCGGGGAGCCCCGGGGGGTGGAGCGGCTCGCCGACGGCGGGGCGCGGGCGGTCAACACGATGGTCTACACCTCGCGCGAGATCGAGCGGATCGCCCGGACCGCCTTCGAGGTGGCGCGCAAGCGCCGGAAGCGCCTCGCCTCGGTGGACAAGGCCAACGTCCTCGTCGTCTCCCAGCTCTGGCGCGAGGTCGTGACGCGCGTCGCCAGGGACTACCCCGACGTCACGCTCGAGCACGTCCTCGTCGACAACTGCGCGATGGCGCTCGTCCACCGGCCGTCCCGGTTCGACACGATCGTGACCGAGAACACCTTCGGTGATATTTTGTCGGATGAGGCCGCGATCCTCGCGGGCTCGATGGGAATGCTGCCGTCGGCGTCCCTTGGCGGGTCGGTGGCGCTCTACGAGCCGGTGCACGGCACGGCGCCGGATATCGCCGGCAAGGGGATCGCGAACCCGATCGCCGCGATCCTCTCGACCGCGATGCTGCTCCGCTACACGCTCAGTCTCGAGAAGGACGCCGATCGGGTCGAGCGCGCCGTGGTGCGGGTGCTCGAGCAGGGCCACCGCACGGCCGACATCGCGGGGCCGGGCGCGCGGACCGTGGGCACGAAGGAGATGGCGGACCTGATCGTGCGGGACGTGGAGGACCAGTACTGATGGCATCCGGTCTGACGGTCGCGGTCGTCGGCGCCACCGGCGCCGCGGGAGCGACCACGCTCAGGATCCTCGAAGAGCGGAAGTTCCCGGTGCGGGAGCTGCGCGCCTTCGCGTCCGAGCGCTCCGTCGGCAAGACGGTGACGTTCCGCGGCGAGCCGGTCCGCGTCCAGAGGATCGAGCCCGGAGCCTTCAAGGGCGTGGAGATCGCGATCTGCTCGGCGGGCTCCGCCCAGTCGAAGGAATACACGCCCATGATCGTCCGGGCGGGCGGGGTCGTCGTCGACAAGTCCAACGCCTTTCGCATGGACCCGACCGTGCCGCTGGTGGTCCCCGAGGTCAACGCGCATGCGGCAAAGCACCACCAGGGGATCTTGGCGTCGCCGAACTGCACGACGATCGTCACCGTGATGCCGCTGAAGCCTCTGCACGATGCCGGCCGCCTGCGCCGCGTGATCGCCGTGAGCTATCAGTCGGTGTCCGGCGCCGGGGTCAAGGGGATCGCCGAGCTGAGGGAGCAGACGCTCGCCTGGGCGCGCGGGGAGACCATCCGGGCCAGCCACTTCCCGCACCCGATCGCCTTCAACCTGATCCCGGCGATCGACCGGCTCGGTCCCGACGGATACACGGGCGAGGAGATGAAGCTGGTCAACGAAACGCGCAAGATCTTGGACTCGCCCGACATCCTGATCTCGCCGACGACGGTGCGCGTCCCGGTCTTCACCTGTCACTCGGTCGCCGTGACGGCGGAGACCGAGCGGAAGATCACGCCGGGGGAGGCGCGCGACCTTTTCGGGCGGTTCCCCGGGCTCAAGGTGCTGGACGACCCGACGCAGGATCGCTACCCGATGCCGATCGCGGTCGAGGGCCAGGACGACTGCTTCGTCGGCCGGATCCGCGAGGACCTCTCGAGCCCGACCGGCTTGAACTTCTGGGTGGTCGGCGATCAGCTGCGGAAGGGCGCCGCGACGAATGCGGTCCAGATCGCCGAGCTCCTCCTGGGCTAGGCCAACGTCCGAAGGGAGCGGCGACGGGTGATGTCGCTCCGACGCTACTACCACCGGCACTTCGGTCACCACGAGCGGTTCCACCTCGCCGTCATCTTCACCATCGTTGTCGTGGCGTACGTGGTCGTCCCCATCGCGGTACGCTACATCGAGGCGCTCCAGGGGTATTCGCCCCACTTCTACGAGCCGAAGGACCTCGAGCGCCAGGAATGGTTGCGCCGGACGGGTGTCCCCAACCAGTTGGCCGGTCTCTCGTGGGACGTCGTGGTGAACACCGCGCTTCTGATCCTGGTGGCGGTCGTCTGGCTCACCCTCGTCCCGACCCGGGCGTCGCGCCGTCGGTCGCCACCGCGATAGCTTCCCCGTCCACGTTCCTCCTGGTGCTGGCCTACGATGGCACCGACTACCGAGGCTGGCAGATCCAGCCTGACTCACGCACCGTCCAGGGCGTCCTGCGCGACGCCGCCCGACGGCTCGCGCCCGACGCTCGAGTGACGGGGGCGAGCCGAACCGACGCCGGCGTCCACGCCCTTCGCCAGGTCGTCTCGCTGACGCTGTCCGGCCGGCGCGCCCCTGGGGTCGTCCTGCGAGCGCTCAACGCGACGTTGCCGCGTGACGTCCGCGTGCGCGAGGCTCGGGAGGCCCCGCCCGGGTTCGACGCGCGCCGCGCGGCGCTCGGCAAGCGCTACGCCTACCTCATCGACAACGGGGCGATCCCGGACCCGTTCCTCGCGCGCTACGCGTGGCACCTGCCCGGCGCCCTCGACGTCGGGGCGATGCGCCGGGCGCTCGCTCCCCTGCGCGGCCGGCGCGACTTCGGCGCCTTCTGCGCAGCGCCGGGACGGGCGAAGGATCCCATGTGCCGCGTGCGGGCGCTCCACGTCGTGCGGCGCCGGGACCGGATCGCCGTGCTCGTTTCGGCCGACCGCTTTCTCCATCATATGGCGCGGAACCTCGTCGGCAGCGCGGTCGCCGTCGGTCGCGGCGCCCGCGAGCCCGACTGGCTCCGCGCGGTGTTGGACTCGCGCGACCGGCGCCTCGCAGGGGCGACGGCCCCGGCGCACGGGCTCACGCTGGTCCGGGTCCTCTATCCGCGCTAGACGTCCCTGCGCTCGCGAGCGACATGTTTTCGATGGGTTGGCGACCGGCTTGTGGATAAGTGCCAGGACTGGTGCCATGAACGGCCTGACGGGCATGCTCAAGCGCGCTGATATAGGAACGGTCGGGCGCCATCGGGTGGACGTAGACGTCGTGGGTCATGGATGTGCGCCGGTGGCCGAGCTGGGAGCTGACGTGCTGGATCGGGGCGATCCCGTTCGCCATGTGGCTCGCGTAGCCGCCAAGACCGTCGAGTCCTACTGGACGCGGATCATGAAGAAGCTCGACACGCCGAACACCGCCGGCATCGTCCGGTACGCGATTCGTCAGGGTCTGATCCAGGTCTAAGTTAACTTAAAGCGGTTCACCCGCGCGAAGTTGATTGGATCTTATGGCCGTGGTGGCGAGAGCTCCAACCCGGTAAGCCCCAGCGCGTCGAGCAGCCTCCCCCGATTGCTCAAGTCGCCGAAGATCCGGCGGACCGGCGGGGGGGCGAGCTTGATCAGGGTGGGCGTGACCATGATGCTGTCGTCCAGGCCGCGCTGCGGCTCCCGCAGGATGTCGATGATCTCGAGCTCACAACCACTGGGTAGGAACTCGCGGCACAAGGCCTCGAGGTTGGCGATCGCGCGTACGGCTGTCGCCTCGCGATCCGCCACGTACAGGCGTACCACGAAGGACTCGCGTCGGTCGGGTCTCTTCCCCATCGTCAGTCCTCGGTTGGGGCGCTGCGGCCCTTCCTGCGTCCGGCGCGGGACGCCGGTTCCCCGCCACGCCGTGCGCGGACTTCCTGTTGCCGTCGTGATTCATTCCGCTCGCGGAGCGTTATGCTCTGGTCCAACAATCGCATCTCGGCGGCCAGACTCTCCCGGCGGCGCTCCAGCCCCTCCGTTTGCGCCCGGATCTCCGCCGCCAAGATTTCTAGCTCTCGGCGCTTCCGCGCTTCTTCCGCCTCGACGTCCCGCTGCGTGGCAACCTCGGCGCGTTCCCCTTCCCAGCGCGCGGTGCCCATCAACGCCTCGCCGCCAACGGTGTACACGTCGGCCAGATCGACCCCCCGATCATCGAGGATCAGCTCGCGCACCTGGTGCGAGTGTCCGGTGCCGCGCGACTTGATGACCGTCAACGAGCGGTTGCGTTCTCCTCGCCCGGCTCGGTACGAGAGGTGAATCCATGTGTCGGCCACGGTCGAGACGTGGAGCGGCGTGGCTTCCATCGCCTCTTCGCTCCCCTGGTAGAGGCTGGTCCACAGCGTCGTGATCCCCTCGGACTTCGCCATCGCGAGCAGCCGCTCAGCCACCCCCAACACGGTCGATTGCCCTCCCATCCTGATCGCCGCCGAGATAGGATCGATGACCAGCGTGCTGGGTCGGTGCGCGCGGATCCGCTGCCGCATGCGCACGAACTGCTCCTCCGGGCTCGTCTCCTGGGGATGATCCGCATAGATCTCCAGCAGTCGCGACCGCACGTACCGCTCGAGGCGAATGCTCACCGACGCCAGGTTGCGGAGAATCTCGGCGGGCTGCTCGTCCAGACTGATGTAGAGCGCACGCTCACCGCGAGCGCAAGCCGCGGCGACGAAGGCGCCGGCGAGCGTGGTCTTGGCGGTTCCGGGCATGCCGGTCACCAGCACCGTGCTTCCCCGGAAGTATCCGCCGGCCAGCATGTGGTCGAGACGCGGAATACCGCTCGAAACCCGCTCGGTGAAGACGCGGTACTTCGGCCGAGTGCCGAAGTCGGCGACCTCGATGCCCTGGGACGCGATGGCGAAGGGGAACTCGTTGGCGATGAATGCGGAGCCGCGGTACTTGACGACCCTGAAGCCGCGGATCGAGGCGCGCTCCGCCAGGCGGTGGGTCAGCTGGATGATGCAGTCGGATAGCGACAGCATGAAACTGCCGGGGGGCTCGAGGCCTGCCGTCGACATGGTGACGACGCCCGCCACGCCGGCGCGTTCGAGGAGGTCGTGGATGCGGCACATCTCCCCGCGCTCGACTCGCGGATCGTTCAGCATCACGAGGAGGACGTCGATCCCGTCGAACACGATCCGCTTGGCGCCGATCTCCTTGGCCCGAAATTCGACCGCGGCGAGCAGGCCGCTCAGATCGAACGTGCCGGCCTGCACTGCCCCCGGAGACAGCCGGCCGTCGACGAACGCCAGCCGCGGACTCCTCCGCCCCCGCTTCTGGACGAGACTGGGGATTTCCCAGCCGAAGGACGCGGCGTTGGCCGCGACCTGCTGGAAACCTTCCTCGAAAGCGACGAAAATGCCGGGCTCGTCGAACCGCCGGGCGCCGTTCACCAACGTCTGGAGAGCCAACACCGTCTTGCCGGACCCCGCCGGGCCGGCCAGCAATGTCGTGCGGCCACGCGGCAACCCTCCGCCGGTGATTTCGTCGACCCCGTCGATTCCGGTCTGCGCCTTGGCCAGGCGCGGCTCGCGCTCTTTCTGGTTTTTCCGTGCCATGCCGATTAGCGTCCTTGGACTCTACTCCAACACTCTACGCCAGCCCCAACAAGACCCGCGTGGAGGAGGTCAGCCGATGACGCGACTCACACGAAGGGCCTCGCTGCCTGTCGCTGACGGGTATTCAACGGTCGTCCCGGTCGACGGGAGGAAGGTCCGAGTCATGAATGTCTGCCTCCCCGACACCGTGGACCCGCGCGGGGCGAAGGGGAAGTGATGCAAGAGCCGGTGCCAACGACGAGCGCGACCGCCGCTCGCCTCTGGCCCGCGCTGGCAGCTACACGGCGCGTCTCTCAGCATCCCAGAGCTGGAAACAGACGACGTGAAACGGAATGGCCGCCCCTCCTCGGCTGTCACCCGCCAGAGTAACCTCAGTCACCGACTGATCCTTCGCAATGCGCGTCTCGCAGGCGTCGCACGTTTCCCCGTCGCTTGGGCTGCTCCAAACCCTTGCGATGCTCTCATATGGCAGACGACCGTCCTGGAGCTTGTCCCGGATGAGGAGCAGGAGGGCTTGCAGGTCCATGTGGCCTCGCGGGTAAGCAGGGCCAACGGAACAACGCCAGATTCACCGGGGTCCCGACGCCCGAACGTCAACCCTTGAGGCCGAGGTGCAGGCACACAGAGCGTAG
>QHSA01000127.1 GCA_003220315.1 Candidatus Rokuibacteriota bacterium
CCTGCCGCCGCGATGCTCGCCGCCGCGACCGTCGCGATCTTGAAGTCGCTCGGAAGCACCGGATCGCCACCCGTCAGCTGCGCCCGGTTGAGGGCGGCGAGATCCTCGCCCGCCCGCCGCCAGAGCTCGCCGAGGACACCGTAGGCTTCGGCCCTGTCACTCACTGGCGCGAGCTTAGCCAGACGCTCCCGGAACGGTCAAGGATCACCACGCCCCCAGGAATCCGAGGTACACTCCGGGGCGCATGCGCGTCCTGGTGACGGGGGCCGCGAGCGGGATCGGACGGGCGACGTGTCTCCGCCTGGCGCGGGACGCGCGCGCCCGGGGGCAGGCGGCGAAGATCGCGGCGGTCGACGTCGCCCCGCTCCGCGAGCTCGACGGCCTCCGCGAGGAGCTCCGGAAGCTCGACGCCGAGGCCCTTCCCCTACGCGGCGACATGGGCGGCGACGAGGGGCCGGCGCGGGTCGTCGGCGAAGCGGTCGACCGCTTCGGCGGCCTCGACGGCCTCGTGAGCAACGCCGGGATCAACCGGCCGGGGACTCTTCTTCACTATGCCGTCGACGACTGGGACCGGGTCTTCGCCGTGAACACGCGCGCGACATGGCTCCTGGCCAAGGCGGCCCACCCTGCCCTGACGGCCGCGCGCGGCGCGATCGTCGCCGTCGCGTCGATGTCCGGGAGCAATCCGCACGCGAACCTCGGCGCGTACGGGCCGAGCAAGGCGGCTCTGATCATGCTGGTGCAGGTGCTGGCGCAAGAGTTCGCGCGCGACGGCATCCGGGTCAACGCGCTCTCGCCGGGCATGGTGCGCACGGGCATGACCGCCAAGGTCTACGCCGACCCGCGGATCGCCGCCGAGCGCGACGCGCTCGTCCCGCTCGGGCGGGTGGCGACGCCCGAAGACATGGCCGATGTCATCGCGTTCCTGCTCGGCCCCGACGCGCGCTACGTCAACGGCCACGACCTCGTCGTCGACGGCGGTGTCAGCGGAAACCTCCTCGGCCGCCTGCCGGGCCTCTCCCAGATCACGCGCGGATGAGACGATCTCACTGAGGAGAGCGGACACCATGGGCAAGAAGCTGCTCTTCGTCGGCGCGGGCGCCATCGGCAGCTATCTCGGGGCGTTCCTGTCGCGTGCCGGGCACGACGTGACGCTCGTCGATCCGTGGGCCGATCAGGTCGAGACGATCCGCGAGCGCGGGATCTCGGTGACGGGACCGCACGAGCCGTTCGAGGCACGACCGGCGGCGATCCACGTCCACGAAGCGGCCCGCCTGCCGCGCGACTACGCGATCGCGTTCGTCGCCATGAAGGTCTACGACACGCCTTGGGCGACCCAGCTGGCGCTCCGGCACCTGGCACCCGACGGCTACGTCGTCGCGGCGCAGAACTGCTGGCCCGACCCCGTGGTGGCGGCGATCGCCGGCGCCTCACGCGCGGTGGGGCTGGTGATGTCCAAGATCGGCGTGGCCCTCTGGAAGCCCGGCCGGGTGGAGCGCGGCCTGGAGCGCGGCCAGGGCAAGGGGCACGACGTCTTCCGCGCCGGCGAGCACGACGGGCGGGTCACCCCCCGCGCGACCGCGCTGGCGGCGATGCTCTCGGTGATCGACGGCGCCCAGGTCACCGACAACCTCTGGGGCGAGCGGTGGGCGAAGCTCTGCGCGAACGCGATGGGCAACCCGGTCCAGGCCATGTCCGGGCTCGGCTCGCTCGAGATCGCCTCGAGCGAGGTCGGGCGCACGATCACGATCCATCTCGCGGCGGAGTCCGCGCGCGTCGGGCTGGCGCTCGGCTACCGCGTGCCCAAGTTCAACGGCGCCGAGGCCGGCGAATGGGCGGGGGCCGATCGGCGCGAGACGTACGACGCCCTGGACCGGATGCTCACCCCGGCCTCTGGGAAGGCCGTGAACTGGCGGGCGTCGATGGCCCAAGACGTGGCCAAGGGCCGGCCCACGGAGATCGACGCCATGAACGGTTTCGTGGTGGCCCAGGGCCGTGAGCGCGGCGTCCCCACACCGGTCTCGTCGGCCGTGGTTGAAGTAATGCATGAGGTGGAACACGGCATCCTCAAGCAGGCGCCGCAGAACATCGAGGTCGTGCTGCGGCGCGCTGGTCTCTAGCCGGGCGAGGGTGCCGTGGATTGGCTCGGCTTCTTTCTCCTGCGTTACGGGGATCTTCACGGCCGCCTCGTCGAGGACCTCCTCGCCGGGCTCTCCGAGGACCAGGTGCGCCGCCGCCCAGATCCTCGAGTCAACACGATCGCCTGGCTCCTCTGGCACGCGGCGCGGATCGAGGACGTGGGCGTGAACGGCCTCGTCGCCGATCGGCCGCAGGTGCTCGACGACGAGGAATGGCTCGGGCGGATGAAGCTCGTGCGGCGCGACGTGGGCACCGGGATGGACGACTCCGAAGTGGACGAGCTGAGCCTGACCATCGATCTGAAAGCGCTTCGCGGCTACTGGGACGCGGTCACGCGACGGACGCTCGCCGTGGTCGAGACGCTGCGCGGTCAGGATCTGGAAGCGCTCGTCCCGATGGAGCGCGTCAGGCGCGTCGCGTTCGAGGAGGGTGCGGTGGCGCCGAAGGCCGCGTGGCTCGCCGACTTCTGGGGCGGCGGCCGGAGCCGCGTCTGGATCCTGTCCCAGACACCGCTCCTGCACGTCTACGGGCATTACTTCGAGGCGCGGGTGGTCAGAGGGCTCTGGGGCCTCCGGAGCCCGTGAGGCCCGCCCGGAAGACCCGGGCGAGCCGGCGCGTCAGGAGGTCGATGACCGACGCGAGCCGGCCGCGCCATGCTTCCGCTAGCGCGGATCTCGAGACCCATCGCCCGAGCCGGCCCTGCAACGCCGCCACGAGCAGCCCCGCAGAGAGGACCGTCCCGACGCCCCGGTAGCCTCCGGTGAAAAGCCTTCCCAACGCCCACGCGATCACGCCGAGGAGCCAGGCCGAGTAGCTACCAGCCAGGAGGCCGTAGGTGAGGTAGACCCGTCGCTCCCGCGGGCTCGCTTGGCGACGCGCCCGGGCCGGCGACCCCCAGAGGCGCGCGAGGCGATCCCCGACATACCCGAAGGCGCGTGCTCTCAGGTTCGGGATACCGAGCGCGTCGCTCAGGAGATAGTAGCCGTCGAGCTTGATGAGTGGGTTGAGGTTGAAGAAGAACCTGACGCCGGAGGTCGCGACCACCACGAGCGCCATCGCGTTGAGCCGCGCGTCAGGGTCCGTGAACCGCCACGTCAGGACCGCGAGGGCCCAGAGAACCAGCTCGACGTAGGGGCCCGCCAGCGTCACCCAGAGCCGCTTGGACTTCTCGGGGAAGAGCCACGCGTCGCTCACGTTGGAATAGAAAGCGAGCTGGAAGTAGACGAGGAGGAACCCCATCTCGCGGACGCGGCCGCCAAAGTACTTGCAGGTGAGGCCGTGCGCGAACTCGTGCACCGCCGCGACGACGACGATGGCCAACCACGCCAGCAGGACCGCCTCGACGCGATAGAGGCGGCCGAGGTCGCGCGCGATCTCGGCCCTGCGCCCGATCACAATGGCGAGCGCCACCAGGATGACGAGGAGCGAGACGCCGACGAAGTACGGCGTGAAGCAGAGTCGGACCGGGCCGACGAGGCGCTCCAGCAAGGGATCGGGATCGAACGCGCTCAGCCTCAGGTGGAGGAGACCCCCACGAAGCCGGCGGGACTGCGGAGCGGAGGCCGCGTGCCCGGCCTCCATGGTCTCGAGCAGCCCGAGCCGCCCGAGCGTCGCGACGAATCCTTCGACCACGTCGGGAGTCGGAGCCGCTCCGAACTTCTGCCGGGTCCGCTCGCGGATCTCTCCGACCGAGGTGGAGCCGTCGAACTGGCTCGCGATGAAGTGATCGACTTCTCCGAACCGGAAGAACCGTCCCGCCGCCGGGTCCTTGACAACGACGAAGCCGCCCTGGCGGCTCATGACGAGATCGCTTCGGAGCTTGGGCGCCACCGTTGTCATCGGTGAGTGAAAGACCAGCCCGGAAGGACCTCTGGCCGACCAGCGGCCCTTCCGGGCGAGTCCCCACTACCTCCTCTTACGAGTGCGATCGGACGTCCGTGTCAGGAGCTACTCGCAGTCCTCCTCACACTCACAGCCAGACCCACCCCCGAGATCGGCGCCGATGCCGACGCCGACGCCAACACCGACGTCGCCGACGACCCACGGAGCGATGCGCTCCTCGAGCGTCTCAACGCCGAGTGTGAGCCCGTTCATCCCGTTCACTTCCGCCTCAACACCATGAGTGAACTCGCCCATTACTGTGACCTCCCTGTGTTTTGCCTCGTGTCGTTCTTGCTTCGTCTCGACTCTGATCAGGGTCACTTCTCACGATAGAAGGCTGGGGAGGAAAGGCGCAATCCCGGTCAATCACTCGTTCTCGGGGCGGGGAATGCGTAAATGGTCGTGGGTGACATTGCCCACGTCTGACTCCGGAATCCAACCCACGACCGCGCGCCCGAGCGCCGACCGTGCTAGTCTGGGCCCGGTCGGCCGGGGCGACGGCCGCCAGGCTCCGAGGCCCGATCACCGAGGGGGGCGACATGCGCTACACGAGAATTTCCGCCGACTGCCACATCGACCTTCCCATGCTGCCGCCGGACCTCTTCACCTCGAACGCCTCGGCCGCGATGCGGGACCGCATGCCCTACGTCGCCGAGGGGCCGGATGGGCCGTACTGGACCTGCAAGAACGGTGGGTCGTTCGGGCTCGTCTGCGGTGTGGGGCCGTCGGGGCAGAAGCACGTGCCGGGGCAGAACTATCGGGTCGACGTCATGGCGTCGACGGGCCTCTACGAGGACGGCAAGAAGGGTCTCCGCCGTCCGACGGACCCCGCTCTGCGCGTCAAGGACATGGACCGTGACGGCGTCGATGCCGAGGTGATCTTCGGCATCCTCGGCGCAGCCACGCGACTCAACGACCACGAGGCGGCCAACGAGATGTTCCGGATCTACAACGACTGGCTCGTCGACTTCTGCCGCCACTACCCCGACCGCCACATCGGGCTCGCCTGCCTGCCCTACGGTGACATCGACGCCGCCGTCAAGGAGATCCATCGCGTGGCGAAGCGCGGGCTCCGGGGCATGGAGCTCTCCTGCTCCTGGGACATGGAGCCCATGTGGCATCCCTGCTGGGAGCCGCTCTGGAAGGCCGTGAACGAGGTCGGCCTCCCACTCCACTTCCACACCTTCCCGTCCTTGCCGCCGGGCAAGCTCGACCAGCAGAAGGGCCTCACCCGCCGGGCCGCGTTCTTCACCGCCGTCTCGAGCTTCCAGATGAACCTCATCAACATCCTCTCCGCCGTCATCGGCGCCGCCGTCCTCGAACGCTACCCCAGGATGCGGATCTCCTTCGGCGAGAGCGGGATCGGCTGGCTGCCCTACGCGCTCGACCGCATGGACTTCGAGTGGGAAGACCGCTTCCGCGACCTCGGTCTCACCATGAAGCCGA
>QHSA01000102.1 GCA_003220315.1 Candidatus Rokuibacteriota bacterium
ACCCTCACCTCACCCGCGATGAGCGCTTCCCTCATGCGTCAGTCCTTTCGATCCTCGAGTGGACGGCGATCCTCCACGCGCGATCCGGTGGGACGGCCCCAGTCCGATGGTGCCGAAGGGGGGAGTCGTTCGGCGCGATCCGCGCAACTTGCGATGTTGTTGCTCTTTTCCAGCGTCAGTCGCTAGTTACGCGGCAGCATCGGGTGTGCGCGCGTGTGCTAGTTTAGTACCATTTCAGCGGTGGTGTACGGGCAAAATACGGGGCTCTTGCGGGCGTAGATCGCGGCGATCATCTGCCCGCCAGCAGGCTCGACATCCGCCTTTGATACCGCGCCTGGCGCTTGGTGCTGATGCCGGCCTCGCGCAGCGTGTCCTCGGGCGTGGTCTGGGCCTTGTCGAGCCGCCGCCAGACGAACGTCCACAGCCGGTCCGTCTCGTAACTCAGAAAGCCAGAGTCCAACACGGTCATCCGTGAGCCTGAGCAAGAGCAAGAGCAAGAGCCGCTGATGACCCTGGGGGCTGTTGAGGCGCAGCGCCGGACCGTCTTCCTCAAGCATCAGCTCTATCCGCAGCGCGGTCGTTTCCGGGAGTAAACAGGGTCAGGCCGGCGGTGCGCCCATCGTCGGTCGTCGTCAGTGTGGCGAGGCGTTGTCTATCCTGGTTGATGAGGTTGAAGCATGTCGCGGTAACCGTGCCCGCGTCGAGCTTGGCGCACACGACGCTCGGAAACACCTCCGGCGGAGTCTTGTCGATCTTAGCCATGAGTTCGTCATCGCTCAGGCGCTTCTCCGGCTCACTGGCGGACCCTGGCGCTCTGCAAATCTTTTCACAGATTGACAACCTACCGGGGCGTGCTACAAGGGCCCACTCGAGAAATTGGAGGAGGTGTCCCATGCGGACCTTCGTCCTGCTCGCCCTCCTGATCCTCGCGGTGGCTCCGGTGGCGGACGCGGACACGACGTACAGCTACACGAGCGGAGCCTTTGCCGTCGTATCGGGGATTTATACTCCCGATGACCGCATCAGGGGCTACTTCACCGTCGCGGACAACTTCGTGCCGGAGCCTTATGTGCTCCGGGACTTCACGGCCGGCGTCGTGGCGTACAGCTTCACCGATGGCCATCAGACCTTGACGCAGGCCAATTCGACCGGCCGTTTCTCGTTGAGCCTCTTCGTCGGAGTGGACGAGTATGCGTTCTGGGGTGTGGCGATCACGAACCCGGAGATCGTCAGTGCTCCTCCCTTCTGTCCTGAGGCATGTGTCCACAGCTTCATCAGCACGTACCAGTATGGAGATCGAGACGATTTTGGCGTTCTCAATTCGAGCAGCTTCGGATGGAGCGTCGCCGGAGTCCCGAGCCCCCCCGAGACCCGCGGGACAAGGGGCGTCTGGACCGTCACCGTCCCCGAGCCCTCGGCGCTCGTCCTCACGGCGCTAGGGCTCACGGGCCTCGCGGGCCTCGCGGCGTCGAGAGCCTGGGTCACTCGAGCCCCCCGAAATAGTCGCGCGTCCAGCCGCTCATCGAGCGCACCTTAGCTTTCAACTCCGTGACCCAGGGAGCTTTGATCTGCGCTCTGGCCGCATGCCACTTGTGTCTCATCGCTGCGCGCCTCCGTTTCGAAAAATCGTTGGCCGGGCTCAGCGGCATGCCAACCAACAGAATCTGTTCATGGCCGAGCCGGGCCAGGATTACGTCTTCACGGGCCGGAAGGGGGAGAAGTGCGCTCGTCGTCAAATGGGGTATCTCGTCGGCGGAGGCCGCGACCGTCGCGTTGAACTCCAGCTCGTCGATGAGCGCCTGAATTGGGCCGACGTCTGTCCTCGGCGGGACGGACGCGAGGAAGTGTGCCGACGTCTCGCAAAGCCTCAGCCACCGCTCCTTATGCAGACGTAGCTCCTCCGGAGTGAACTTCCGGCCCCGAGGATGACGATCATTGTAGGCATGGATCTCCGCGTGGCACTCGAAGCAGACCGGCATGGCATTGTCGATCGTATCGGGACCCCCATCGGCGCTGGATTGCATGTGGTCGAGTTCCATCTTCACGCCGCAGAATCGGTGGCAGATGCAGCAGCGCCAATGGCACCGCGCGAGTAGCTCGGTCGCCTCTCTCTCGGGAAACCTCCCCATGATCTCTCTCCGAGTCAGGCGAGAGCCGAGGTCCTGCGGTACGGGCTAAATACGGGCGTTAGCCTGGGCTGTTTCGAATTCGCTGAGGAAGATCACCGCGTTACTGAAACTTGGTGCCGAAGGGGGGACTCGAACCCCCACGGGTTGCCCCACACGCCCCTCAAACGTGCGCGTCTGCCAGTTCCGCCACTTCGGCGCAATGCGAACCCGGAGTATACCGCTACCGCGCGCGGCTGACAAACCTCGCGGCGTTCTGCCGCAGGCGCGGATCGAGCGCGTCGCGGATCCCCTCGCCCAAGAGGTTGTACGAGAGCACGGTGACGAGGATCGCGAGCCCTGGGTACAGGGACAACCACCAGCCGATCTCGATCGCGTCTTTGCCCTCGTTGAGGATGTTGCCCCAGGTCGCGTGCGGTGGCTGGACGCCGAGCCCGAGGAACGACAGGCCCGATTCGGTGAGGATCGCGGCCGGAATGCCGAGCGTCATCGCCACGAGCACGGGCGCCATCGCGTTCGGCAGGATGTGGCGCCAGACGATCCGAAAGCCGCTCGCGCCGACCGCCTGCGACCAGATGACGAACTCGCGCTCCTTGAGCGCCAGGAACTCCGCGCGGACGAGCCGCGCCACGCCCATCCATCCCGTGAGGCCGATCACTGCCATGATCGTCCAGATCGAGGGCCGGAGGAAGGCGAGCACCGCGAGGAGGAGGAAGAAGCGAGGAAAGACGAGCATCAGGTCCACGAGGCGCATGGTCGCCCCGTCCACCAGGCCGCCGTTGTAGCCCGCGAGCGAGCCCAGCACGACCCCGATCAGCGACGCGATCCCGACCGAGACGAACCCGACCGCGAGCGACACGCGGGCGCCGTAGAGCATGCGCGACAGCACGTCGCGCCCGAGCTGGTCGGTCCCGAGCGGGTGCGCGTTCGACGGCGCGTCGAGGATCTTCTTGATGTCGGGCCGGTTCGGGTCCCAGGGCGCGATGACGGGGGCCAGGAGCGCGAGGAGGACGAGACACACGACGACGGCCCCGCCCACCAGCGCGAGGCGGTTCCGCCTGAGCGCGCGCCAGAACGCCCTCAGCGGCGTCCCCGGCGTGCGCCCACGCGGATCCGCGGATCGACGAAGCTATAGGTGACGTCCGCGACGAGGTTGGCCACGAGCGTGAGCGTCGAGACGATGACGAGGTTCCCCATGATCACCGGGTAGTCGCGCTCGAAGACCGCCTGCACCATGAGCTGCCCCATGCCGGGGATCGCGAAGATTGACTCGACGATGACGCTGCCGCCGATGAGTCCCGGCAGCGAGAGGCCGAGGATGGTCACGATCGGGAGCAGCGCGTTGCGGAGGGCGTGCTTGCCGATCACGATGGGCTCGGCCAGGCCCTTGGCCCGCGCCGACTGGATGTAGTCCTGGCGGACGACCTCGAGCATCGACTGCCGCATGTAGCGCGAGAAGCCGGCGAGCCCACCGAAGGTCGCGACGAGGATCGGCAGGGCCAGGTGGCCCAGGAAGTCCCACTGCTGGCGCCAGAACGAGAGGTACTCCCAGTTGAGCGAGCGGAGCCCCGAGATCGGCAGCCAGCCGAGCTGCACGCCGAAGAGGATCATGAGGAGCAGGGCCAGCCAGAAGTCCGGTGTCGCGAAGCCCACGAAGACGAAGACCGTCGTCACCTTGTCGAAGAGCGAGTACTGGCGCGTGGCGGACAGGACGCCGATCGGCACCGCGAGGGCGACGATGATGAGCATCTCGATGATGTTCAGGAGCAGCGTCACCGGCAGCCGCTCGCCGATCTTCTGGAGTACGGGCCGGCCGTCGGGCGAGAACGATTTGCCGAAATCGAGCCGGCCGAGGCGTGCGAGCCACTTCCCGTACTGGACGTGGAGCGGTTTGTCGAGGTCGTACATCTCGCGCAGGAGCTGTCGGGCCTGGGCGTCGGACTGGATCGAGAGGTCGCCGGTCTGGATCTCGGCGGGCTCGCCCGGCGCCAGATGGATCACGGTGAAGGAGACGAACGTGATGCCGAGCAAGAGCGGGAGGGCGAGGAGGAGCCGCCGCAGCGCGTACCCGAGCATGGCGCGCTATTGTATCCCAGCCGCTGATGTCACCCCGCGGTGTAGCGTTGGAGGTGCTTCGGGACGTACCACTTGTTGAAGTTGTAGAGGATCCCGTTGGGCGAGGGGACGATCCCGCGCACGCGCGACGAGACGACCGGCAGCGCGTCGCGGAAGTAGAGGAAGATGATCGGCTGGTCCTCCGCGAGGATCTCCTGGAGCCGGGCGTAGGACTTCTTCCGCTCCTCCTCGCGACACGACTGGCGTCCCTGCTCGAGCAGCGCGTCCACCTCGGGGTTCGCGTACGAGACGTGATTGAGCTCGTCCGGGCCCGTTTTCGACGAGTGCCAGATCTCGTACTGGTCCGGATCCAGGCCGATGCCCCAGCCGAGGATGATCGCCTCGAACCGCCGCTTCTTGATGTACTCCTTGAGGAACGACGCCCACTCGATCACGCGGATGTCCACCTGGACCCCGAGCTCCTTGAGCGACGCCTGGACGATCTCCGCGACCTTCTTGCGCTCGTCGTTGCCCTGGTTGGTCAGGAGCTCGAAGGCGAAGGGCTGGCCGTGCCGGTTCACCAGCACGCCGTCGGCGTTCTTTGTCCAGCCGGCCTCCGCGAGCAGCGCTCGCGCCTTGTCCATGTCGTAGGGGTACGTCTTCACGCTCGGGTTGTACGCCCACGTGCCGGGCTTGTACGGGCCCGTCGCCTCGCGCCCGAGGCCGAGCAGCACGCCGTCGATGATCTCGCGCTTGTCGATCGCGTGGGCGAACGCCTGCCGGACGCGCCGGTCGGCGAACCGCGGATCTCGAAGGTTGAAGCCCAGGTACGTGTACGCGCTCGCCGGGTACTCGTACTTGTGGTAGGCCTTCCTGAAGGCCGGGTACTCCGTCTGGCGCTTGAACTGGAGCGCGGTGAGGCCGGCGGAGTCCACGCCCTTTGCCTTCAGCTCGAGGAAGATCGTCGCTTGGCTGGGAATGATCCGATAGACCACGCGCGAGATGTGCGGCTGCCCCTCGAAGTAGCCGGGGTTCGCGACGAGCACGACCTTCTCCCCGGGCTTCCACTCCTTGAACCGGTACGCGCCCGTGCCCACCGGGTTCGCCCGGTTCTGCGGCGCCTCGCGGAGGCGACCCTCTCGCACGTAGGGCTCGAGCACGTGCTTCGGCAGCATCCAGATGCCCCAGCTCTGCAGCGCTTTCGCGTACGGCTGCTTGTAGCGGACACGCAGCGTGTACGGATCCACCGCCTCCACCGACGCGACGGCGCGGAAGTCCTCGCGGTACGCGGTCGGCGTCTTCGGATTGATCATCGTCTCGTACGTGAAGACGACGTCCGCCGCCGTGAACGGCGTGTCGTCGTGCCAGCGCACGTCGCGCCGCAAGTGGAACGTGAGGTCGAGACAGTCCTTGCTGAACCGCCACGACTCGGCGAGCTCGCCGATGACGTTGAGATCACGGTCGCGCGTGACGAGGCCGCTGTAGATCAGCGAGCCGACCTCGAACGAGGCGCTGTCGCTGAGGACGTTCGGGATGAGGCCCGAGATGTTGCCGGTGAGTGCCTCGATCAAGGTGTCGCCGTAGGCGGGCTTCTCGCTCGGCGAGGCGTGGTCGACGGCGCTGTCGGCCTCGCCCCCGCAGCCGGCGAGGCCGAGCGCCAGGATCAGCGCGAACCGGGCGAGCAGGGCCCCGCGCGTCACGCTACCGCGGACCCACCGGCGACGCGGGAGCCGCGGGCGCGCCGGGCGTCGCCGCCCCCGGAGCCGGCGCGCCGGCCGGGGGCGGCGCGGCCTCGCGCACGACGGAGCCGCCGCGCTCGCCGCCTAGCAGGGCCAGGCTGAACGAGGTGATCGTGAAGATGAGGGCGATCGCGCCCGTGATCTTGCCGAGCACCGTGGGCGTGCCCATCGAGCCGAAGACCGCCTGGCTTCCCGCGCCGCCGAACGCCGAGCCGATGTCGGCGCCCTTGCCGGCCTGCAGGAGCACGATCCCAATGATCGCGAAGCACGCGATGACATGAACGACGATCAGGGCAAGGTGCATCCCGTCACTCCTTCGGGGCGGTCCCGGACCGCGCCGCTTTCCTCACGATAGCAACAAATCCCGGCGCGTTCAGGCTCGCGCCACCGACCAGCGCGCCGTCGATCTCGGGCTCGGCGACGAGCGCGTCGGCGTTCTCGGCCTTGACGCTGCCGCCGTAGAGGATCCGGACCGACTGGGCGGCTTCCTTCGAGGCGAGCTCCGAGAGCAGGCCGCGCAGGTACCCGTGGACCTCGCCGGCCTGGGTCGGCGTCGCGTTGACGCCCGTCCCGATGGCCCAGACCGGCTCGTAGGCGAGGACGACCTTCCCGAGCTGCGCCACCGTCAGACCCGCGAGCCCGGCGCGCAGCTGACCCTCGACCGTCGTGAAGGTGAACCCCTGGCGCCGCTCCTCCGCCGTCTCGCCGACGCAGACGACCGGCGTGAGCCCGTGGGCCATGGCCGCGCGGACCTTGAGATTAATCACCTCGTCGGACTCGCCGATCTCCTTGCGCCGCTCGGAGTGGCCGAGGAGCACCCAGCGGCAGCCGACCTCGACGAGCATCGGCGCCGAGATCTCGCCGGTATGGGCGCCAGCCGGCTCGTGGTGACACGTCTGCGCCCCGAGCTGGATCGGGCTGCCGGCGAGGACCTCGGCGACGGCGGCGAGGGCGGTGAAGGGCGGGCACACGACGACCTGCACCCCGCGCGGGCGTCGGATCGCCTCGCGGATGGCGCCGGCGAGGACGCGCGCCTCGGCGATGGTCCCGTGCATCTTCCAGTTGCCGATGACGACGGGCGTCCTCACGCCGGCGCCTCGGTGAGCGCCTCGACGCCCGGGAGCCGCCGGCCTTCGAGGAACTCGAGGAACGCGCCGCCGGCCGTCGAGACGTAGCCGATCCGCTCGGTGACGCCGGCCGTCGCGAGCGCGGCGATCGTGTCTCCACCACCGACGACCGAGAACCCCGGCGCCTCTGCCACGGCGCGGGCGACCGCGAGCGTGCCGGCGGCGAAGGGGGGCCGCTCGAACACGCCCATCGGCCCGTTCCAGACGACGGTCTTCGCCGTGCGTACCACGACCGCGAAGCTCTCGGCCGTGCGCGGCCCGATGTCGAGCCCCATGGCCTCGGCCGGGATCTCACGGATCCCGACCGCGCGCCCGGCGGCGCTGTCCGCGCGCTCCGCGACGACCGTATCGAGGGGGAGCACCAGGCGGACGCCCCGACGGCGCGCCGCCTCGAGCGCGGCCCGGGCGGTCTCGACGCGGTCGGACTCGACGAGGGACCGGCCGACGGCGTGGCCGAGCGCCAGGAGGAACGTGAACGCCATGCCCCCGCCGATCAGGAGCGCGTCCACCCGCTCGAGCAGGTGCTCGACGAGCGCCAGCTTGTCGGACACCTTCGCGCCCCCGAGGATCGCGACGAGCGGCCGTTCGGGCGACTCGAGGATGCGGCCGAGGGCGGACAGCTCCTGTTGCATCAGGAGGCCCGCGGCGGCGGGCTGCAGGTGGCGCGTGATCGCGACGATCGACGCGTGCGCCCGGTGCGCGGCCGCGAACGCGTCGTTCACGTAGCAGTCCGCGAGGGCGGCCAGCTCGCGGGCGAATCCGTCGTCGTTCGCCTCCTCCCCGGCATGGAACCGCAGATTCTCGAGCAGGAGGATCTCACCCGGCTTGAGCGCGCCCGCACGCGCGCGCGGCTCCTGGCCCACGCAGTCCGGCACGAGCTCGACCCGCTGGCCCAGGAGCGCCTCGAGCCGCTCGGCGACCGGACGCAGCGAGTACTCGGGCGCGACGTGGCCCCGGGGCCGCCCGAGGTGGGAGGCGAGCACGACCGCGGCGCCCGCCTTGAGCGCCAGCTGGATCGTCGGCACGACCGCACGCAGCCGCGTCTCGTCGCCGAGCCGGCCGCCGGCGACCGGCGCGTTGAGGTCGGCGCGGAGGAAGAGACGCTTGCCCCCCAGGTCGAGCCGCTCGATCGTCAGCTTGGGCAACTTAGAGCGTCTTGCCGATGAATCGAATGAGGTCACGCACCCTGCACGAGTAGCCCCACTCGTTGTCGTACCAGGCGAGGACCTTGACCAGGTCTCCCTCGATCAGCGCCGTCGAGGGCAGGTCCACGATCGACGAGTGTGGGTTGCCGTTGAAGTCGCACGAGACGAGCTGCTCCTCGCACGCTTCGAGGATGCCCCGGAGCTTGCCGGCCGCGCTCTCGCGGAACGCGTCGTTCACCGCGTCGGCCGTCGCCGGCCTCTCGAGCTCCGCCACGAGGTCGAGGACGGAGACGTTGATTGTGGGCACGCGGATCGCGATCCCGTCGAGCTTGCCCTTGAGCTTCGGCAGCACGAGGCCGACCGCGGTGGCCGCGCCGGTCGTCGTCGGGATCATGCTCACCGCGGCGGCGCGAGCCCGGCGCAGGTCCTTGTGCGGGAAGTCGTGCACGGGCTGGTCGTTCGTGTACGAATGCACGGTCGAGGCGAAGCCGCGTTTGACGCCGAACGTGTCGTCGAGCACCTTGACGGTCGTCGCCAGACAGTTGGTCGTGCACGAGGCGTTCGAGATGATCCGGTGGCGCGAGGGCTCGTAGGCGTTCTCGTTGACGCCGAGGACGATCGTGACGTCTGGGTCCTTCGCGGGCGCCGTGATGATCACCTTCTTGGCGCCGGCCTGGAGATGCTTGGAAGCGGTCGCCGTGTCACGGAAGATGCCGGTCGACTCGACGACGACGCCGACCCCGAGCTCCTTCCACGGGAGCGCGGCCGGGTCCTTCTGGGCGCAGACGCGAACCTCGCGCCCGTTGACGAAGATGGCTTCCCCCTTGGCCTGCACATCGGCGGCGAGGGCTCCGTGGACGGAGTCGTGCTTGAGCAGGTGCGCGAGCGTCTTGGCGTCGGCCAGGTCGTTGACGCCGACGACCTCGATGTCCTTCGACTCGAGGGCCGTACGGAAGAAGACGCGTCCGATGCGACCAAACCCGTTGACGCCGACTCGAATGCTCATGGAAGGGCTCCTTGTGGAGACGGCGGACCGTCGATCACAACAACTCGAGCCGATTATACGGCCGCTCAGCGGACACGGGCAACCGTCAGGGCGCCGATACGGTCGGCCCCGGCCGCGCGCAGCGCCCGCGCGCACTCGGCGAGCGTCGCGCCGGTCGTCAGAACGTCGTCGACCAGCAGGACGTGGCGGCCCGCGACCGCGGGCGCCGCCCGGAACGCCCCGCGGACGTTCGCCGAGCGCTCGGCGGCGGGGAGGTCGCTCTGCGGCCTGGTCGCACGCCCACGCGCGAGCCAACGCGCCCGAACGGGCAAGGCGAGCCCCTGCGCGACGCGCTCGGCGAGAAGGGCCGCCTGATTGAAGCCGCGCTCCCGTTCCCGATCGCCGGCGAGCGGCACAGGGACGATCGCGGCGATCCCGTCGGGGAGCGAGGGACCGCACTGCTCGACAGCCAGGTCGGCGAGCGGCCGGGCCAGCGCGCGCCGGCCGCCGAACTTGAGCCGATGCAACGCCTCCCGCAAGACCCCGCCGTACACCGCCGCCGAGCGCGAGTAATCGTACGCCGGCCCGTCGGCCACGCACGCCGAGCAGACGGCGGGAGG
Source organism: Candidatus Rokuibacteriota bacterium (assembly GCA_003220315.1). GTDB lineage: Bacteria > Methylomirabilota > Methylomirabilia > Rokubacteriales > CSP1-6 > 20CM-2-70-11. The sequence goes on from QHSA01000102.1 coordinate 9,798, forward strand.
CGGGGGACCCTCCTCCAGTTCATCGAAGGGGGCCTCGATGGCCCCCTCCGAGCCACCCCCAGGAAGGGTTGCGCGGGCAAAGCCCGCGCTCGAACCGCGGTCACTCCGACACGCCCCCAGCTCCGAGCTCTCCGGGGGCTCGCGCATCGGCATCGGGACGCCGCAGCGGTCGCAGTAGGGCGGGACGATGCGGTCGATCGCGTCCCAGCACGGCCCGCACAGGGGGTCGCGGCGGCGCGGGCCGAGCCGCGCCTCGCACACCGCGCAGAGGGCCGGGAAAACGAGATCGAGCGCCGCGGTCGCGAGCCTCGGGAAGACCGCGAGAGACAACGGGGTCAGCCGCGGACGGGACGGAGGGTGTTCCAGCGGTGGCAGGACGGACACCGGTCCTGCCACAAGGCGCTCGTGGCTCCACACGTGGCGCACTGGTGCGGCCAGTCGAACGCGTGACCGAGCTGAAGCGCGCGTCGATACTCGTCGAAGGCTGCCCGCGTCTCGCCGCGCCGCTCGAACACCGCGCCGAGATACGCATGGACGACCGGCAGGGCCGGGGCCCGCACCTCGACCTTCTCGAACTGGTCGGCCGCCTCGTCCAGCATCTCGAGCTCGAAGAAGACACGGCCGAGCGCCACGGCGAGTGCGAGCTCGTCGGGCGCCTTATCCAGGGCTTGCCGGTAGAGCGCGATCATCCGGGTCGGCCGCCCGTCCTCGCGGAAGGCGCGCTCGAGGCGCGCCAGGAGCGGCAGCGCCGGCTGCGTCTCCGCCGCACGCTCCCAGACGCGCACGGCCTCGCGACGATCGCCGGTCGCCTCGTAGGCGTCGCCGAGGGCGAGCGCCGCCGGCAAAAACGATCGGTCCGTGCGGACCGCGTTCCTCAAGTGGGCAACCGCTGCGGCCGGGTGCCCACGGGCGAGCTCGGCGCGCCCCAGCTCGTAGTGAATGACCGCCAGCCACTCGGTCTCGGGTGAACGTTCCGCGGGCGCCACCGCGCCGACGATCCGCTGCTCGAGGTCGAGCGCCTCCGCCCACCGCCCGGCGGCGGCGGCGAGGTCGCGCAGGCCCCGCAGCGCGCCGAGATGGCTCTTCCGGGTCTGGAGGATCTGCCGATAGAGCGTCCCTGCCTCCTGGGAGCGTCCCGCCCGGCTGACCTCGGCAGCGCGGGCGAGGAGCGCCGTGGCCTCGGAGTCGTCCTCGCCCGACGGGGACGCGCGGTGTCGGTCGAAGAGCCGCTTGAGGTCGAAGCCGACCGAGACGAGGGTGCGGAGCGAGGAGAGCAGCGTCACGGCAAGGACGGGTGCGCCGGCTGGCGTCGGGAGGCGGGGCCGCGTGCGCCTAGCCCGTGGCCATGCGCTCCTCTTGCTCGATGACCCGCTGGCAGTCGATGCAGTAGCGCGCGAACGGCAGCGCCTCGAGTCGCTTCTCGGAGATCGCCTCTCCGCACCGCTCGCACGCACCAAAGCCGCCGCCCTCCAGCTTCTGCAGGGCGGAGACGACATCGCGCAGCAGGCGCCGGTCGCCGTTGCCGAGTTCGAAGAAGAACTCCCGGTTGTACGCGGTATTCGCCTGGTCGCCGAGGTCCTTGATCGAGTCGTCTTCCTGGTCCTTGCCGTAAAGCGCCGTCCGGCCGACCTCGTCCGCCAGCTGGCGCTGCTTCTCGAGCAAGCGCTTCTTGAAGTACGCCAGTCGATCTTTTCGCATCGGGACCTCCCTCGCGACTCCGGTGGTGCGTACTTAAGATTGAGACGCTAACACGCGTCCGGGGAGCGCGCAACATCTTCACGGGCGCGCCGTCACGAACCGTCGAGGGACACGGCCGGGGCGTCACCCCAGAGCCGCTCGAGCGCGTAGTACGCGCGGGTCTCCTCGAGGAACACGTGCACCAGCACGTCGCCGTAGTCGAGCAGGATCCAGCCGCTCGCGGGGACCCCCTCGGCGTGGAGGGGTCGCACCCCCTCACGCTTGAGCTCGTCGCGGATCGCGTCGGTGATGGTCTCCATGTGGGTCGTGGACTTTCCGTTGCAGACGAGGAAATAGTCGGTGACGCTCGAGAGCCCCTGCACGTCGAGCACGATCAGGTCCGTCGCGCGCTTGTCGAGCGCGGCGCGTGCGGCGCGGCGGACTTTGCGCTCGGCCGTGAGCCTCGTCACGCCCCTTCGGTCCGATACAGCCGCTTCGCCTGGATGAACGCGATGACCGACTCGGGCAGCCGGTAGTCCACGGACCGCCCCTCGCGCACACGGCGCCTCAGGTCGGAGGCCGAGATCGGGAGGGACGTCGCGCGCGCGATCAGCGGTTCGTCGCCGATCTCGCGCACCACCTTCCGCACCGCGGCGCTCTCGGGGTCGAAGGCGCTCCCCACCCGGGGCACGACGACGATCCGGGCGAGGCGGGCGATCCGCCGCGGCTCGCGCCACGTCAGGAGGTCTAGAAACGTCTCAGAGCCCACGAGGAGGAACAGGTCCGCGCGCGGGATGCGGAGCGCCGCGAGCGTGTCGACCGTGTACGACGGCCCCGCGCGGCGCAGCTCGAGGTCGGAGACCGCGAACTTCGGGTGTCCCGCCACCGCCAGCTCGACCATCGCGTAGCGATCCGCCGCCGGGGCCAAGTACGCAGGCGACTTGTGCGGGGGGAGGGCGGCCGGCACGAAGAGGATCCGGTCGAGGTCGAGGACCTCGAGCACCTCGTCGGCGAGAAGGAGGTGTCCGTAGTGGATCGGGTTGAACGACCCGCCGAAGACCGCCGTGCGAGCCAAGCCTAGTCCGACGCCGGGAGCATGCGGAGCCTACTCCCTCACCTGTCCGTCGCCGACCACGACGAACTTCGTCGTCGTCAGCTCGCGGACGCCGACGGGGCCGCGCGCGTGGACGCGCGAGGTCGAGATCCCCATCTCGGCGCCCATGCCGAACTGCGAGCCGTCCACGAGCCGCGTGGACGCATTGACCAGGACGGCGGCCGCGTCCACTTCGCGCGTGAAGCGCCGCGCGTGGCCCAGATCGTTGGTCACGATCGCCTCGGCGAGGCCGGTGCCGTGGCGGTGGATGTGCGTGATCGCCGCGTCGAGGTCGTCCACGACCAGGACCGCCAGGATCAGGTCGAGGTATTCCGTGTCCCAGTCCGCGTCGGTCGCCGGACGGGTGGACGGGACGAGCGCGCGCGTGCGCGGGCAGCCGCGCACCTCCACGCCCGCCTCCGCGAGGCGCGCCGCCAGGGCGGGGAGGAGCCGTGGGGCGATCTCCCGGTGCACCAGGAGGGTCTCGAGGGCGTTACAGACGCCCGGCCGCTGCGCCTTCGCGTTCACCACGATCTGGGCGGCCATCGCGGGGTCGGCCGAGGCGTCCACGAAGACGTGGACGAGCCCCTTGTCGTGCTTGAGCACGGGGATGCGCGAGCGCTCGGCGACCCAGCGGACGAACTCCTCACCGCCTCGCGGGATGATCAGGTCGACCAGCCCGCCGAGCTCAAGGAGCGCCGCGACCGCCTCACGGTCGGTGGTCTCGATGAACTGGATCGCGTCGGCGGGCCCTCCGGCCTTCTCGACGGCCTTGGCCAGCACCGCGGCGATCATCGTGTTCGAGTCGATCGCTTCGCTGCCGCCGCGGAGAATCACCGCGTTGCCCGATTTGACGCAGAGGCCCGCGGCGTCGGCGGTGACGTTGGGCCGCGACTCGTAGATGAACCCGACGACACCCAGCGGGACGCGGACGCGGGAGATCTCGATGCCGTTCGGCCGCCGCCACACCTCCACGACCGTCCCGACGGGGTCAGGGAGCGCGGCGATCTCCCGGAGCCCCTGCGCCATCTCCTCGAGGCGGCTCTCGGTCAGCGTGAGACGGTCGAGGAACGCCCGCGTCGCGCCCCGGCCCTGCGCCCGCTCGACGTCGGCCCGGTTCGCCTCGAGGAGCGACCCGGCTTTCTCGACGAGTCCGTGGGCCATCTGCACGAGCGCGTCGTTCTTGATCTTCGTCGGGCAGAGCGCCAGCGCGCGCGCGGCGTCGCGGGCGGCGCGGGCCTTGGCCTGCACGAGGTCGCGGACGTCCATGGTTCTCTCCTAGAGGAGCACGAGGTTGTCGCGGTGGATCACTTCGTCGAAGCTCCGGTACCCCAGCCGCCCCTCGATCTCCGTCGTCTTCGCCCCCCGGATCTTCCGCACTTCGTCGGCGTCGAAGTTCACCACGCCCCGCGCGAACTCCCGGCGGGTCGCGCCCGCGAGCAGCGCCACCACGTCGCCGGAGGCAAACTCCCCCTCGACCTCGAGGACGCCCGACGGCAGGAGGCTCGTGCCACGCTGAGTTAATGCCTGAAGCGCCCCCGCGTCAACGGTCAGCTTACCCTGCGGCGCCACGGCGAACGCGATCCAGCGCTTGCGCGCCGTGAGGCGCGCGGCCTTCGGCGCGAAGTAGGTCCCGACGGACTCCCCGGCCAGGAGGCGGCGCAGGACGCTCGGCGCGCGCCCGCTCGCGATGATCATCGGCACGCCCGCGGCGGCGGCCTTGCGCGCCGCCTGGAGCTTCGTCGCCATGCCGCCCACGGAGACGCCGTCGGTCCGATCGCGGGCGAGCCGCGCGATCTCGTCCGTGACCGCCTCGACGGTCTCGAGCCGGCGCGCCCGCGCGTTCACGGTCGGGTCGTCGGTGTAGAGCCCGTCCACGTCGGTGAGGAGCACGAGGAGATCGGCGTCGATCAGCGAGGCGACGAGCGCGCTCAGGTTGTCGTTGTCGCCGACCTTGATCTCCTCCACCGCGACCGTGTCGTTCTCGTTCACGATCGGCAGGACGCCGAACCGGAGGAGGGCGTCGAGCGTGTTGCGGGCGTTGAGGTAGCGCGCGCGGTCGCTGACATCCTGCGCTGTCAGCAGCACCTGCCCCACCGGGATCCCGTGGCGCGAGAAGGCGGCCTCGTACTGCCACATGAGCGCCGACTGGCCGACGGCCGCCGCGGCCTGCTTCTCCGGAATGGAGCGCGGCCGCGCGGCGAGCCCGAGGCGCGCCACGCCGGTTGCGATGGCCCCCGAGGTCACCAGCACGACGCGGCGCCCCTCGCGGACGGCGGCGATTTCCGCGGCGAGCGCGTCGATGCGGTCCGGCGCGATGCCGGCGCCGGCCGTGGTCACGAGGCCGCTCCCGACCTTGACGACCAGGCGGCGGACGCGGCCTAGCTTGCGACTCCCGCCCATCTGAGCTCCTCCAGCTTCTTCGCGACGGACTTCAGGAGACCCACGAGCCCCGCCCCGGTGACCGCCGAGATCACGTGGAACGGCAGGCCGTGGGCGGCGCAGTGTCGCTCGATCGCCTCGCGGCGCGCCTGGGTTTCGGGCAGGTCGGCCTTGTTCGCCACGACGATCTGGGGACGCGCGGCGAGCGCCGGCGAGTAAGCCCCGAGCTCCCGGTTGGTGACGTCGAGGTCGTCCACGGGATCGCGCGCCGTCTGCGGATCGAGATCGAGCATGTGGAGAAGGAGCCGCGTCCGCTCGGTGTGCCGCAGGAACTGGTGACCGAGGCCCCGGCCCTCCGCCGCTCCCGGGATGAGGCCCGGCAGGTCGGCGATCACGAACGTGCGCTCGTCGTCCACGCGGACGATGCCGAGCGTCGGCTCGAGCGTCGTGAAGGGGTAGTCGGCGATCTTGGGCTTGGCCGCCGACACCCGCGAGACGAGCGTCGACTTGCCGGCGTTGGGGAACCCGATGACGCCGACGTCGGCGAGGAGCTTGAGCTCGAGGTGAAGCCACCGCTCCGCGCCGGGCCGTCCGAGGTCAGCGCGCCGCGGCGCCCGGTTGGTCGAGGTCGCGAAGCGTGCGTTGCCCCGCCCACCCCGCGCACCGCGGACGGTGAGGATCCGTTGGCCGGCCGCGGTCAGGTCCCCGAGGCGCTCGCCGGTGTCGCGGTCGGCGACGACGGTGCCGAGGGGGACCCTGAGGACGAGATCACTGCCGCTCGCGCCGTGACGGTTCGACCCCTCGCCGTGCTGGCCGCGCTCGGCGTGGTAGTGGCGCTTGTAGTGGTAGTCGAGGAGCGTGGTGAGCGCGGGATCGGCTTCGAGCCAGACGCTGCCGCCGTCGCCGCCGTCGCCGCCGTCGGGGCCGCCGCGGGGAACGTACTTCTCACGGCGGAAGCTGACACAGCCGGCGCCCCCATCGCCGCCCTTGACGAAAATATCGATCTCGTCGACGAACATACCCACCCACGCGGGCCTGGGGGAGGCCCGCCGGCGGTCACGCGCGCTCGGGGGCGATGCTCACGTAGCGTGAGTCTCCGCGCCGCTCGAACCGGACGTAGCCGTCCATCTTCGCGAACAGGGTGTCGTCGGAGCCGAGCCCCACGTTGGGACCCGGCTTGAACCGCGTGCCCCGCTGGCGTACGAGGATGGATCCGCCGGTCACGAATTGTCCGCCGAACCGCTTGACGCCGAGCATCTGCGGATTGGAGTCCCGGCCGTTCCTCGAGCTGCCGACGCCTTTCTTGTGAGCCATTCGACTCTCAGATCTCGATCTTGGTGATGCGGACCGTCGTCGCCGACTGGCGATGGCCACGATGGCGACGGTAGTTCTTCCGGCGCTTGAACTTCACGACCCTGACTTTCCGCCCACGCCCCTGACCGACGACCTCGCCGGAGACCCTGGCGCCCGTGAGGGCCTTCGGGTCCGCGATCACCTCGCCGTCGCGCGTCACGAGCAACACCGACCGGAACTCGATGGAGGAGCCCGTCTCGCCGGGCAGTTTCTCGATCGAGATGACCTGCCCCGGCGCCACGCGGTACTGCTTGCCGCCGGTCGCGATGACTGCCTCCATAACCCAGACCTTTCTCAACCGCCTCGAGTGACGAGCCCTTATCTGACCACACGGCGACGCCTCGCGTCAACATTGTAGCGGGGTACGCGAGCCCGGCGCCATCGGTCGGTGGCCTGAGACCAGGCGCGACGCGGCTCCGTCCTTCCTGCCGCTTCCCGTCCCACCGGCCGGGTGCTAGGCGCTCTTCATGTACTCGGAGAGGCGCTGACGCACGAACAGGCGCGACCTGTGCACCCGCGATTTCACCGCCGGCAGGCTGATGCCGAGCGTCTCGGCGATGTCCGGATTCGACAGCCCTTCGATGTCGTGCAGCACCAGAGCCGTGCGGTAGTCGTGCGGCAGCGCGTCGACCGCCGTCGTGAGCACGCGCCGAAGCTCGCCCTGCAGCGCCTGCTCGTCTACCCGATTGGACCAGTCGTCCATCGGCTCGAAGTGCTGGCCGTTCCCGTCGAGCGCCGGCAGCACGTCCTCGAGCGCGACCTCGTGGGCCTTCGCTTTCCGCGCTCGGAGCTTCTGATAGGCCGCGTTCGCGGCGATGCGGTAGAGCCAGCTGCCGAACGCCGACTCGCCCTTGAACGTGTGGATCTTGCGCGCCGCCGTCCAGAGCGCGTCCTGCGCGACCTCTTCGGCGTCCTCGTTCGACCCCGTGATGCGCAGCGCGAGGCGGTACACCCGGTCGCCGAACGTCTCCACGAGCAGCTCGGGCGCCTCTGGGTCCTCGCGCCGGAGGGCCTCGACGAGGCCCGCGTCGGTGTCGGCTTTCCGCGTCTCCACGGTCGTCACTCTCCGTGCTCGTAGATCGACAGGTAGCGCTTCATCTCGGCCACGCACTGCTCCATGACGGCGATGTCCTTCGTGAGCTTCGTCAAGAGGATGGCGCCCTCGAGCGCGGCGACGAGAAAGTGCGCGACCGCATCCGGGCGGCAGTCGCCACCGACGTCGCCGCGGCGATGTGCGTCGTGGAGGGCCTCGGTCAGCCGCTCACGCCAGGCGCTGAAGACGACGGCCAGGCGGGTACGGAATCCCTCGTGCACGTCCGAGAGCTCGGCCGCAAGATTGCCGAGCGCGCAGCCACCCACGCAGTTCTGCTCCCGCTGGATCTCGAGCACCCGGTCCAGGAAGCACCGGATCTGCCCGAGCGGTCTGCCCCGGGGGTCCGAGAAGCACGGCGCGAGCGTCTCAGCGAGGAAGGACGCGATGATCTGATCGAGGATCGCGTAGCCGAGCTCTTCCTTGCTCTTGAAGTGGTAGTAAAAGTTGCCCTTGCCGACGCCGCTCTCGCGGAGCACGTCGTCGAGCGACGTGTGGTTGTAGCCGTGGACGTGGATCAGACGGCTCGCCGCTTCGAGAATCGCCTCGCGCGTCGACCGCCCGACTCTGCCTCTGTTCCCGCTCGCCGCCGTCTTGGTGACAGAGGACGACGACGCCTCCGACGCAGATGAGCACGGCGAGCGCGAGGGTCGCGGACAGGTGCACACGTCCGGGCCGCTCCGGAGCCTCGATGTACATGCGCTTGGCCACGACCAGGTAGTAGAAGAGCGCCACGACCGTGAGGACTGCGCCGACGAGCACGAGCCAGTAGAGACCGACCGACGCCGCCGCCCAGAAGACGTAGAGCTTCGCCCAGAACCCCGCGACGAACGGGATTCCGCCGAGCGAGAGCAGGAAGATCAGCATGGCGAGGGCCAGGAGGGGCGAGCGCTGGGCGAGCCCACGGAAGGCCGTCGTCGCCTCCGATCCCTCGGAGCGCGCCACCGCCTCCACGACCAGGAACGCGCCCATGTTCCCGAAGACGTAGGTGACCAGGTAGAAGAGCACCATCGCCACGCCAGAGGCCGAGGCGGCGGCGAAGCCGACGAGCATGTAGCCGATGTGGGCGATCCCAGAGTACGCGAGCAGCCGCTTGGTGTTCTGCTGCGGGAGCGCCATGAGGTTGCCCGCCACGATCGTGAGCGTGGCGAGGCCCGCCGCGAGCGGGATCCACGCGGCCGCCCGGTCACCGACGCCCTCCAGGTAGACGCGGAAGAGCGCCACAAACCCGGCCGCCTTGGGCGCGACGCTGAGCCAGGCGACGAACGGCGTGGACGCGGCCTCGTACGTGTCCGGCACCCACATGTGGAAGGGGAACGCGGCGATCTTGAAGCCGAAGCCGGCGAACGCCGCGAGGAGGCCGAGCGCCAGGAGCGGCTCCGTGGCAGGGGAAACCCGCGCCACCGTCGCGAGGTCGGTGGAGCGCGCGGCGCCGTAGACGAAGGAGAGCCCGTACACCAGCACGGCCGACGAGACGCTCCCGACGAGGAAGAACTTGAGCGCGGCCTCGACGGCCTCCTCCTGGCGCTTGAGGAAGCCCGAGAGCACGTAGAGCGGGATCGACATGAGCTCGAACGCGACGAACAACAAGATCAGGTCGCGCGCGGAGGCGAGGACGAACATCCCGAGAAGGGACGAGAGGATGAGCAGGTGGTACTCGCCAGCGCGACGGACGAACGCGGGCTGCGCGTTCCCGAGGGAGGCGAGCAGCCCGATGAACGTCGCGGCGAGGAAGAGGCGCTTGGCGAAGATCGCGAGGCCGTCCTGCACGAACATGCCACCGAGCGCGGGTGGCGCGGGGCGCACGAGGAAGCTCGTGAAGGCGAGGACCAGCACGCCCCACGTCGCGATCCAGCCGATCACGCGGCGCTCGGCGCCGCGGATGCCGAGGGTCGCGACGAACACGAGCAGCAGGAGGGCGCCGAGCCCGATTTCCAGGATGAACGCACGAACCGCGTCGGGCCCAGGCATCGGGGTCAGAACCCCACGATCCGCGCCAGCAAGGGGAGGGTCGCCGTGTCGACCGGGGTGATCGCGAGCCCCGGCACCATACCGAAGAGCACGAGCACCGCGACGAGGAGCACGAGCGCCACCCACTCCGGGCCGCGCGCGTCCTCGAGGTGGTGGAAGTGCGGTGAGGGCGGCCCCCAGAAGATCTGCTTGGCGACCCGCAGCACATAGACGGCCGTGAGGAACGTACCCGCGACCGCGGGGAAGAGCCACCACCGATGATCGGAGCGCCAGGCCCCGAGGAACGTGAGCAGCTCCGCGATGAACCCCGCGGTCGCCGGCAGGCCGAGCGACGAGAGGCTCCCCACCGTAAAGGCGGTCGCGATTCCCGGCATCACCGCGCCGAAGCCGCCCATCTTCCCGATCTCGCGCGAGTGCGCCTTCTCGTAGACGAGGCCGACGAGCGCGAAGAAGAGGCCAGTCATCACCCCGTGGGCGAACATCTGGAACACCGAGCCGTTGAGCCCCGTCTCGGTGAGCGTGGCTGCGCCGAGCATGACGATCCCCATGTGCGAGACGGAGGAGTACGCGACGACGTACTTCAGATCCGTCTGCGCCATCGCGGAGAGCGCCCCGTACACGATGTTCACGCACGCGACCGTGCCCATGAGCCACGCGAGCTCCGCGGCGCCGCCCGGGAGGAGCCCCATCCCCATGCGCACGACGCCGTAGGCGCCGAGCTTCATCAAAACGCCCGCGTGGAGCATCGAGACCGCGGTGGGCGCCGAGGCGTGGCCGTCGGGCGACCACGTGTGCAGCGGCCAGATGCCGGCGAGGACCCCGAAGCCCACGTAGAAGGCGAGAAAGACCCAGCGCTGGACCGCGGGCGCGAACGACACGCCCTCGAGGTCGACGAACGAGAACGACGAGGCGCCCGCGTTGACGTAGAGGGCGAAGATTCCGACGAGGATGAACGCCGATCCGAAGAGCAGGTAGAGCGTGAGCTTCATGGCGGCGTATTCCTTCGTCCCGACACCGGTCTCTCGGTACGCCCACGCGAAGATACCGCGCGGGCGGATCTCGCCGCTCGAGCCCCAGACGCCGATCAGCAGGTACATCGGCAGGACGGCGAGCTCGTAGAACAGGAAGAACACGAAGAGGTCGAGGGTGACGAAGACACCGAAGACGCCCGTGACAAGCGCCAGCAGCAGCGCGTAGAACTCCTGGCTGCGGACGGTGATCGTCCACGACGCGAAGACGCCGGCGACGATGATGACCGACGTCAGCAACACCAGGAGCAGGCTGATCCCGTCCACGCCGAGCTCGTAGGAGATGCCGAGCGGCGGAACGAGGGGGAACTTCTCGTAGAACTGGAAGCCCGCCGCCTCGCGATCGTAGACGACGTAGATCCAGAGGGCGCCGAGCGACGAGACGCCGGTCGTCACGGCGGCGATGAGCCGCACCGCGAGCGGGCGGTGGCGGGCCGTGAACATAATGAGGAGCGCGCCGACGAAGGGCGACCAGGTGATGAGCGACAGGACCGGCAGCGTCATTGTAGCGGGGGCCGCGAGGCCGGCGCACTCCGTAGGTGGCCCGAGCCAGGCGCGCGCCGGCTCCGTCCCGCTCTCCCTGTCACGCACCCCTCCGCGAGGCCGGCGCACTCCGTAGGTGGCCCGAGCCAGGCGCGCGCCGGCTCCGTCCCGCTCTCCCCGTCACGCACCCCTCCGCGAGGCCGGCGCACTCCGTAGCGAGGGCCGCGAGCCCGGTGCGACTCGGTGGGTGGCCTGACACAGGCGCGACCCGGCTCCGTTCTGCACGGCTGTCATCGCGGCCACCACTGCGACCAGATGAGGAGCAGCAGCACGCCGAACGCGACGCCGTAGACGTAGTCCTGCGCGTGCCCGCTCTGGATCCGCCGTAGCAGATCACCGCCGCGCAGCGTCCACGCGCTCAGGAAGTTCAGGAGGCCGTCCACGAGGTAGCGGTCGATCCACCCGATCAGGCGCGAGAAGCCCAGGATGAAGCTACGGTAGAGCCCAGCGTAGAGGGCGTCGAGACCGTAGCGGCGGCGTGCGAGGACGTCGACCACCGAGAATGGGAAGGTCGCGGCCAGCCGACCGGGGTCGAGCGCGCCGCGCTGGTACGCGGCCCAGGCGAGCACGATCCCGCCGAGCGCCGCCGCCACCGACAGCGGCGGGAGCCACCCGGGGCCGTGGTGCTCGCCGACGCTCCCGATCGCGAGCCGGATGCCAACGAGGACGGTGAGCGCCGCGAGGACCCACAGCGGGCCGCGCATCGTCCAGGACGGCTCGTGCGGGTGGCCCGCCGCGGGCGCCCGGCCGAAGAACGCGACGAAGACGACACGGAACATGTAGAAGGCGGTCAGGAGCGCGGTGAGCGCGAGCATGAGGAACGGCCCCGTCATGTCCGCCTCCCAGACGCCGGCGAGGATCGCCTCCTTGGAGAAGAAGCCCGCGAGCGGCGGCAGCCCGGCGAGCGCGAGCGTGCCGACGATGAAGACGACGCCGGTCTGCGGCATGGCGCGAAAGAGGCCGCCCATCCTGAAGATATCGTTGGTCCCGACCGCGTGGATCACGGCACCCGCGGCCAGGAACAGGAGCGCCTTGAACAGGCCGTGCGTCAGGAGGTGGAGGAAGCTCGCGTACGGGGCGCCGGCACCGGCCGCGGCCATCATGTACCCCAGCTGCGAGACCGTCGAGTACGCGAGGACGCGCTTGATGTCGCTCTCCACGCACGCCATCGTCGCCGCCAGGAGCGCCGTGAAGGCGCCGACCCAGCCGATGAGCGCCAGGACGGCGGGGACCAGGACGAAGAGCGGCTGCGCGCGCGTGACCATGAAGACCCCGGCGGTGACCATCGTCGCCGCGTGGATCAGCGCGGACACGGGGGTGGGCCCCTCCATCGCGTCCGGGAGCCACACGTGCAGGGGGAACTGGGCGGACTTGCCCACCGCGCCCAGGTAGACGAGGAACATGATCGTCCCGAGCCCCTCGATCGCCAGCGCGTGCTCCTGCGCCTTCGCGAACAGCGCGCGGAACTCGAACGTGCCCGTCGCGGACCACAGCATCACGATCCCGATGACGAAGCCGAGGTCGCCGAGCTTGGTGATCCAGAACGCCTTCACGGCCGCGCGCGCCGCGGTCGGGCGCGTGTACCAGTAACCGATCAGGAGGTACGAGCAGAGGCCCACCAGCTCCCAGAACACGAACATCTGGATGAAGGACGGCGAGAGCACGAGCCCGAGCATGGAGAACGCGAAGAGCGATTGGAACGTGTAGTATCGGCCGAGCGACGCTGGACGCTCGTCGTGGAGGTACGCCAGCGAGTAGATCTGTACGAGGAGCGAGACGAGCGTGACCAGCACGAGCATCGCGTTCGAAAGCGGATCCACCAGCAGGCCGACGGTCGCCGTCGGGCCCTCGTCGGCCGGGATCCAGCTCCACGTCGCCTCGCTGCCGAGCCCCTCGCCCCACACGAGCACAGCGACGAGGAACGCCGGCGCGATCGCCGCGATCGAGACGGCGCCCGCTGCCCCGCCCGCGCGGCGCAGCGGGGCCACGACCGCGAGGAGGACGAAGCTCGCGAACGGGAGACCCAGGACGAGGACCGGCAGCCAGACGTTCGCGTCCATCACGTCAGCCCCGGAGCAGGTCGAGGCGGTCGGCCTCCACCGTCCGCCGCACACGGAAGATCACGATGACGATCGCCAGCCCCAGCGCGACCTCGGCGACCGTGATCGCGATCGTGAAGAGCGTGAAGACCAGCCCGAGGAGGTCGCCGTGGAATCGGGCGAAGGCGACCAGATTGATGTTCACGGCGTTGAGCATCAGTTCGATCCCGAGCAGGATCCCGATCGCGTTGCGCCGCGTGAGGACGCCAAAGAGGCCGATCGCGAACACGAGCGCCGCGAGCGTGAGGTACGCGGTCAGGCTCACTCGTCCGTCCTCGCGAAGTAGAGGGCGCCCAGGAGCGCCACGACCAGGAGCAGGGCCAGCAGCTCGAACGTGACGGCGAACGGCCCCACGAGCGCCCGGCCGAGCGCCGGGGTTGTATCCGCGACGAGTGGCGGCCGTGGCGGGGAGGGGGACGCGCGGATCAGAAACCCGGCGATGCCGACGAACACCCCCGTGGCCACGACGGCGCCGTTCAGGAGGTCGCGGCTCGTCTGCGTGATGCGCTCGCCGACCAGCCGCTCGGTCAGCATGATCGCGAAGACCACGATCGTCATCACCCCGACCGCGTAGAGGAGGAGCTGGACGGCGAAAAGGAAGGGCGAATCCAGCAGGAGGAACACGACGCCCGTCGCGACGAGCGCCGCGGCCAGGTAGAGCACCGCGTGAAAGAGGTTGGGGGTGAGCACGACGGCGAGACTCGAGGCGAGTAGCACCGCGGCTACCACCCAGAACCCCGCCGCCTCGAGCGTCACTCGGCGGGCTCCTTCGTCTCTCCCTTGGCCTCCACCTTGGCCTCGGCCCTGGCCGGTTTCGGGGGCGCCTGCATGTCGCGCAGCCGGTTGCCCGTCGCCCACGAGGGCTCGAACTGGAGTCCGAGCGCGTGGAGCCGATCCTTGTCGAGCAGGAGGTCGCGGCGATCCGCCGTGGCGAGATCGAACGACTTCAGCATGATGATCGCGTCGGTCGGACACACCTGCACGCACAGCTCGCAGAACTCGCAGGAATAGAGCTCGAGCGTGAAGGTCTTCGCGTAGTTCCGCTTCTCGGCCTTGAGCATCTCGACCTTGATGACCTGCGGCGGGCAGATGTACTCGCAGAGCCGGCAGCCGATGCAGTTCTCCTCGCCGGTCTCGGGGTCGTAGGTGAGCGCGAGGATCCCCCGGAAACGGTTGGGATACGCCCGCTGGACGTCCGGATAGCGGACCGTCACCGGTCGTCGGAACAGGTTCCGCAGCGTGATCGCCATCGCTCGGCCGACGGCGCCGATGAGCTGCGCGGTCTCCCGCAAGAACCCCGGTGCGGGCCGGGCGCCGTTAGACCCCACCGGCGCCCCGCGTGGCGACCACGAGTCCGGTCGCGAGCAGAAGGACGAGCGTCGCAGGCAGCAGCAGCTTCC
>QHSA01000128.1 GCA_003220315.1 Candidatus Rokuibacteriota bacterium
AGCTCGACCAGCTCGATCGGCGTCCCGTAGAAGCGGAGCACCTGCGTCACGTACTCGCGCGTCTCCGGATACGGCGGGACGCCGCCGTACGCCGCCACCGCCCTCTCGCCGGCGTTGTAGGCTGCTATCGCGAGGCGCAGATCGTTCCTGAAGCGCTCGATGAGGGCGCGCAGGTGGCGGACACCCGCGTCGATGTTCTCGCGCGGGTTGAAGGCGTCCCGGACGCCGAGCATCGCGGCCGTCTCCGGCATCAGCTGCATGAGCCCCCGCGCGCCCTGTCGGGACACCGCTCGAGGGTCGAATCCCGACTCCGCCCGGATGACCGCCCAGACGAGACGCTCCGGCACGGCGTGTCGCGCCGCCGCGTCGGCGATCTCACGGGAATAGGCGCGGTGTTCGGCCAGCCTGTATGTCTGCGCGCCAGCGGGGGCCGCTGTCGTGATCGCGACCGTGACGCCGAGGAGGATGGCCTGAGCCGCGTACCGCGCCATGGGAGGACTACAGGGCAAATCTGATACCGGAATCCGAATTTCCAGAAGTATCAGGAGTTTCGGCGGTTCGCGGCGGGAGCGGGCCTGGTGAGTCTCTGACCGGAGGGATCAGTCTCGAGCCAGCCCTCCAACCCACCAGCCAGCGATCGACAGGCTATACTCTGCCCGCGATGGGCGAGACGCGCGTCGACCTCCTGCACCTGCTCGAGGATCTCCGCGACGCCTACCCCGGCGCCACCGAGGAGACCATCCTCACCGAGATCGTGGCGAACTCGCTCGACTCGGGCGCCACGACTATCACGATCACAACCGATCCGACCGCCCCGGCGCTCACCATCGTGGACGACGGGATGGGGATGCGGCGCCGCGAGCTCGCGCGCTATCACGACATCGCTGCCAGCACCAAGGTCAGGGGCGAGCGCATTGGGTTCGCAGGCGTGGGGATCAAGGTCGGTCTCCTCGTCTCCCGCGAGGTGCTCACGGAGACGCGGCTCGGCAAGCACCACGTGGCCACGTCCTGGGGACTCTCGTCCCGGCACCGGGCGCCGTGGCGCTGGGTCGCGCCGCCGGGGCTCGTCGTCGAGCGCGGCACCGCGGTGCGGCTTACGCTCGGCAACGCGCTCTCGCCACTCCTCGACCCGGGCTTCATCGAAGGCGTCGTTCGCCGACACTTCCAACCGCTCCTCGACCCCGCTCTGGCGGAGATGCTGTCGGGTCGTTACCCTCGCGCCGTGTGCTTCGTCGTCAACGGAACACGGCTCGAGAAGCAGGGCTGGAGCGGGCAGGACGTGGCGCCGATCGCGGTGCGCCTCGCGCGCAAGCGCAAGCCTGCGGCCGCCGGCTACATGGTGCGCGACCACCTGCCGATTCCCGAGGAGCGCCGCGGCATCGCGGTGAGCACGTTCGGCAAGGTGATCAAACGTGGCTGGGACTGGCTCGGCGTGACACCCGGAGCGGCCGAGCACGTCGGCGGCCTGATCGAGGTGCCCGACCTCGCCGAGTGCTTGACGCTCAACAAGGCCGACTTCGTCCGCGGCGGCCCGCGCGGCGCAACCTACCTCGCGTATCGCAAGGCGGTCCAGGAAGCGGTCTCGCGCCAGCTCGCCCTGTGGGGCGACGCGCGCGACGCGGGTGAGCCCGCGCGGCGGCGCGCGGCCCGGCCCGTCGAGCGCGATCTCGAAGCTGTGCTGATCGAGCTCGCCGACGAATTTCCGCTGCTCACGACGCTCGTGGAGCAGCGCGCGGGCGGTCAGCGACGGCTCCCCGCCGCCAGGCCGGGTGCAGGTCCCGACGGTGGCCAAGGGCTCGCGACGTTGCTGGCGGCGTCAGCGTCGAACTCAGCGCCTGACGTGCGCGAGCCCGCGCCTCCGGCTCCGGTCGGGGCGGAGACCGGCGAGCCCGTCGCCGGACCGCTGGAGCGCACGAAGCCCGCTCAACCCAGCCCACCCGAAACGCGCCTACCCGTACCGCGCGGCCCGCGCCGGCCAGCGCGCTACGGCCTCAGCATCAAGTTCGAAGCGCGCCCGGACGACCCGGAGCTGGCCCGGCTGGTGGAATCGACCGTGTGGGTCAACGAGACCCACCCGGCGTACTGCCGCGCCGTGGCCGCCCGCTCGGAGGGCTACCACATCGCGCTCGCGACCGCGCTGGCCCTCGCGCCGCTCTCCGTCGAGCCGGCGAAGGAACACGCGTTCATCATCGCGTTCCTGACGAGCTGGGGCGCCGCGCTCGGGCGGCGGAAGGGCGGCCGCCGGCGGTAGACGAGCTCCGCAGCTGGACGCCTAGTTGCCGCCTCGTAGGTTGTCGCCGGCCGTGGCGTCGCTGAGGACGCGGAATACTTCCTTGAGAAGAGCCGAGAAGATGTCGATCGTGCCCTGGTAGATGCCGAGCCCGGCGTTGACGAGGTCCTCCGACTCGGCCACGCCCGCGTTGTTCCATCTGACGACTTGGAAACACGAACGGCCCTCCGGGGGGTGATCGGTCACCAGCACCACGCGGAAGTCTGGCCACTGCCGGGACGGCAACAAACCGGTAGAGCGGTGTGTCGCCTTGCTCGCCACCTGTGTTCTCCTGCCTCCAGGCCAGGAGGTCGGGCAGATAGGTGTCGGTTGCCACTCTTCATGAGGCGGGGCATCTGCGTCTCTCGTCCCACACGCGCCACAAAATACCCAGCCCGACGCAGAATCGCCTACACGAACCCCTCCCCGATCCGCCCCTTCAGGAGGCTGATGTCGGCGCGGACTGCTCCGATATCCTGTCGCCACGCTAGCATGGCCCTCCGTACCACGGTCAAACTCACAACCATTCACATCTCACATCGGCGCCAGGGACTGGCGGCACGAGTACCCGAGTAGCCCTACATTCCCAAATACGCCTTCCGGACGAGCTCGCTGCCGAGGAGCTCCCGGCTCGGCCCCTCGAGCACCACGCGCCCGGTCTGGAGCACGTAGCCCCGGGTCGCGAGGTCGAGCGCTGCCGGCACGTTCTGCTCGACGAGGAGCATCGCCAGCCCCTCGGCGCGGTGGAGACGCGCCAGCGCTTCCAGAATCGCGTCGACGAGGCGGGGCATGATGCCGAGGCTCGGCTCGTCGAGCATGAGGAAGCGCGGCCGCGACATGAGGGCGCGGGCGATCGCGAGCATCTGCCCCTCGCCGCCGGAGAGCGTCCCCGCGCGCTGGCGGGCCCGCTCACGGAGCGCCGGGAAAAGCGAGTAAACGCGCTCGAGCATCTCGCGCCGATGGGTCGCCTCCGCGTGGGTGAACGTGCCAAGGGTCAGGTTCTCGGCGACCGTCAGGCGGCTGAAGAGCCGCCGTCCCTCGGGCACGAGCGCCAGGCCCAGCCGGACGCGCTCGGGGGCCTCGAGATCGCTGACGGCCCGGCCGGCGAATCTGATCTCCCCACTCCGCGGCACGACCAGCCCGGCGACCGTCTTCAGGAGCGTCGTCTTCCCGGCCCCGTTCGCGCCGATCAGCGCCACGATCTCGCCGGGGAGCACGGCGAGCGAGACGCCCTGGAGGGCCAGCACGCCGGCACCGTACGCCACCTCGACGGCGCGCACCTCCAGGAGCGCGCCGTCGCGGGACGCCGACGGCGCCGAAGCTAATGGCGTCGGGCCAGTCCCGCCCCGAGGCGCCGGCTCAGCGGCGCCCACGGTAGTGCTCGCCGAGATAGGCCTTGATGACCGCGTCGTTCCGGACGACCTCCGCCGGCGGGCCCTCGGCGATCTTCTCTCCGTCGTCGAGGACGACGACCCGTTGGGAGAGGGGCATCACGACCTCCATGACGTGCTCGACCACGCAGAGCGCCAGGCCGAGCTCGCCGTGGATCCGGCGCACCAGCTCCACCGCGGCCGCCGTCTCGGCGGGGGTGAGCCCCGACATGGCCTCGTCGAGCAAGAGCAGGCGGGGCTCGGTGGCGAGCGCCCGCGCGATCTCGAGCCGCTTCTTGTCGGCCAGGGTCAGGTTCGCCGCGACCACGTCCTCTCTCGACGCGAGCCCGGTGAACTCGAGGAGCCGGAGCGCGCGCGCCCGCGCCTCGCCGACCCGCGCGTGGCGCTTGAGCGCGCCGCAGACGACGTTCTCGAGCACCGTCATCCGGCCGAATGTGCGCACGAGCTGCCAGGTGCGGGCGATGCCGAGCCCCGAGACGCGCTCTGGGCGGGCGCGGGTGATGTCGGCGCCGGCGAAGACGATCCGCCCCGCGTCCGCGTGCGTGTAGCCGGTGACGCAGTTGAAGAGCGTGGTCTTGCCGGCGCCGTTCGGGCCGATGAGCCCGACGATCTCGCCCGCCGAGATCGCGAGCGAGACCTCCTTGTTGGCGACGAGGCCGCCGAAGCGCTTCGTGACGGAGCGGACCTCGAGAAGCGTCGCCACGCTCAGC
Source organism: Candidatus Rokuibacteriota bacterium (assembly GCA_003220315.1). Classification (GTDB taxonomy): domain Bacteria; phylum Methylomirabilota; class Methylomirabilia; order Rokubacteriales; family CSP1-6; genus 20CM-2-70-11. The sequence continues at coordinate 4,371 of QHSA01000128.1, forward strand.
CGCGCCCCACGAGCCGCGCCGAGGCCCTGCGCCGCATGAGCCCGCGGGCCCAGCGGCTCCACGGGAGCGAGAGGATCCCGGTGGGTCGGAGGGCCGCGATCAGGACGATGATGATGCCGTAGACGATCAGGTCGATGCCGCGGCCCGCGAGCGGCCCTGTCCCGAGCGTCGTGGACATGATCTGCGAAATCGGGATCAGGATGAAAGCCCCCAGCACCGGGCCCCAGAGGCGACCGATCCCCCCGACCACCGTGGCCATGATCGGCAGCGTGCTCCAGTTGAGATCCAGGACCTGCTCGGGGAAGACCGCGAGCGCCCAGAAGCCGTAGAGGACGCCGCCCGCGCCGAACACGGCCGCCGTGATGCTGCGGGCGATCACCTTGTACAGGCGGCTCGGGATGCCGATCCCCTCGGCGCCCTCCTGGTCGTCACGGATCGCCCGGAAGTAGAAGCCGAGCCTCCCGCGCTCGACCAGGTGCACGAGCCAGAGCGCGACCGCCAGCAGCCCGAATGCGACGTAGTAGTAGCCGAGCGCCTTGGTGCGGCCGACGAACTGGAGGCTCGCGATCGACCCGAGGACCCCCTGCCCCGTCTGCATCGGGATGAAGAGGCCGCGGCTCCCGTTGATGAACTCCCAGGTCGCGCCGATCGGCTGCGCGATCATCCAGATCGCCACGGTGGAGATCGCGAAGTAGTGGCCACGGAGCCGCGTGAGCGGATAGGTCACGAGCGCGCAGATTCCGATGGCCGCGAGCACCCCGGCCAGCATGCCGAGCCACGGGCTCCATCCCAGGTGCACGAAGAGGATCGCGGCCGTGTAGGCGCCGATCGCGAAGAACACCTGGGGCGCGAAGTCGAACTGGCCCGCCCAGCCGCCGATGACGTTCCAGCCCACGCCGAGCATCGCGTTGATCAGGACCAGGAAGCCGACGGTCTGGAAATAGGTGTAGCCGCTCCACTGGAGGGGGATCGGATACAGGAGACCCAGGACGACACCGACGGCGAGGACGACTCGCGGGGAGCGCCGTCCGCTAGAACCGGCCAAAGAGCCCCTGGGGTCGGCAGAGGCCGATCACGATATAGGACGCGAAGACGAACGCGTCCTTGAA
>QHSA01000103.1 GCA_003220315.1 Candidatus Rokuibacteriota bacterium
GACGGGCTGCCCATCGTCCCGCCGACCGAAGAGCGCGTACGCGCGATGCTGGGCAAGGCGCCGCCGGAGCGGAGCCTCGGGGCGATGCCGCCGCTCTGGCGCCAGGCGACGCTCGAGAAGCTCGCGGTCAACGCCGTCATGGCGGGGTGCGAGCCCGCGTACTTTCCCGTCGTCGTCGCCGCCGTCGAGGCGATGCTCGAGCCCGCCTTCAACCTCTACGGCGTCCAGGCGACGACCCATCCGGTGGCGCCGCTCCTGATCGTCCACGGACCGATCGCGCGCGAGCTCGGCGTGCACGCGGGCTCGGGGTGCTTCGGGCCGGGCTTCCGCGCGAACGCGACGATCGGACGCGCCATCCGCCTGATCCTCATGAACCTCGGCGGCGCGTGGCCGGGCCGATACGACATGGCGACCCAGGGGAGCCCAGCGAAGTTCACGTACTGCATCGCCGAGCGCGAGGACGCCTCGCCCTGGGGGCCGCTCCGCGCCGGCGAGAGCGCCGTCACCGTGTTCGGCGGCGAGGCGCCGCACAACGTGAACGACCACGTGTCGACGGGCGCGGCGGGGATCCTCGCCACCGTCGCGGACACGGCCGTGTCGCTCGGCTCGAACGTCGGCTGGTACTTCTCGCAGAGCCAGCTCCTGATCGTCCTCGGCCCCGAGCACGCGGCGACGATCGCGGGCGACGGATTCACCCGCGCCGACGTGCAGCGCTACGTCTTCGAGCACGCGCGACTGCCGCTCCGCACGCTCAAGCTCGGCGGCATGTGGGGGATCCAGGACTGGCCGCGCTGGATGATGGCGGTCACCGACGACGACGCGCTCCTGCCGCAGGTGCCCTCGCCCGACGACGTCATCGTCATCGTCGCGGGCGGCCCCGGCAAGCACTCCGCGGTCGTCCCCAACTGCACCTTCAGCCGCGCGGTGAGCCGGCCGATCCCGCCGCGCTAGCGGAGAGGCGACTCGTCACGGGCCTGCGTCACGCGGAGGCTCCGCTCGTAGAACGTGTCACTCACGACGGGCAACACTGGAGCAGGATTCGGAGCATCGATTGACGGCGTAAACCGAAATCCAAGAGGACTCAACATGGCAACCGTCAGCGTTCGTTACATCGTCGACGACGTCAGTGCGGCGAGTGCATTTTACACCCAGCATCTCGGCTTCGGCATTGAGCGCCAGCCGGCCGCGGGCTTTGTCATCCTCGCGCGCGGGGACCTACGGCTCTTGCTGAGCGCGTCGGCCGGTGCTGGAGGGGCCGCTCAACCCATGCCAGATGGGCGCAAACCTGAGCCAGGTGGCTGGAACCGCATCCGACTCGAGGTCCAGGATCTCGCCAGTGAGGTCGAGACTCTGCGTAAGGCGGGAGCCCGCTTTCGCAACGATATCGTCACGGGTTTCGGCGGAAAGCAGATCCTTCTCGACGATCCTGCGGGCAACCCGGTCGAGCTGTTCGAACCTCCACGGAAGTGATGGCCGGATGGAGAGATCCCCTGCCGGGTCCTAACGCGCGAGACGTCCGCTGAAGGCGTCTGGCGGGCCGAGCACGAGGCCGAGCGCCGCGCACAGCAGCAGAGCGCCGAGGACCCCGGTGACGCCGAGCCGCTCGCCGAACAGCAGCACGCCGAGGAGCGTCGCGGTGAAGGGCTCCGTGAGCGTGACGATGCCGGCCACCGACGCAGGCACGTGGCGCAGGCCGAGCGCGTAGATCGCGTACGCACCCGCCGTCGCGACGCCACCCAGGTAGAGGAGCCAGGGCCAGCCGAGGGCGAGCTGCCGAAGGGGTGCCTCGGACGACAGCACCGCGGGGGTGAGGAGCACGGCGCCCACGGTGAAGGTGAGCGCGGTGAGCCGGAGCGGCGCCATTCGCGCGAGCGTCGCCTTCGCGAGCACGACGTAGAGCGCGTACGCGAGCCCCGCGGCGAGTGCCAAGAGCGCGCCGGCGCCGAGCCGCGCCGTGAGGTCGAGCGCGCCGTGCGGCGCCAAGACGAGGAGCGCCGTCCCGACGACCCCGAGCGCCAGTGCCACGCGGACGCGCGGCGTGAGCCGCTCGCCGAGTGCCCACGGCGCCAGCGCCGCGATCATGAGCGGCGCCGAGCAGATCGCGACGAGCGCCGTGACGGCGATCCCGCTCAGCGTGACGGCGGTGAAGTACGCCGCCTGGTAGCCCGCCATGCACCCGCCCATCAGGACGCATCGCCCGAGATTGCTGTAACGAGATCCGTGAGGCCGGCTCGGACCGTGGGTGGCCTGAGAGAGGCGCGGGTGGCTCCGGTCCGCGGTCAGGAGCAGTGCGACGAGTAACAATACGGCGGCGATCCAGAGCCGCGCCGCGCCGACCAGGAGGGGGCTCGCCGCCGCCCTCGCGGCGAGCACGGTCATGACCGATCCCGTCGTCCCCCACGCGACCGCGGCGAGCGCGATCAGGACGAGGCCGAGGGACGCGGAGGGGGCTTGACGGGCCTGGCCCACCTCGCGATGATAGCTCGCCCGTCAATTTCCCAGGGGGAGTCCGTTCATGAAAATCGGATTCATCGGGACCGGCACCATGGGCCAGCCGATGCTGTCGAACCTCGTGAAAAAGGGCCACAGTGTCGTCGCCTACGACGTCGTCGAGCCCGCGCTCGAGGGCGCCGTGAAACGCGGCGCCGTCCGCGCGGGCTCGGCGGCGGAGGCCGCGAAGGCGAGCGAGCTCGTGATCACGATGCTCCCGTCCTCGTCGCACGTTGAAGCGGCCTACCTGGGAGCGGCCGGAATCCTCGACGGGATCGGCAGGGGCCGGCTCTGCGTGGACATGTCCACGATCGACCCGGCCGCGTCCCGTCGCGTGGCCGAGGCGGCGACGAAGCGCGGGGTGCGCTTCATCGACGCGCCGGTCTCCGGGGGCGTGCCGCGGGCGGAGGACGCCACGCTCGCGATCATGGTCGGCGGCGACGCGCGCGATGTCGAGGAGGCGCGTCCGGTCCTCGCGTGCCTCGGCGCCAACATCATCCACGTCGGGCCCACGGGGAGCGGCGAGGTCGCGAAGATCTGCAACAACCTGATCGCCGGCGTCGCCGCGGTGGCGGTGAGCGAGGCGTTCAGGATCGCGGAAGGGTTCGGCGTGGATCCGAAGACCCTCACCGACGTTATCTCGAAGTCCTCCGGCAACACCTGGGTCATGGAGCACATGCACCCGGTGCCCGGCATGGTCGCCAAGGCGCCGGCGAACCGCGACTACGCGCCCGGCTTCATGACGGACCTCATGACCAAGGACCTCGGGCTCGCGGTGAGCGCGGCGCGCGACCTGCGCGTGCCCGTCTTCGTGGCGCCGGCGGCACAGCAGGTGCTCCGCCTCGCGTCCTCGCACGGCCTCGGGCGGAAGGACTTCTCGGTCGTGTACCGGTTCCTCACGCCGTCGAGCAGCCAGGCGCCTGTGTAGCGACGCGCGTCAGAGGTGGGTCGGGCGTGCCGACTCCTCTGGCGTGACGGGGCGACGGCCGCGCAGCACGTCGAAGTCGCACCCCTCGTTCGCCTGGAGCACATGGTCGAGGAAGATCCTGCCGTAGCCGCCGGTGAAGTGGGGCGCGGGCGGCGTCCACGCCTCGCGGCGCCGCGCCAGCTCCGCGTCGCTCACGCGGAGCGTGAGCTTCCGCTTCGGCACGTCGAGGTCGATCTCGTCGCCGTCGCGTACGAGCGCGAGCGGCCCGCCGATCGCCGCCTCGGGCGCGACGTGGAGGACCACGGTGCCGTACGACGTCCCGCTCATCCGTGCGTCGGAGATTCTCACCATGTCCTTGACGCCTTGCTTCAGGAGCCGCGCCGGGATCGGCGCCGCGCCCCACTCCGGCATGCCGGGTGCGCCCTTGGGCCCCGCGTGCTTGAGCACGAGCACGGAGGTCGCGTCGATCGCGAGCGCGGGGTCGTCGATGCGGCGCGCGAGGTCGTCATGGCTCTCGAAGACGACGGCGCGGCCGCGGTGGGTCAGGAGATGCGGCGACGCGGCGGACTGCTTGAGCACCGCGCCGTCGGGACACAGGTTGCCGAACAGGATGACCGTGCCGCCCTCCGGCGCGAGCGGTATCGCGAGCGGCCGGATGACGTCCTCGTTCCAGCACCGGGCGTCCCGGACGTTGTCGGCGAGCGTGCGGCCGTTGACGGCGAGGGCGTCCCCGTGGAGCAGCGGCAGCAACTCCTTGAGGACCACGGGGAGGCCGCCGGCGTAGAAGAAGTCCTCCATCAGGTACTTCCCCGACGGCTTGCAGTTGACGAGGAGCGGTGTCGAGCGCGACAGCGCGTCGAAGCGTGCGAGCGGCAGCGGGACGCCGGCACGCCCAGCGAGGGCGACCAGGTGGACGATCGCGTTGGTCGAGCCGCCGATCGCCATGTCGCCGCGGATCGCGTTGTCGAAGGCCTTCGCCGTCAGGATCTCAGAGGGCCGAGGCCCGCCGCGGAGCGCCATCTCGACCGCCCGGCGTCCCGTCAGCTCGGCCAGCGCCAGGCGCCGGGAGTCGGGCGCGGGGATCGCGGCGTTACCGGGAAGCGTCATGCCGAGGGCTTCGGCCATCGAGGCCATCGTGGACGCCGTCCCCATGACCATGCAGTGGCCGGTCGAGCGCGAGAGGCACGCCTCGACCTCACAGAGCTCCTCGTCGGTGAGCCGGTCGGCGCGCCGCTCGGCCCACAGGCGGCGGACGTCGGTGCCCGAGCCGAGCTCCTCCGTGCGCCACTTGCCGCGGAGCATCGGGCCTCCCGTGACCATGATAGCGGGGACGTCGGCGGAGGCGGCGCCCATGAGCATGGCGGGTGTGGTCTTGTCACACCCCGAGAGGAGCACGACCGCGTCGAGCGGATAGGCGCGGATGCACTCCTCGACGTCCATGGCCATCAGGTTCCGGAAGAGCATCGTCGTCGGCTTCATGAGAATTTCGCCGAGCGAGATGGTCGGGAACTCGAGGGGAAAGCCCCCAGCGCTCCACACGCCCCGCTTGACGGCGTCTGCCACCTGTCTCAGGTGCGCGTTGCAGTTGGTGAGCTCGGACCACGAGTTGGCGATGCCGATCACGGGACGGCCGTCGAAGACGAGATCGCTGAAGCCCTCGGCGCGGAGGTACGCGCGGTGCATCAGCCCGTCGAGGGTGCGGGGCCCGAACCAGTTGCGGCTGCGGAGCGCGTGAGTCGTCATGGTCGTTGTCTCCCCTCCACAGACTCGCCTCGGCCGGCGGGGCGCGATTATAGACTCGCCTCGGACGGCGGGGCCCCAGCCCCGCGACGTCCTCCGGCTCGCACTGCGGCCCCGCGACGTCCTGTGGCTCGCACGACCACTCCCGGAGGCATCCGGTGTGGATAGCGCATGATATACTTCCGACCGCTGTCCGAGCGCGGTGTGTTGAGGAGGCGCGGCCGTGGCCCTGTACATCATGCTGAGCACGCTATCGGAGTCGGGGCGTAAGGTGCTCCGCGAGCGTCCCGGCTGGATCCGCAAGGTGAACGCCGACGTGATGCGCATGGGGGTACGTGTCATTTCCCAGTACGCGCTGCTCGGCCCGTACGATTTCCTGTCCGTCATCGAAGCGCCGGACAACGCGACCGTGTCGCGCGTGTCCGTCGAGCTCGGCGCACGCGGTGGCGCCGCCGGGATGACGATGGCGGCGATCCCGCTCGACGAGTTCATCGGCCGCCTCGAGCGCGGCGCGTCCACGAAACGCGAACGAAGGAAGCGGTGACCATGCTCGCGACCACGACGCACGTCCTTCGGATCCACCCCGAGAAGTGCACCGGTTGTCTTCGGTGCGAGCTCGCCTGCTCGTACATGCAGACGGGCACGTTCCAACCCGCGAAGTCGGTCATCCGCGTCTCGCCCTTCGAGGGGCACACCTCGTATGCGCCCTACACCTGCACGCAGTGCGCCGAGGGGTGGTGCATGACCGCCTGCCCCGTCGGCGCGATCACGATCAACGCGGCCGGCGCAAAGGATGTGCTCGACGACACGTGCGTGGGGTGCAAGCTCTGCACGATCGCGTGCCCCTACGGGACGATGTTCTACGACCCGGACACCCGCAAGGCCTTCAAGTGCAACCTGTGCGGCGGCGCCCCGGCCTGCGCCGAGGCATGCCCGACCGCGGCGATCACGTACGAGGCGACGGCGACCGCCGACTGGCTCGGCGAGTTCGCGCGGGAGCGGACCGCCCGGGTGCTCGCGGGGGCGCGGTGATGGTCGTGCGAGCCACAGGACGTCGCGGGGCCGCCGTGCGAGCCGCAGCCGCCAGGCGAGGCGAGTCTGTGACCGCGCCCCCGCCGTCCGAGAGGAGCCTGTGACGATGGCGACGCGACACCTCATCATCGGCGGCGGCACCGCGGGCATGAACGCGATCCGCACGATCCGCGAGGAGGAGGGCGAGCGCTCGGAGATCGCGCTGGTGAGCGCCGAGACGCCGTACTCGCGCATGGTCCTCCCGTACTACCTCGACCGCTCGATCGCCGAGTCCCACGTCTTCACCGCGACCCCACGGGTGCTCGCGGACTGGGGCGTGAAGCCACACGTCGGGCGCCGCGCGACAGCGCTCGACACCAGGGCCAACGTGTGCACCCTCGACGACGGGACGAGGCTCGAGTACGACGACTGTCTGATCGCCACGGGCTCGTCGGCGGTGAGGGCGCCGGTGCCCGGCGCCGATGGGCGCGGCGTCCACTCGTTCTGGACCCTCGACGAGGCGCGCGCGGTCCTCGCCGAGATCGCGCCCGGCAGCCACGTCGTCATGGTCGGCGCCGGCTTCATCGCCTTCACGATCCTGAACTCGATCCTCGCTCTCGGCGCCAAGCTGACGATCGTCGAGGTGGCGCCGCGCATCCTGCCGCGCATGGTCGACGACGCGGGGGCGAGGCTCGTGGAGGACTGGCTCACGAAGCACGGCGTCGCGATCCGAACCGGCGCCAAGCTCACGCGGATCGAGGACGCCAAGGGGCGCAAGCGGCTCCGCTTCGCCGCGGGCGGGGATCTCGTCTGCGACGTCGTGATCATGGCGACGGGCATCAAGACCAACCTCGAGTGGCTCAAGGGCTCCGGCGTCACGGTCAACCGCGGCGTCGTCGTGGACGACCGTCTGCGCTCGAGCGTCCCGAACGTCTACGCCGCGGGGGACATCGCCGAGGGGCGCGACCTGATCACGGGCGAGCCCGCGGTCCACGCGATCGAGCCGACGGCCCAGGAGCACGGGCGGGTCGTCGGCGCCAACATGGCCGGCAAGGACGTCCACTACCGCGGCAGCCTCATCGTCAACATCGTCGAGGTCTGCCACCTCGACGTCGCGTCATTCGGCGCGTGGGACGACGAAAGAGCGGAGATCGCGAGCGGCGTGAAGCCCGACCGGCCCGCCTACCGGAAGCTCCTCTGGCGCGGGGACCGGCTGACGGGCGCGATCATCCTGGGCCCGTCGAGCGACATCTGGACGACCAACGACGTCGGCATGCTCAAGGGGCTCGTGCAGTCCGGCGTGTCGCTCGCCCGCTTCAAGGCGCACCTCAAGCGCAACCCGTTCGACGTCAAGCCGGTCTTCATCGCGTCGAAGACCACGAGCGCGCTGCTCCCCGAGACCATCCTGGGCCGTCCGTCCAAGGCGCCCGGGAACACCCCGGTGGCCGTATGACCACAGCGATCGTTCAGGCTCAGAGCAGGACGACGACCCCGAGCCCGGCGCGCGAGCTGCCCGGCGGCTACGCCGGCAAGCTCCTGCGCGTCGACCTCACGAAGAAGAAGTGCTGGGCCGAGCCGTGGAGCGCCGACGAGATGCGGGAGCTGCTCGGCGGCGTCGGTCTCGGCGCCATGATCCTCTACCGCGAGACCGCGACGAAGGGCGGCCGTGGCAACGTGAGCTGGGACCACCCGGACAACCGTCTGATCCTGGCCACCGGGCCCATGGCCGGGCTGCCCGCCTGGGGCTCGAGCGGCCTCACCGTCGTGACGATCGGCGCCGGGACCAACGGCCCCACCTCGACGCAGGCGAACGGTTTCTTCGGCACCAACCTCAAGTACTCGGGGTACGACGCGATCGTCATCCAGGGGCAGTCGCGGGACTGGGTCTACCTCTACATCAACGACGACGCGGTCGAGCTGCGCGACGCGAAGTTCCTTGTCGGTAAGGATACGTGGGCGACTCAGGACGCCCTCGGCCCTCAGCTGGGACTGTCTGGTCATATGCTCTCGGTCTACTCGATCGGTCCGGCGGGCGAGAACCTCGTGCGCTTCGCCGCGATCCAAGGCGACTACGGCCACGTCGCCTCCAAGAACGGCTGCGGCGCGGTGATGGGGAAAAAGAAGCTCAAGGCGGTGGCGATCGTGCGCGGGACGAAGTCGCTGCGGGCGGCGGACCCGCGCGGGCTCGTGCAGGCCGCCGACGATATCGGCTTCGATCTCCGCACCGACCCCTCCGCGAAGTCGCTCTACGAGTACGGCACGCTGCCGGGCGTCGTGAACCTCTCACGGCTGGGTGCCTTGCCAATCAAGAACTACACGACCAACGTCCCACCTGTCGACATGAGTCAGTGGGAGGCCCCGAAACTCCGCGAGGGCTTCGACCATCGTGGCCACCAGTGCAGCGCCTGCGGCATGCACCACTGCCACATGTCGGTCATCCGGAAGGGCGAACACAAGGGCACGATCGTCGACGAGCCCGAGTACGAAGGCTGGTCAGGCGCCGGCTGGGCCATCGGCGCCATGAGCGACATCGACGGCGTGGCCTGGTTGAACACCGAGCTCGACCGTGCGTGCCTCGACGTGAACGAGTTCGGCTGGATCTGCGGGTGGGTGATGGAGTGCCAGGAGAAAGGGTACCTCACGGAGGCGCAGGTCGGGTTCCGACTCACGTGGGGCGACATCAAGGGGGCCGCGCGGTTGATACAGATGATCAGCCATCGCCAGGGGTTCGGAAACGTCCTGGCCGAGGGCGTCAAGCGTGCGGCGGAGAAGCTTGGGAGCCCCGCCAAGGACTGCGCCATCTACACGGAGAAGGGCGCGGCCCCGCGCGGCCACGACCATCGCGCGCGCTGGGACGAGATGCTCGACACCTGCACCTCGGGCACCGGGACGCTGGAGAGCGGGGTGCCCGTGCACCCGGCCGAGATCGGCCAGCCCACGCGTATCAATACCTTTGACGGCGAGGCCGTCGCGAAGTTCATCGCCGGGATCCGGGGTCGGCGCAACTTCGAGGACTCCCTCGGGATGTGCATCTTCACCACGCGCACGCGGCTCGAAAACCTCTGCCGTGTCCTCAACGCGGCCACCGGCTGGGACGTCACCGTGCCAGACACAGTCCGATTCGGTCGCCGGACGGCGGCCATCCTGCGCGCGGCGTCGCTCCGCTGTGGCCTCACGCCTGACCTCGAACGACCGTCCACGCGGTACGGCTCGACGCCGGTCGACGGCCCCGCCAAGGGCCAGGCCGTCGGCGAGCAGTGGGAGAAGATGGTCGACACCTGGTACCGTGAGGTCGGCTACGACCGGAAGACCGGCAAGCCCCTGCCGGCGACGCTCAAGGCGCTCGGTCTCGACTGGCTCGCCAAGGACCTCTGGGGGAAGCGCGCGTCGCGACGCTGAGGATCGCGGTCCGCGTCCTCGAGACCTGGGTGGGCGGCGAGCGCGTCCACACCTCTGGGTGACCTTGGACAGACGACCGGTCGCCGGCGGCTTGACCCCGAAAGTCGCGCCGTGTTATGTGTCGTTGCTCATTTTGCCTTCCTCGACGGGGGTCTTATGGCGCAAGTGACTGGATTCATTGGACTGGGCATCATGGGACGCCCCATGGCGAAGAATCTCCTGAAGGCGGGATTCCCCCTCGTCGTCCACAGCCGAAGCCGCGGGCCCGTGGACGAGCTCGTCCAGGCGGGCGCGAAAGCCGCCACCTCGCCGCGCGACGTCGCAGCGCAGTGCGAGGTGGTGATCACCATGCTGCCCAACTCGCCCGACGTCGAGCTCGTCGCGCTCGGGAAGGATGGCATCATCGAGGGGGCGCGGCGTGGGCTGATCTACGTGGACATGTCCACGATCTCGCCGATCGTCTCCCAACGGGTCGGCAAGGCCCTCGCCTCGAACGGCGTCGAGATGCTCGACGCGCCCGTGTCCGGCGGGGAGAAGGGCGCCATCGACGCGGCGCTCTCGATCATGGTCGGCGGCGAGAAGGTGGTGTTCGACGCGGTGCTGCCGATCTTCCAGGCGATGGGTCGGACGATCACGCGTCTCGGCCCGCTCGGGTCCGGCGGGTTCACGAAGCTCGCCAACCAGATCATCGTGGCCGTGAACCTCACGGCGCTCGCCGAGGCGCTCACGCTCGCGAAGAAGGCGGGGCTCGATCGCGAGCTCACGCTCACCGCGCTCGCGGGCGGGCTCGCCGGGTCCCGGTGCCTCGACCAGAAGCGGCCGAATTACGTCGCGAACACGTACCCGCCGGGCTTCAAGATCGACCTCCACTACAAGGACCTCGGGCTCATCATGGACTCGGCGCGCGCGCTCGGCGTGCCGCTGCCGGCGACGGCCGTCGTCCAGGAGCTGTTCAACGCGCTTCGCGTGAAGGGGCGGGGCGGCCTCGACCATTCCGGCGTGATCACCCTGCTCGAAGACCTCGCCGGCGTGTCCCCGTGAGGGCCACCGTCGATCGCGCGGGGCTCGATCCGCAGGGGCGCCTGCCGAAGATCCAAGTCCGGCGCGTCCGCAAGGGCGATCTCTCGAAGGTCCGCGACGTCTTCGAGCAGACCTTCGGCGACTTCCTCGAGCGCCAGCTCGGCACCCGGCCGCGCCAGGCGTTCGGCGGCGCTCAGTACGTCCACCACCGCTGGCTCATGGAGCCCTGGGGCTGCTTCGTCGCGGAGGAGGACAACGCGAAGATCGTGGGCGCCGCGCTCGCCGTCACGTGGGGCACGGTCGGGATCCTCGGGCCGGTCGCGGTCCTCACGAACTACCAGAACCAGACGATCGGTCAGCAGCTCATCCGCGCGTCGGAAGAATTCTTCGAGGAGAACAAGGCGGCGCTCCACGGGTGCGTCACCTATCCGACGAGCCCGAAGCACCTCTTCCTGTTCCACAAGTTCGGCTACCGGCCCAAAGCGCTCACCGCCGTGATGAGCCGCGCCATCGACCGGGCTCCGGCCCGCGCGGCCGTCCCCAAGCCGGGCAAGGCGGCCCTCGCGGTCCGCCGGTTCTCGTCGCTCGAGGAGACGAAGAAGAAGGCGACGCTCGCGCGCATGCACCGGATCACGAACGCGATCTGCCGCGGCATGGACCTGTCGAAGGAGGTCGAGATCGTGGACGGACTCGCGCTCGGCGACACGCTCCTGCTCGAGCGCGGACGCGACCTCGCGGGCTTCGCGATCTACCACACGCCGGGCGTGAGCGAGGCGCCGTCGGGCGCGCTCTACGTCAAGTTTCTGGCGATCGACCCGCCGCAGCGGAAGGTCGAGCACCTGACCGAGTTTGTCGCGGCGCTCGAGACGCTGGGCCAGGAGTTGGGGATCCAGCGGGTGATCCTCCCCGTGTATTCTCGGTACTGGCTCGCGTACAACACCCTCGTCCAATGCGGATACCAGATCGACTTCACGATGATCCGGATGCAACGGGGCCGGCAGGAGGATTACGAAGACCCCACCCACCTCGTCCTTGACGACTGGCGTTGACGCGTCTCGTCCGTGCGCTCCTCGCCGCGGCCCTCGGGCTGGGCGTCCCGACCCCGGCGCCCGCCCATTCGCTCTTGCTCGAATCGACGCCCGCCGCCGATTCGACGGTCGCGGTGGCGCCGCCCACGCTCTCCCTCCGGTTCAACAACCGGGTCGAGAAGCTGCTCTCGCGCCTCCGGCTCTCCACCGCGCACGGTGAGCTGGTACGGCTCGCGACGCCCGCGTCCGACGGGACCGCCGATCGCCTGAGCGTGCCGCTGCCCGCGCTGGCGCCGGGAGCGTATCGGGTCGAGTGGCAGGTCCTGTCCGCGGACGGCCACGTCGTGCGTGGCCGCTTCACCTTCCAGGTCGCTCCCTGACGCGATGGCGGGTCGATCGACCCTCCGGCACGGCCGGGAAGGCTGACCCGATGACGACCCTGATGGCCGGCGGCGCAACGGCCGAGGGGACGAAGCGTTATCTGGCGCGACTCGCCGGCACCGTCGTTCCCGCGCACTTTCGCGAGCTCGACGGGATCAATGTCGCGACGGTCGGCCTCGGCACGTACCTCGGTCGGGAGGACGGCGCGACCGACGTCATGTACCAGGACGCGATCGCGCGCGCGCTCGAGCTCGGCGTCAACGTGATCGACACGGCGATCAACTACCGTCATCAGCGCAGCGAACGTGCGGTGCGAGCGGCCCTGGCGAGCGCGGTCGGTGGCGGGACGGTCCGGCGCGACGAGGTGATCGTCGCGACGAAGGGCGGCTACATTCCCTTCGACGGCGCCGTGCCGCGCGACGCGCGCGCGTGGTTCACCCAGACGTACCTGGACACGGGGATCGTGCGGCCCGGCGACGTCGTGGGCGGCTCCCACTGCATGACGCCACGCTACCTCGCCGATCAGATCGAGCGGAGCCGGGTCAACCTCGGGCTCGAGACCATCGACATCTATTACGTCCACAATCCCGAGTCCGAGCTCGAGGAAGTGGACCGCTCGGAGTTTCTCGCGCGCCTCCGCGCGGCCTTCGAGGCGCTCGAGCAGGCCGTGCGCGACGGAAAGATCCGACGCTACGGCACCGCCACGTGGAACGGTTACCGGGAGGATCCGGGCGCGCCCGGCTACCTCTCGCTCGCCGAGCTCGTGGGCGCGGCCCGTGCGGTCGCGGGGCCCGATCACCACTTCCGCGTGATTCAGCTTCCGTACAACCTCGCGATGCCGGAGGCCTTCACCCGCGCCAACCAGAAGGACGACGGGAGCTTCGTCCCCGTCCTCGAGGCCGCCCGGCGCCTCGGCGTGTACGTCATGGCCTCGGCCTCGGTCTACCAGGGCCACCTCGCGCGGAACCTCCCGCCCGTGGTGGCCGAGCTCCTGCCGGGTTTCGCGAGTGACGCCCAGCGGGCGCTCCAGTTCGTGCGCTCCACGCCGGGGATTGGCACGGCGCTGGTCGGCATGAAGTCGACGGCGCACGTCGAGGAGAACGCCGCCGTCGCCCGGCGCCCGCCGACGCCCTGGAGCGACTTTCAGCGGCTGTTCAGCGCGGCGGGAGGGTGACGCCTGGGAAATATTGCGCGAGCGGGCCGCGTCGGGTAGGTTGGTCGGGTGATCACGCTCGAGCCGAACTACGAGCGCGCGCTCGGGATCAGGCCAAGCGTGTCCGCCGTGATCTTCGACCGTCACGGTCGCCTCCTCCTCCAGCAGCGATCCGACGGGGGGCAGTGGGGACTGCCTGGCGGGTCGGTGGAGATCGGCGAGTCGGTTCGGGACGCCGTACGCCGTGAGGTCCAGGAAGAGACCGGCCTGATCGTGTCCGTGCGTCGGCTGGTCGGCGTCTATTCGGAGCCCGCCCGGCAGGTCGTTCGGTACCCGGACGGCAACGTCTGGCATTACATCAACGTGTGCTTCGAATGCGCGGTGCGCGGCGGCGCCCTCGCGACCTCGGACGAGACGTTGGCGCTGGACTACTTCCCCGTTCGCCGGCTGCCACTCGGCCTCCTGTCCAATCACCGGATCCGTGTCCGCGACGCCGGCATGCGCAGGGTCGCCCCATTCGTCCGTTGAGGGGATCGCGCGTGATGCGACGGATTCATCACGTGGGCATCGTGATCAGGGACCTGGCGGCCGCGTATCGGTTCTACCGGGACACCCTCGGCCTCCCGCTCGTCAAGGAGGCGCGGCTCCCCGATCAGGGCGTGCGCGCCGCGCTGCTCGCGGCCGGTGAAACGGAGATCGAGCTGCTCGAGCCGCTCGATGCGTCGTCGGGCGTCGGCCGCTTCCTCGCCCGCCGCGGCGAGGGGCTCCACCACCTCTGCCTCGACACGCCGGACATCCACGCGGCGCTCGGGGCCTTGAAGGAAACGCACGTCGAGCTGATCGACACGGCGCCCCGGCCCGGGCTCGCCGGTCAGATCGCGTTCCTGCACCCGAAGGCGTGCTGCGGGGTCCTGGTCGAGCTCGCGACCCCCGCGGAGGACACGGCGGCGGAACCGTCCCCGGTGAGGCTCAAGCGGCTCGTGGTCGGCGCTCGCGACGTGAAACAGACGGCGGGCGTCTTCCGGTCCCGCTTCGGCCTCACAGAGGTGGCAATGAACGACGGCCCGCGCACGATGCTGGGCGTCGGGCGGGGCGCGATCCTGATCGTGCCGTCCGAGGAGGTCGGCGGGACCGAGGGCATGGTGGCGCTCTCGCTCGTCGCCGAGGATTTCGAGTCGCTCATGGCCGCCTTCGATCGCGCGAGCACGAAGTGTTTGCGGGGCACGGGCGAGGTGACGGTCGAGCCGGAATCGAGCCACGGCGTCCACCTGCACATCAGCCGGTATGAGTGACGGAGAGCTCCGAGGCAAGGTGGCGGTCGTCACGGGCGGTGCCACCGGCATCGGCCTCGCCGCGTCGCTGGCCTTCGCGCGAGCCGGCGCCGCGGTGGCGGTGAACTACTCGAAGAACGCCGAAGCGGCGAGCGCGGCGGTCAAAGAGATCGGGAAGCTCGGCGTCGGCGCCGTCGCGATCCGGGCGGACGTGTCGAACGACGGGGAGGTGCGTGCGATGCTGGCGCGCGTCGCCAAGGAGCTCGGCGGCGTCGATATCCTCGTCAACAACGCCGGCTGGACCAAGCGCGTCCAGCCCCACTCGGACCTCGACGGCCTCACCGACGACATCTGGGACCGGGTGTGGGCCGTCAACGTCAAGGGCGCCTTCTACTGCGTCCGCGCGGCCACGCCGCACATGCGCCAGCGGGGCGCGGGGTCGGTCGTCAACGTCACCTCCGTGGCCGCCTTCGCCGGCGGCGGCTCCTCGATGGCCTACGCCGCCTCGAAGGCCGCGCTGACGACCCTCACGATGTCGCTCGCCCGCGCTCTCGCACCCTCGATCCGCGTCAACGCCGTGGCGCCCGGCCTGATCCCGACGGGCTTCGGCGGGTGGACCGATGTCCACTGGACAGCGACGTCCGCGCGAACGCCGATCCAGCGCCTGCCCACGGCCGACGAGACGGCCGCGGCGATCTTCTACCTCGCGACGACGGGTGGGCTCACGGGCCAGACGATCGTGGTGGACGGCGGCCTCCTGGCGCTCGGCCCGATGGAAAGCGCTGCGCCGCGCTGATCCTCAGACCTCCCTTTCGAGCGCGGGCTTTGCCCGCGCAACGAACGTCCGGGCCGGGCCGCTGCGGGTGACCGGTGGGGGGTGTCGGGGGGAGCGGCGCCGCTCCCCCCTGACGTCTATCAGAAGGCGTCGGGCGCTCGGGCGATCACGTCGAGCTCGGCACGCGAATACGAGCCGAGGCTCCGGAAGTTCAACTCCGTGTAGTTCTTGACCCAGCGCAGGCCGACCTTCATCGCCTGGCGGTAGCGTGTCTCGACCTCGGCGTGCTGCGGCCGCCGCGACAGGATGTCCCCCAGCTCCTCCTGGAGGAGCTTCTTCACGAGGGCGAAGTCGTGGGCGACGCCCGCCTGCCCGTCCCGCGCGTGGTGGCGGATGCGCTGGGCGATCTGCGCGACCGACATGCGGCCGGTGGCGAGATCCTCCATCAGCGCCGGGTGGACGCCGGGCTTGCCCTCGAGGCTGTCGATTCCCTTGGCGCCGCGGCCGTTGAGCCAGCCCTCGACGTACTCGACGAGCATCCGCGCGTTGCGCCGCGTCCCCTCGAGGGTGACGGCGCCCGCCGGCACCCCGATCTTCACCGGATAGGTCTCGGGCTTCGCCATCCCGGGGGTCGGCGTCCAGCCCGAGCCGACGAGCTTCTTGAACGGGTCCGCCGCCGTCTTCATGTGAAAGATGTGGGCCACCCAGCCGCGGACGAAGCCCTGCGCGGCCTCCCACTCCTTGTCTGTGGCGATCGCCTCGCCGGCGACGCGGTTCACGACCGGGTCGTTCGAGGGGAGCGCGGTGGCCATGCCGCCGATCGGAACGGCGCCGCGCTTGAGACAGATCGCGACGAGGCGTCGGAAGATGTTCGCGAGGAAGGCCGTCGTCTTGATGTCCACGCCGAAGCGGTCGGGCCACACCTGTGTGGGGTCGGCCATGACGAACTCGAAGATCGAGGCCTTGAGGTCCCAGCGCGCGGCGTTGAGCCCGGCGGCGTAGGGGCCGAGCTCCCACAGCATCTCCTCCATCTCGTACACGCACGGAAGCGATTCCACGAGCACGACCGCGCGGATCGTCGCGTTCCGGAGGCCGGGGAGGTGCTCGCGCGAGCGGTCGAAGAGGTCCCGGTACCAGCGCGCCTCGGGCGCGTGCTCGAGCTTCGGGAGGTAGAAGTAGATGCCCTGTCCGCGGTCGGCCTGCGCCCGTCCCGCGAAGAAGAGCGTGAGCGCGGTGCCGAGGATCGCGGCGTTCACCGGCTGGCCGTCGACCGTGACGTCGGGCTCGTCGAGGTGGAGCCCGCGCTCGCGGTGCATGAAGAACGGGAGCTCGCCCGGCGCGATCCGGTAGCTCCGGCCGCGTTCTCGGTCCTCGAAGGCGAGCTCGCGGTTGACCGCGGCGAGGCGGTTCTCGGTCGCCCGCACCGTGTCGATGAGCCGGTGGCCGCCTGAGTCTTCGTCGTCGTCCAGGTCGCCCTCGGCGCGCTCGCCCTCGGGCCCCGGGTTCAGCGCGTTGATGAACATCGAGGTGATCGAGCACGGGCCCGAGATCTCGATCCCGGGCTTCCTGAGCTCGTCGGGAACGGGTGGCACGCGCCAGTCCCCCGTGGTCGCCGCGCTCGGCGGCGGGTGGCCGGGCATGACGTGGTCGCGGAGCGCGCGCCGCAGCCCCTCGTCGCGTCGGGCGCGGAGCTCGAGGGCGCGCGCGCCGAGGGCGTCGTGCAAGCGGGCCAGGTACTCGCAGAACGTCGGCGTGAATAGCCGCGCGGCGCCTTCGGCCGGGGCGAACCTCACACGCGTCGCGTCGGCCGCCATGACCTTCCGTGGGCGCTCGTGTCCAAAGCGGTTTCTTTTCGCATGGCGGCAGAGAGGCTGTCAATGGCAGAATGGGCCGCGGTCGATTCCGCGCATCCGGGAGAGCCACGATGGCCACGGTCTTGTTCGTCGTGAAGGCGACCATTCGCAAGGATCGAGAGGACGCGTTCAACCGCTGGTACAACGAGGAGCACGTTCCGCAAGTTTTACAATTCAAGGGTCTCGTGAGCGCGCGGCGCTACAAGGCGCTCGAGGGTGAGGATCGGTACCAGTACATGGCGGTGTACGAGCTGCAGGACGAGGCGACCTACCGACGCTTCATCGTCTCGGAGCACATGAAGGCGCTCCGGGCCGACTACGACGCCAAGTTTGGCGCGGCGAGCGAGCGCGCCCGGTTCGCCTATACGCAGGTCTGGCCATAACCGGGCGCCGCTTCCGTGGGATGGGCCGCGGGCGCAAGGTCCGGCGCACCCTCGCACGCGGCGGCGCCGGCGCCGCGCAGCGCTTGAACGAGACCCTCGGCGCGTGGGAGGGCGTACGCATCACACCGATGTTCGGGCGGTGGGGCTACTTCCTCGGCGAGACGCTCTTCGCGTGCTTCCCGCTCCGGGAGAAGGAGCGCGACTTGTGGCTCCGCCTCTCGCCGACCGACCAGGCGCGGGCGCTCGGCGACGCGCGCATCCGCCCCCACCGGCGCTTCGCGCGGCGGGGCTGGGTCGAATTCGACATCGAAGGACCGGACGACGTCGGGCGCGCGCTCCACTGGCTCCGGTGTGCGCACGCGACGGCGACACGAGGCGTGAATGCCCGCGCGGAGGGAGGGGCGTGATGGCGAACGTGCTGACCGTCGTTGCGAAGCTTTCGGCGAAGCCGGGGAAGGGGGACGAGCTGGCGACGATCCTGCGCGAGCAGGTGGCGGCGGTGGTCAAGGCGGAGCCCGACTGCCTCGTCTACCGGCTGCACAGGTCGAAGGAGAACCCGGACCTCTTCCTCTTCTACGAGCAGTACCGTTCGGACGCCGCCTTCGATGCGCATCGAAAGGCGCCCCACCTCGCCGCCTTCCGCGAGCGCCGTGACCCGCTCGTCGCCGGCCCGGCGGCGGTGGAGTTCTACCTCGCGGCCACGGACTGACTCGCCGCCGCGGCGGCCTCGCGCGCCCGGGCCTCCTCGCGCGCCCGGGCCTCGATCCGGTCGATCCGCACGAGCGGCACGAGCAGCCACGCCGCCGCGGTGAACGCCGTCGAGATGAGCACGAGCGGCGTGTAACCGAAATTGTCGTAGAGCCGCGCGCCGAGGTTCTGCGAGAGCTGGGAGCCGCCGTTGTAGAAGGACATGAGGAGCGCGAAGAACGTCGCCTCGACCCTCTTCGGGCACGACTTGGCGGCGAGGTCGAGCAGGGCGAGCTGGGTGATCATGCCGACACAGCCGAAGACGGTGTCGATCATCAGGGCGGAGGCGGCGCCCCGGTAGAGGAGATACGCGAGGGTGCCCGCGACGCCCAGTCCGATCACCGCATTGACGATCCGCTTGAGAGGGAAGCGCCGCGAGATCGGCGCATAGATCGCCGCTCCGATGACCCCGGCGATCGCGCTGAGCGAGCCGAGGGTGCCGATGAACTGCTGGCTGAACCCGAGCGTATCGGTCTGGTAGTAGAGGAAGGCCGGGCCGAAGGACGGGCTGAAGGTCCAGAAGAGGATGAAGCACGCCACGAGCCACATGTCCCGGTGCGCGAGCGCCTCGCGGATGGCGCCCAGCGTCTCTCGGAACGCCTCGCGGTCGAAGGTGGTGCGCGGCTCACGGACGACGAGCAGGCCCATGAGCATGGAGATCATCGGGAAGCAGGCGGCGAGCAGGAAGGCTGCGCGCAGGCTCCGCGTCTCGGCGAGGCGGCCGCCCACCACGCCGACGAGGACGGACGCGACCGTGATGCACGCCCACTGGACCGACTGGAACGCGCCGGTGAGACCGCGGGGCCGGCCGTTCTCGACCATCATCGCGTCCACCAGGACGTCGGTGAACGCGAGGCCGAGCGCCATGAGTGTGAAGAGCCACACGCCCGCGACGAGCGTGAAGCTCACGGTGCCGACGATCGGCAGCGTGACGCCGAGTGTCTCGATCGTCCCGTCGGAGATCGGCGAGCCCGAGGCGAGGAGGAGCCCCGCGAGCGCGGCGAGCCCCGAGGTCACTAGGAAGTAGCTTTTCCGTCGTCGGCCGAAGAGCGGGACGAAGTCCGAGATGAGGCCGTAGAGTGGCTTGACCAGCCACGGCACGGTGCTGATGAGGAAGAAGTCGGCGACCTGGCCCGCGGAGAGCCCCCGCTCCTTGAGCACGATGGTGATCGTCTGGTTCGGCAGGTACCACATCCCCTGGGCGAAGTAGACGACGCCGAACAGGACGGCCAGACGCTGGGTGTCGGGAGTCTTGAAGGGGTTCAGCCGCACGAGCCAGCCGAACATGGCGGTCGCCATGATACCTTTAAACGCGGCATGCTGTCCGTCTGTCCTCACGACTGCCCGTCCGCCTGCAGCCTCGTCGTCACCGTCGAGGATGGCCGTCTCACGAGTGTCACGGGCAACCCCGACCATCCCTTCACGCAGGGGGTGATCTGCGGCAAGGTGCGCGAGTACGCCGAGCGCGTTCATTCGCCGCTGCGCGTCCTCACCCCGCTCCGGCGCGTGGGCGCGAAGGGGCGGGGCGAGTTCGAGCCGATCTCCTGGGACGAGGCGATCGATGAGATCGCGCGGCGCTGGCGCGGGATCCTCGGCGCCGACGGCGCCGAGGCGATCCTGCCGTTCTCGTACGCGGGCTCGATGGGCCAGGTCCAGTACTACGCGGGCCACCCCTTCTTCCACGCGCTCGGTGCGAGCCGCCTGGACCGCACGATCTGCGTCAACACGGCGTACGCGGGCTGGCGCGCCACCCTGGGCGCCGTCACCGGCAACGACTCGGAGCAGATGGTGGGTGCGGACCTGGTCGTCCTCTGGGGCGTGAACGCGGCCTACTCGACGATCAACGTGATGACGCTCGTCAAGCAGGCGCGTGCCCGCGGCGCCTTCGTCGTCGTCGTCGATCCGTATCGCACGTCGACCGCCCAGCAGGCGGACCTCCACCTCATGGTCCGCCCGGGCACCGACGCGGCGCTGGCCCTTTCCGTCATGCACGTCCTGATCGCGGAGGGGCACCTCGACCGCGACTACATCGAGCGGGCGACGCTCGGCATCGAGCGCCTCGCCGAGCACGTGAAGGCGTATTCCCCGGAGGCGGTCGCGCCGATCGTCGGCCTCGACGCCGCGACGATCGTCAGGTTCGCCCGGCGCTACGGGGCGGGCCCACGGACGTTCATCCGCATCGGCATCGGGATCTCGCGTCACGACAACGGGGGGATGACGTGCCGTACCCTCGCGTGTCTGCCGGCGCTCACGGGCGCCTACGCCGATCCGCACGGCGGCGCTCTCCTGTCGTCGACCGCGGGGTTCGGCTTCGACTACGCGGTCCTGGAGCGGCCCGACCTCATGCCCACGCCGCCGCCGCGGATCGTCAACATGATCCACCTGGGGCGCGCGCTGACCGACCTGCGGCAGGCCCCGGCGATCCGCTCGCTCTACGTGTACAGCTCGAACCCGGCCGCCGTGTGTCCGAACCAGACGCTCGTCCTCGCGGGGCTCGCGCGGGAGGACCTCTTCACGGTCGTGCACGAGCAGATCCTCACCGACACCGCCTTCTACGCCGACCTCGTCCTGCCGGCGACGACCTCGCTGGAGCACCTCGACCTCTACCGCTCCTACGGGCAGTTCACGCTCCAGCTCGCCCCCTCGGGGAAGGTCGAGTTCTACTCGGAGCGGCTCGCGCGCCAAGGGTTGCCCGCCCTGCCGACGTACGTGCCGCTCGACGAGGGGCCCGAGAACCGCGAGCTCACTGCGCGCTACCCGCTCCAGTGCCTCGTGCCGCCGAACCGATTCTTCTTGAACTCGTCCTTCAGTCAGTCGGCGCTCCTCCGGCGCCGGCAAGGAACGCCGACCGTGATGCTGGCGCCGGAAGACGCGGAGCGGCGCGGGATCGTGGACGGCGCCGCGGTCACCGTCGAGAGCCCGCGCGGCGCGGCGCGGTTCACGGCCCGGGTGACGGACGCGACCCGGCGGGGCGTGGTCGTGATCGAGGGGATCTGGTGGCACCGCTTTCAGCCGGACGGCCGGGGCGTGAACGTGCTGACGAGTGACCGCGTGACCGATCTGGGCGGCGGCCCGGCGTTCCACTCGAACCTGGTGGAGGTGTCGCGGGCATGAGGACGCTCTTCCTGCACCCGCCGTCGTACGAGGGCTTCGACGGCGGTGCGGGCTCCCGCTACCAGGCTCGGCGGGAGGTGCGCTCATTCTGGTATCCGACGTGGCTCGCCCAGCCCGCCGCGCTCGTCTCCGGCTCGCGGCTGGTCGACGCGCCGCCCGACGGTCTCACGCTGGCGGACGTGCGCCCGCTCGCCCGCGACTACGAGCTCGCCGTGCTCCACACGAGCACGCCGTCCTTCGCGCACGACGTGCGGGTGGCCGAAGCGCTCAAGACGGACAACCCGCGTCTCCGCGTCGGCTTCGTCGGCGCGCACGTGGCGGTCAACCCGGCGGCATCGCTCGCCGCCTCGCCCGCGATCGACTTCGTCACGCGCAGCGAGTTCGACTTCACGCTCAAGGAGGTGGCCGAGGGGCGCCCGCTCGGCCGCGTCCTCGGCGTGAGCTACCGGGACGGCGGCGGCGCGATCCGACATACCCCGGAACGGCCGAAGCTCGAAGACATGGACGCGCTCCCGTTCGTCGTCGACGTCTACCGGCGGGACCTGACGATCGAGAACTACGTCATCGGCTACCTCCTCCACCCGTACGTGTCGCTCTACACGGGGCGCGGCTGCCGGTCGAAGTGCACCTTCTGCCTGTGGCCCCAGACCGTCGGCGGACACCGGTACCGGACGCGCTCGGTCGAGCACGTCGTGCGCGAGGTCGCGCTCGCCCAGCGCTATTTCCCACAGGCGCGCGAGGTCTTTTTCGATGACGACACCTTCACCGACGACCTGCCCCGCGCCGCGGCGATCGCGCGCGGGCTCGGTCGGCTCGGCGTCACATGGTCGTGCAACGCCAAGGCGAACGTCCCGTACGAGACGCTCCGTGTCCTGAAAGACCACGGCCTTCGCCTTCTGCTCGTCGGCTACGAATCCGGCAACCAGCGCATCCTCAACAACGTGAAGAAGGGGGTCCGCCTGGACGTCGCGCGGCAGTTCACCCGGCACGCCAAGGCGCTCGGCATCCGGATCCACGGCACGTTCGTCCTCGGGCTTCCCGGCGAGACGCACGAGACGATCGCGGAGACGATCCGCTTCGCCTGCGAGCTCGATCCGGACACGATCCAGGTGTCGATCGCCGCGCCCTACCCTGGCACGGCGATGCACCGACAGGCCCTCGAGCAGGGCTGGCTCGACGGCCGCGAGCTCGTCGACGGGCGGGGCGTTCAGCGGAGCGCGCTGAGCTACCCGCACCTCGCCCATACCGAGATCTTCGACTCCGTGGAGACGTTCTACCGACGCTTCTATTTCCGACCGCGGAAGCTCTTCGCGATTGCGGGCGAGATGGCGCGGGACCGGCGGGTGCTCGCGCGGCGGCTCCGGGAGGGTGCCGAGTTCGTCCGCTTCCTGGCCGCGCGGCGGGCCGGCGAAAATCGGAGGGGGCCTCGACGGCCCCCTCCGAGCCTCCCCCAAGATCAGGTTGCGCGGGCGAAGCCCGCGCGCGACGGGCGGTAACTCAGAACAACATGCTCGGCGCCATCGTGGGGGAGCGGCGCCGCTTCCCCCGAGCTCAATCCTCGCCGCGTGGGGCCGCGGCGAGGGGCGGCGGCGCGGGCGTCTCGTAGCGCCAGGTCGGCGGCGCGGCCGGCGCCCGGTGCAGCAGGCGCAGGAGCACCGGTAGCACGACCAGGGCGGCGACGAGGCTCGTCGCCGAGCCCAGCGTGAGCAGCAGCCCGAGGCCGAAAATCCCGCGGTGGTCCGCGATCATCAGGCTGCCGAACCCGACGATCGTCGTGAGCCCGCTGACGAGGACGCCCATCACCGTGCTGCGCGCCACGAGGGGCCCGCCGTGGTCGCGCCCCTCCATGTAGCGGAGCACGATGTTCAGCCCGTACTCCGCGGCGGCGCCGAGAATCAACGGCAGGCCGAAGACGTTCCCCATGTTGAACGTCAGGTCGAAGAAGTACATCAGACCGAACGTCCAGAGCATCCCGAGCGCCAAGGGCAGGAGCGCGAGCAAGATCTCGCGCGCGCGTCGCAGCATGAGCGCGGTCACGAACGAGACGAGCAGGATCGCGTAGACCGTCCCGTGCTGGTAGGCGCGCTCCATGAAACGGATGGCCTCGAACGTGATGATCGGGGTCCCCGTGACCTCGGGGTCCACCGACCGGAGCTCGGTGACGAAGCGGAGCGCACCCTCGCGGTCCCAGATATCCACGGCGGGATGGATGTGGAGCAGGAAGCGCCCCCGGTCGCTGATGAACTTGCGGCGGAGCTCGGGCGGGATGTCCTTGAGCCCGATCGGCCGGGGCGAGAGGTTCGCCTGCAGCCGCTGGAAGTTCTTCACGAAGTCGTTGTAGATCTGGGACTGGAGGTACGTCAGCGCGGGCTCGCTCACCTCGGGATCCGTCTGGCGCAGCTTGGTCAGGAGCCGCTCGATCTTCGAGCTGATGTCGCGGAGCTTCTCCTTGGCCTCGCCCTCGGGCGCCTCGTTCTCCGCGATATCGAAGCGCCGCTTGAGCGTCTCGAAGGCGGTGGTGAGCCGGTCGAGGTCGACCGGCGTCGGCCGGCCGACCCGCACCGGGGCGATGATCGGCGCGAAGTCCCGGATGATCTTCTGCTTCTCCGCCTGGTCGTCGGGGATGAGCAGGAGCGCGGAGTCCACCTCGGAGACGGTGGCGAGCCGGCTGAAGGCGGCGTCCTTGCGGCGCAGCTCCGCGAGCGAATCCGCACTCGCCAGCGCCGTGAACCCCGACCGGCCGGCGGTCGCGAGGATCTTCCTCTCCCAGACGACCGACTCGGTCCCCTTCGCCTGGAGGTGGAGCAGGTTGTAGTCGAACTGGATGTACGTGAGCCCCCACGCCGACACGCCCGTGAGGACGACGGTGAAGGCCAGCACCGTCTTCGGGTACGTCATGATGCGCTCGACGAGCGGCACGTGCACGCGCTCCAGGGCGAGCACCCGAGGGATCGAGCCCGACGGCCGGCGCGCGTGGCGGTGGTCGACGAGGACGAGCGTCGCGGGGAAGACCGTGATCATCGCCACCCACGACAGGAGGATCGCGGTGCCCGCGATGAATCCGAGCTCCTGGACCCCGCGGAACTCGGTCAGGCAGAGCACGTAGAACGTCCCCGCCGCCGTCACGGCGCCCAGCAGCATCCCCGGACCGCTGCGCGCCGCGGTGATCTCGAGCGCCTCCCCGAGGCTCCGCCCGAGGAACAGCTCTTCCTCGTACCGGAAGAGGAAATAGATGCCGTAGTCGATCCCGATTCCGATCACGATCGAGATGAACATGACCGAGAAGAGCGAGAGATGGCCGATGACGAGGGTTCCGATGCCGAGCGCCCAGCAGAGACTCGTGGTCAGCACGAGCAGCATGAGCACCGGCTTGCCGAACCGGGCGAAGGCCGCGAGCAGGAGCCCGAGCGTGAGCGCGAAGGCGAGGAGCGTCGCCCGCTCGCTGTCGCGGAAGGCCGCGGTCATCTCGTCGTTCGAGAGGGCCGGCTTGCCGGTGACGCCCACCTCGACGTCGGGGAACTCGGGCCGGAGCGATCGGATGACCGCCCGGATGCCCTCGATCGCGCGCCGGTCGCCGGTGAAGCTCCCGCGCTCGCTCTCGGGCTCGACCAGGACGAAGAGGAGCCGCTCGTCCCCGGAGAGGAAGTAGCCCGTGCCGGGACCCTCGGTCCCCACGGTGAAGAGCGCGCCCCACGGCGAGCGGTAGGGCGTCGGCCGATCGAGCCGCGCCGAGATCTGCGCCACCAGGTCGTCGACGAAGCGGATGTCGAGGGCCGGCTTGCTGTCGGAGAGGCCGAGGTCGATGAAGGCCGTGACGAATGCGGACGCGACCTGGGTCGCGACGCCGTCGACGAGCTGGTCGAGCGTGGGGCGGCCCGCGAACGTCTCGATGAACTCCTGGTAGTCGAAGATCTTGTCGCGGATGGAGGCGAGCTTTTCCTTGGACAAGAAGAGGAGCGCACGGCCCTCGAACTGCTTGGGGTCGATGCGATAGGCGATGCGGGCGAGCGGCACGTTCGCGGCACGCAGCTCGCGCACGAGGCGCCGCGCGTAGAGCGTGGCTTCGGGGAGCGAGGGGGCCTGGACGACGATCGCGAGGTCGTCGAGTTCGCCGAACTCGCGATCGTACTGACGGTACCGCTCGACGTACGGCTGACCGCGGGGGAGGAGTCCGAGCGTCGAGGTCTGGAACGTCAGCGTCGCGAGCGTGTACAGGACGGACACGGCGGCGAGGCCGACCGCCCCCGCCACCGTGAGGGCCGGGTGCGCGCACGACAGGCGCACCAGCCACCGCAGCGGACGACCGATCTGTCGGGCGAGCGCCACCTACTCTTCGCCGGCGATGAACCGCTCGAGGCGCTGACGGGCCAGGTCGTCGGACCACTGCTCCGGCGGCGACTTCATGAGGTAGGCCGACGGCTCGAGGAGCGCCCCCTTCAGGCCGCGGTCCAGCGCGATCTTGCACGCGCGGATCGCGTCGATGACGACCCCCGCCGAGTTTGGCGAGTCCCACACCTCGAGCTTCAACTCGACGTTGATCGGCTGGTCGCCGAAGCCGCGCCCCTCGAGGCGGATGTGCGCCCACTTACGGTCCAGGAGCCACGGCACGTAGTCGCTGGGGCCGATGTGGACGGCGTCAGCCGGGAGGTCGTGGCCGAGCTGCGAGCGGACCGAGTCGGTCTTGGAGATCTTCTTGGACACGAGCCGCTCGCGCTCGAGCATGTTGTAGAAGTCGGTGTTGCCGCCGAAGTTGAGCTGGCTCGTCCGCTCGAGCCGCACGCCGCGGTCCATGAAGAGCCGCGTGAGGACGCGGTGCACGATCGTCGCACCCACCTGGGATTTCACGTCGTCGCCGACCACCGGCAGGCCCCGCTCCTCGAAGCGCCGACGCCAGTAGGCCTCGCGCGCGATGAAGACCGGGATGCAGTTCACGAACGCGCAGCCCGCGTCGAGCACCTGCTCGACGTACCACTTGGTCGCCATCTCGCTGCCCACCGGAAGGAAGTTGACCACGATGTGCGTCCGTGTCTCGCGGAGGATGTTCGCGATGTCGGCGGTGGAGCCCGGCGCCTTCCGGATCATCTGCGAGAGATACTGGCCGAGGCCGTCGTGTGTCATTCCCCGTTGCACGGGCACGCCGAGCGTCTTGACGTCCGCGAACCGGACGGTGTTGTTCGGCTCCTGGACGATCGCCTCGGCCAGGTCGCGGCCGACCTTGCGCTCGTCGATGTCGAACGCAGCCGAGAACTCGATGTCGCCGACGTGGTAGGGCCCGAGCCGCGTGTGCATGAGACCGGGGACGAACTCGCCGTCCCGGGCGTTCTTGTAGTACTCCACGCCCTGGACGAGCGCCGAAGCGCAGTTGCCGACGCCGACGATCGCGACCCGAACGGATCCCACAGGCTCCTCCTCAGCGACGTGACGAGTCGAACGCGACTAGCGGAATTGGCTTCCCGCGCCAGTGTAGCACACCGGTCCGCGCGCGGGACAAGGATCCGGTCGAAATCGGCGCCCGTGGTGCGCCGCGAGGCGGTCAGCGCTGCGAGGTCCGCTTCTGCTTCTCGTCCCCGTAGAACTCTTCCTGCTTGTCCCGCATCTTCTTGACGAGCTCCGCGTAGGACGAGGTGGTGATGATCTTGTTGAACTGGACGCGGTAGTTGGCGACGAGGCTGACGCCTTCGATGATGACGTCGTAGACGAGCCATTTGTCGCCGCGCTTGCGCATCCGGTAGTCCACCGGAATCTCCGTCCCCTGCCTGGTCGTGATCTTCGTCTTGACGGTCGCGACGTCGCCGTCGATCGTCTCCCCCACATAGGCGATCTTTTCCCCGCCGTAGAGCTCGATCTTGGAGATGTAGGAGCGCTCGAGGAGGTCGGCGAAGAGCTGGACGAACTCGTCGCGCTCCGCCGGCGTCCGCGGGGCCCAGTGGCGGGCGAGCGAGCGCCTCGCGGTCTCCTCGAAGTCGAAGATGTCGTTCGCGATTCTGCGGACCTCCGCCCGCCGCTCGCGGGCGCGGCCCTCCTTCTTCAGCTCCGGATCGTCGAGGACCTTGAGGACCCGGTCGATTTCCGTGCGGAGCTGGTCCGTGGGCTGGCCCGCCCACCCGGGGGCCGCGACGAGGAGCAGCGCCAGGACGACGGCCGATGCAAGACCGCTACGACCCAGTGTCGCCATCGACGTTCTCCTAGACCTTGCCGAAGATGTACTTGGACAACAGCTCCTCGAAGTCGACCGGCGCTTCGACCTCTCGGATCCGCCCGCCGGGCGGGATGAGCTTCTCCGATCCGCCCGGACTGATACGCAAGTACTTTTCCCCGATCAGCCCCTTCGTCTTGATCGACGCGATCGCGTCGTCCTGCAGCTTGACCCCCGAATTGATCCGGAGGGTCACGAGCGCCTGATAGTCTTTCAGGGTGATGGACTCCACGCGCCCGATCTCGACGCCCGCGATCTCCACCGTCGAGCCGGGCTTCAACCCCCCGACCGACGGAAACTCGGCGGTGACCACGTAGCCGCCCCCACCGAGGAACGAAACGCGTCCGAGGTTAACCGAAAGGTAGCCCAATGCCAAGACGCCGATCAGTACGAACAGCCCGACCGCGACGTTGACCCGCGTTCGCTCCTCCATCAGGCTCCCTCCGCGCGTTCCGGTTCCCCGCGGATGAACTGCCGGACGACGGGGTTCGGCGACGCCTGGATGACGGCCGGCGGCCCGACCTCCGCGATCCGTCCCTCGTGCAGCATGGCCACGGTGTCGGCGATCTCGAAGATTTCAGGAATCTCGTGGCTCACCATGACGGCGGTGAAGCGGAGCTTCCGATGGAGCTCCAGGATCAGGTGGTGGATGGTGTTGACGAGGATCGGATCGAGGCCCGTGGTCGGCTCGTCGAAGAAGACGATCTCGGGCTCGGTGACGAGTGCGCGCGCGATGGCGACGCGCTTGCGCATGCCGCCCGAGACCTCGGCCGGGTACTTGCTTCCCATGCCCTCGAGCCCCACCTGGGTCAGGGCCGCCTCGACTCGCGTCGCGACCTCGGCGGCGCGCAGGCGCAGCTTCTCCCGGAGCGGGAAGGCCACGTTGCCGGCGCACGTCATCGAGTCGAACAGCGCGCCGCCCTGGAAGACGACGCCGTAGCGCCGCCGGACCTCGTCGAGCGCGCGCCCGTGGAGGCGGGTGACGTCCGCGCCATCCACGAGCACACGGCCCGCGTCGGGGCGCAGGAGACCGATCAGGTGCCGGAGAAGCACCGACTTACCGCCGCCGCTCCGGCCGATGACGACCGTGATCGAGCCCGTGGCGACGTCCAGGTCGAGCCCCCGCAACACCTGTTGCCGGCCGAACGCCTTGACGAGCCGCTCGACCTTTATCATAGGCTCGCCTCGGCCGGCGGGGCCTCGTTCACAGACTCGCCTCGCCTTCGGCTCGCACTGCGGCCCCGCGACGGCCTGCGGCTCGCACCGCCACGCTCACAGACTCGCCTCGGCCGTCGGACGGCCTGCGGCTCGCACCGCCACACTCACAGACTCGCCTCGGCCGTCGGACGGCCTGCGGCTCGCACCGCCACGCTCACGGGAGCACCGTGCCCATGAAGTAGTCCCAGACCAGGATGAGGACGGAGGACAGGACGACCGCGTCGGTGGTCGCCTTGGCCACGCCCTCGGCGCCGTGGCCAACAGTGAAGCCCTTGTAGGTGCAGACCCACGTGACGATCACGCCGAACGAGAGCGACTTCCAGAACCCCGTCATGATGTCGCTGAGATCGACGAAGCTCTGCATCTCGCCGAAATAGGTGCCCTGGGAGAGCCCGAGGAGCTCGACGCCGACGAGGTAACCCCCGAAGATGCCGACCGCGTCGAAGAGCGCGGTCATGAGCGGGAAGGTCACGAGGCCGGCCAGGATGGACGGCGCGACCAGGTAGCGGATGGGGCTCAGCGCCATCACGGTGAGCGCGTCGATCTGCTCGGTGATGCGCATGATGCCGATCTCGGCCGTGAGCGCCGATCCCGCGCGTCCGGTCACCATGAGCGCCGCCAGCACCGGGCCGAGCTCCCGGATGAGCGAGAGCGCGACGGCGGGCCCGAGGTACGCCTCGGACCCGAAGCGGACGAGGGTGAAATACACCTGGAGGCCGAGCACCATGCCCGTGAACCCGCCGGTCAGCAGGATGATCAGGAGTGACCGGTAGCCGATGTAGTGGATCCGGTCGACGAACGCCCAGAACTTGAACGGCGGGGTCAGGATCGTCCCGAGCGCCTGTCCGAGAAACGTTCCGAAGCGGCCCAGCGCCTCGACGACCGCGATCGCCCACCGCCCGATCGCGTCCAGCGGGCGCAGCGTCAGCGGGAGCGGCCGCTCAGTCATGCCTGAGCGCGGCGGTAGATCCCCAGTGCCCAGAGGGGAAAGTACTTCGCGTAGAGGTGATATTTGAGGTAGAAGACGCGCGGGAATCCCGTCCCGTTCCAGAGCCAGTCCTCCCACACGCCGTCGCTCCGCTGCGTCCGGCGGAGGTATTCGATGCCGCGCTCGACGGCGCGGCCGCTCGTGCGCCCGGCCGCGAAGAGGCCGAGCAGAGCCCAGGCCGTCTGGCTGGGCGTCGACTCGCCGACCCCGGCGAACTCGGGGTCGGTGTAGCTCTCGCACGTCTCGCCCCAGCCCCCGTCACGGTTCTGGTGACGCTCGAGCCAGCGCACCGCTCGCTGGACGTATTCGTGACGCAGGTCCTCGCCGATCGCGCGGAGCCCGCGGAGGACGGACCAGGTGCCGTAGATGTAGTTCACACCCCAGCGTCCGTACCAGGGGCCGTCGTGCCGCTGCGTGTGACGGAGGAAGTGGAGCGCACGCTGCGCCGGCTCGAAATCGCTCCGGTACCCGAGCGTGCCGAGGAGCTCGAGGCCGCGCCCGGTCAGGTCCTCCGTCGACGGGTCGAGCAGGGCGCCGTGGTCGGCGAAAGGAATGTTGTTGAGGTAGAGGCGGTTGTTGTCGGCATCGAACGACGCCCAGCCCCCGTCCTCGCCCTGCATGCCGAAGAACCAGCCGAGCCCGCGCTCCTTCGCCAATCGCACGGCGTCCCCGTCGAGCCCGCGGACCTTCTCGAGCGCCATCAGGACCATCGCGGTGTCGTCGAGGTCCGGGTAGAAGTCGTTGTGGTACTGGAACGCCCAGCCGCCCGGCCGGACGTGGGGCCGCTTCACCTGCCAGTCACCCGGGACGAGGATCTGGCGATCGATGAGCCACTCCGCCGCACGGCGCAGCGCCGCGTGCTCGGGCGGGAGGCCGCTCTCGATCAGCGCGTTGATCGCGAGCCCGGT
The DNA here is from genome assembly GCA_003220315.1 of Candidatus Rokuibacteriota bacterium. Lineage (GTDB taxonomy): Bacteria > Methylomirabilota > Methylomirabilia > Rokubacteriales > CSP1-6 > 20CM-2-70-11. The sequence goes on from QHSA01000103.1 coordinate 30,604, forward strand.
GTCCCACACCGGCGACGGGCACGGCTGGTAGTGGAGCGCGTCGTCCGTCTCGACCCCAAGCGCCTCGATCTCCTTGAGCTGGCCGAGGACCAGCGGGTGGTCGTCGGGGTAGCCGAGCAGGCGCATCGCGAGGATCGAGTTGGCCATCGCGGGGTAGATGCCGCCGAGGCCGCCGGGGACGGCGAGCCGCTCCTCGAGCCACACGCGCGCCGCCTCGACCGCACGCTTGCGGAGCGGACGCGTGGTGAAGCGCTCCCAGATCTTGAGGCCGTCGTCCACGGCGATGAAGACGTTCTTCCAGAAGAGCTTCCGCCAGCTGAACGGCTCGGGCACGCGCGGGAAGCGGAGGCTCGTCTTCTCCCGCGACTCGGGCCAGAGCTCGTCCAGCGAGAGGTGAGGCGGCAGCCACTTCACCGGCTTCCGGTCCATGATGATCAGGAGCGGGACGATCACCGTCCGCGACCAGTACGAGACCTCGTAGATGTTGAACAGGAAGAACGGCCGCGGCAGTAGCATGATCTCGACGGGCATCGCGGGCACGCCGTTCCAGTCGTACTCACCGAAGAGCGCCAGCTGGATCTTGGTGAAGACGTTGGCCTTCACGGGCCCGCCCATTTCGCGGATGCGCTCGCGCGCCGCGACCAGCGCGGGGTCGTCGACGCTCACGCCGCTGAGCTTCATCGCGAAGTACGCCTTGATCGTGGCGGACAGATCTATCGGGCCGCCTGCGAAGAGGCTCCAGCCGCCGTCCGGGAGCTGCTCGCGACGGAGATACTGGACGGCCTTGGCCTCCTTGCGGCGGTCGATCCGATCGATCAGGTGACCGAGCAAGAGGTATTCGGAGGTGATCGTGGTGTCGGCCTCGAGCTCGCCGATCCAATGTCCGTCTGGCGCCTGGTGAGCGAGAAGGTAGGCCTGGGCGCGGGCGATGGCGTCGTCGAGGACCGTCACGACGCCAGATGGTAACATGGTGACTCGGCTGCCGAAAGCGACTCGTATGGATCTCGTCATCGGTACGCTCGCGCTCCGCCCGTACGTCTTCGCCTTTCTCGCGCTCTTCCTCGTCGCGGGCTTCCTCGACGTCGGCTGGCGACGCACGCTCGTCTTCGGGGCCGCGGTCTGGCCGCTGGCCTGGCTCGCGGAGTTCGCGTCCACCCGCGTCGGGTTCCCGTTCGGCCTCTACCACTACACGGGGATCACGCGCGGCCGGGAGCTCCACATCGGAAACGTGCCCTTCATGGACTCGCTGTCGTTCACGTTCCTCGCATACGCGTCGTTCTGCCTGGCGCGCGTGGCGCTCGCCGGCCGCCGCCCGTCCCGGTGGCTTCAGGCGCTCGTCACCGGGCTCCTCATGACGGCCCTCGACGTCGTCATCGACCCGCTCGCGGTGCGGGGCGACCGCTGGTTCCTCGGGCGGATCTTCTACTACCCCGACGGGGGCGCGTATTTCGGCGTCCCGCTGTCGAACTTTGCGGGCTGGACGCTCGTCGGCGCCACGGGCGTCGGACTGTATCTGGCGATCGCCGGTGGTGCGAGTGCCGGACGTGTGTGGCCGGGAGTCGCGCTATACTACGTGGTGCTCGGATTCAACTTGGCCGTGACCGCGTGGATCGGCGAGTGGGGGCTGCTGGCCCTCGGCGGACTGCTCCACGCCATAATCACCGTGACGATTCGACTGACGCGCCAGACGCGGGAGAAGACCCTGGGTTCGGAGCGTCCGGGAGTGCAGCGGGCATGAGCGTGCCTCTCTCGCAGATGTGGGCGGTGGCGAGCTACGTGATCAGGCAGCGGCTCGCGGGCCGTACGCGCTACCCGCTGGTCCTCATGCTCGAGCCCCTCTTCCGCTGCAACCTCGCGTGCGCGGGCTGCGGCAAGATCCAGTATCCGGCGCAGATCCTCAAGAAGCACCTCACGGTCGAGCAGTGCCTGGGGGCGGTGGACGAGTGCGGGGCGCCGGTCGTCTCGATCCCGGGCGGCGAGCCCTTGATGTATCCCGAGATCGGGCGGCTCGTGAGCGAGCTGGTCGCGCGGAAGAAGTACGTCTATCTCTGCACCAACGCGCTCCTCCTCAAGGAGAGGCTGACGGCGGGAGTCTTCGAGCCCTCGAAGTACCTCTCGTTCAGCATTCACATGGACGGGCTCCGCGCGGAGCACGACGAGGCGGTCTGCCGCGAAGGCGTCTACGACGAGGCGGTGGAAGCAATCCGGGAGGCGCTCCGGCGGGGCTTCCGAGTCACGACCAACACGACGCTTTTCGACGGCGCCAACCCGCTCCGCACGCGCGAGTTCTTCGACGCGATGATGGACCTCGGCGTCGAGGGCATGATGATCTCGCCGGGGTACAGTTACGCGAAGGCGCCCGACCAGGAGCATTTCCTCCGTCGGCAGCGGGCCAACGAGTTGTTCTCGCGCATCCTGGCGGATCCGAAGCGCCGCTGGAAGTTCAACCAGTCGCCCCTCTTCCTCCAGTTCCTCATGGGCACGCGCGACTTCGAGTGCACACCCTGGGGGAACCCGACCTACAACATCTTCGGCTGGCAGCGTCCCTGCTACCTCCTCCAGGAGGGGTACGCGGCGACCTTCAAGGAGCTGCTGGAGACCACGCGGTGGGAACGCTACGGCAAGAAGAGCGGCAACGAAAAGTGCCGTGACTGTATGGTCCACTGCGGCTACGAGCCCACGGCCGTGAACCACACCTTCGCCTCTTGGCGCGGCTTCCGAGATACCGTCACCGCGACGGTCACTGGACGGCTCTGAGCACGTGATGTCGGACACGGAGAGCCTCGAGGGCTGGGTGCCCGCGATCGGCCATGGGGTGACGCTCGAGGAGGTCGTCGAGCGCGCCTTCGACTACCGCGGCAACGTCACCGTCGTCAAGGCGGATGGCACCCGGCTCGAGGGGTACGTCTTCAACCGCAACCGCGACGTCGCGGTCCCCTTCGTCCAGGTGTTCGACCGCGCCGGTGCCGGCCCCTTGGACATCCCCTACGCCGACATCCGCACGATCCTGTTCACCGGCAAGGACACGGCGGCCGGCAACTCGTACGCGGCCTGGCTCCGCGCCAAGGAAGCCTCGCAACAGCGTCTCGGCACTCCGCTCCCCCCGGGCGCGTGACGCGCGTCGCCGTCTTCACCGCAGTCGACCTCGAAGCCCGGAGCCTCGCGCGCCTGCTCGGGCTCGCGCGCGTCGCCGGTAGCGAGTGGCCGCATTACCGGACGGGGGCGCTCGAGCTCCTGTGCGTGGGCCCCCGCGCCCGCGCGCTCGACCTGCGCGCGTCGCGCATGGCGCCACCCGCGTTCGTCGTGTCAGCCGGCGTCTGTGGAGCCCTCTCACCCGACCTCGCCGAGGGCGACCTGGTCGTGCCCGAGACCGTCGTCGGCCCGACGGGCGCGTGCCACGCGACCGCGGAGGTGGCGGGCCTCCGGCGGGTGGGGACGCTCGTGACCGTGGACGAGGTCGTGGCGACGCCGAGCGCGAAGGCGCGGCTCTGGGTCGAGGCCGGCGCGCTCGCGTGTGACATGGAGTCGGCCGTGATCCTCGAGTGGGCCCGGGCGCACGAGATTCCCGCCGCGGTGATCCGCGCGGTGAGCGACACGGCCGAGCGCGGCGTGCCCGCCGACCTCGCCGCGGTCGTGGAGCCGGACGGGCGGGTGCGAACGCTGCGCGCGGTTCGGGCGGTGCTGGCCCGTCCGCGCGCCTTCGCCGACGCCCTCGCGCTGCGGAGCGGGACGCACGTGGCTCTCCGGGCCGTGGCGCGCGCGCTCGGCCGCATCGCGAGGGACCCGCGGCCCCCGGTGAAATGAACAGCGCCATGCGGAACGGAGCCGGGTCGCGCCTCGTCTCAGGCCACCCACGGAGTGTGGCGGCCCCGCGGCCGGTGGAATGAAGAGCGCCATGCGCAACGGAGCCGGATCGCGCCTCGTCTCAGGCCACCCACGGAGTGTGGCGGCCCCGCGGCCGGTGGAATGAAGAGCGCCATGCGCAACGGAGCCGGATCGCGCCTCGTCTCAGGCCACCCACGGAGTGTGGCGGCCCCGCGGCCGCCGGTACAATGACTGACGCGCTCGTGACCGGTGGCACGGGCTTCGTCGGCGCCAACGTCGTCCGCGAGCTCCTCGCCCAGCGCCGCCGGGTGCGCGTGCTGGCGCGACCACGCGGAGACCGCCGCGCGCTTGCAGGGCTCGACGTCGAGATCTGCGAGGGAGACCTGCTGGATCCAGCCTCCGTGCAGCGCGCGGTGAAGGGCGTCGACGTCGTCTTCCACGTCGCGGCCGACTACCGCCTCTGGGCGCCCGACTCGGAGGAGCTCCACCGCGTCAACGTCGGTGGCACGCGCGCCGTCCTCGAGGCCGCAGGCGCGGCGGGCGTGAGCCGCGTGGTCTACACCTCCACCGTCGGCGCGCTCGGGATCCCGGAGGACGGCGTCCCGGGGACCGAGGAGACACCGGTCTCGCTCCGCGACATGATCGGGCCCTACAAGGCCTCCAAGTTCCTGGCCGAGCAGGTAGCGCTCGGCTTCGCCCACCAGGGCCTCCCGGTCGTCGTCGTGAACCCGTCGGCGCCCGTCGGTCCCTGGGACGTCAAGCCGACGCCGACCGGTCGGATGATCGTGGACTTCCTCGAGGGACGGATGTTCGCGACCCTCGACACGGGGCTCAATCTCGTGCACGTGCGCGACGTCGCCCGCGGCCACCTCCTCGCGGCGGAGCGCGGGAAGATCGGCGAGAAGTACATCCTCGGGAATCGGAACCTCTCGCTCGTCGAGATCGGCGTCCTCCTCTCCGAAATCACGGGGATGCGGCCGCCGCGCGTGCGGATCCCCTACTGGGTGGCCTGGGGCGCCGCCCTCGCCATGGAGGCGGCCGCGCGGATCGGCGGGTCGCCGCCGCGAGTGTCCCTCACGGCGGTGCGGATGGCGAGGAAGCACATGTACTTCAGCCCCGCCAAGGCCGTGCGGGAGCTCGGCCTGCCGCAGACCGACGTCCGTGAAGCGCTCCGCGACGCGACCGGCTGGTTCCGCGCGCACGGCTACGTGAGCGCCCGATGATCGCGGACCTCACCGCCCGGCTCACACGGAAGAGCCGCTCGAACTTCTACTACGCGTTTCTCACGCTGCCGCGCCCGCGTCGCGAGGCGCTCTACGCGGTGTACGCCTTCTGCCGGACCGTGGACGACATCGCGGATCTCGGCGGCGAGCGGGGCGTCGACCCGCCGGTCCAGCGCCGGGAGCTCCGGCGCTGGCGCGAGGAGGTGGCGCGCTGCTACGCGCCGGGCGCGGTCCCCGACCACCCGATCGCGCTCAGGCTCCAGACCGCCGTACGCGCCTACGCGATCCCGCGCGCGGCGCTCGAGGCGATCATCGACGGCGTCGAGATGGACCTCGACCGCGTCGCCTACGAGACGGCGGAGGAGCTCTACCCGTACTGCTACCGCGTCGCCTCTGCGGTCGGGCTCTGCTGCATCGAGATCTTCGGCTACACCGACCCCCGCGCGCGCCAGTACGCGATCAAGCTGGGCCAGGCACTCCAGCTCACGAACATCATCCGCGACGTCGGCGCCGACGCCCGGGCCGGGCGCGTGTATGTGCCGCAGGAAGACCTCCGGGCGTTCGGCGTCACCGTCGACGATCTGAAGGGGGCTCGTTACACCGAGCCGTTCGTGCGCCTGATGACCCACCAGGCGGTACGCGCGCGGCAATTCTACCGGGTCGCATGGGAGAGCTTTCCCGCGGCCGACGCGCGCTCGCTCGTGCCGGCCGAGATCATGGGGCGGATCTACCTCGCCCTGCTCGACGAGATCGAGACGCGACGGTTCCGTGTGTTCGGTGAGCGCGTCACGGTGCCGGTTGCGAAGAAGCTCGCGATCGCGCTCCGCTGCTGGGTTGCCGCCAGGCTCGGGCGCGCCGCCCGGACGCTCGCCGCGTGATCGGCGTGGTCGTACGAGCCGCAGGCCGTCCGACGGCCGAGGCGAGTCTGTGATCGGCGTGGTCGTACGAGCCGCAGGCCGTCCGACGGCCGAGGCGAGTCTGTGATCGGCGTGGTCGTGCGAGCCGCAGGCCGTCCGACGGCCGAGGCGAGTCTGTGATCGCATCTGTGTACCGCGGAGACGGAAAGCTCGTCGCCGAGGAATGGCCCCGGCCGACGATCGGCGCCGGCGAGGTGCTGTTGCGCGTCCTGGGCTGCGGGCTCTGCGGCTCTGACATCGCGAAGATCGTGGACCCGTCGACGCCGGCGCCGCTCGTGCTCGGCCACGAGGTCGTCGGTGAGATCGTCGCGCTTGGCCCGGGCGTGACGGACTGCGCGATCGGCGACCGCGTCGTTGCCGCCCACCACGTCCCGTGCGGCGACTGTCACTATTGCCGACGAGGGAGCGAATCGATGTGTCACGCCTTCAAGGCGTCGAACCTCGACCCCGGTGGCTTCGCGGAGTACGTGCGAGTGCCCGCGCCAAACGTCCGCCACGCGCTGTTCCGGGTGCCCCGCCACGTGACCGACGAGGCGGCGTCGTTCGTGGAGCCCCTCGCGTGCTGTCTGCGCTCGGTACGGCGCGCGCGCGTCGCGCCCGGCGACACGGTCGTCGTCGTCGGCCTCGGCTCGATCGGCTGTCTCTTCGTCCAGCTCCTCCGGCGCGCGGGAGCCGTGGTGGTCGGCTGCGACCCGATCGCCGCGCGCGCCGAGCTCGCCCGACGCCTGGGCGCGGCCGCCGCGGGGCCCGCCTCCGCGGCCGCGGCCGCGCAGCGCGAGCTCTCTGGCGGACGTGGCGCCGACCAGGTCATCGTCACCGGCGGCGGGACGGACGTGCTGCCGTGGGCGGTGGAGAGCCTCCGCGACGGCGGGACGGTCCACTACTTCGCCAGCGGCGGCGACACGCTCCCGCTCCGGCTCGAAACGCTCTACCACCGGGAGCTCACCCTGACCGCCACGTACTCGTCGTCGCCCTCTGACCTCGCCGAGGCCTTTCGGCTGATCGTCGCGGGCGAGGTGTCCGTGGACCGGCTCGTCACCCATCGCGTGACGCTTCCCGGGCTCCACCGCGGCGTGGATTTGATGCGACGGCGCGAGGCGCTCAAGGTGTACGTGACGCCATGAGGGCGATGGTATTCCACGGGCCTGGCGACCTGCGTGCGGAAGAATTGCCCGTGCCCCGGCCGGAAACCGGCGAGCTGGTGCTCCGGATCGACGCGGCGCTCACCTGCGGTACGGACGTCAAGACGCTTCGTCGCGGCCACCCGGTCATGATCCCGAAGGTTCCCACGGTGTTCGGCCACGAGTTCGCGGGCACGGTCACGGCGGTCGGCGCTGGCGTCCGTGGCGTCCGCGAGGGCGACCGCGTCGTCGCCGCCAACTCGGCGCCGTGCGGCGCGTGCCGTCCCTGCCTCGCGGGCCGCTCAAACCTCTGCGAGGACCTGCTGTTCGTCAACGGCGCGTACGGTGAGTTCATCGCCCTCCCGCCGCGGCTGGTGGCGAAGAACGTCGTGCCGCTCGGGCCCACGCTCCCGGCCGTGCGCGCGGCGTTCGCAGAGCCCTTGGCCTGTGCGCTCCTCGGCATCGACCGGGCGCGGGTGGAGTCGGGTCAGACCGTGGTCGTCTTCGGCGCGGGCCCGCTCGGCTGCCTCCTCGGGATGGTGGCGGCGGCGCGGAAGGCCCGCGTCATCATGGTCGGGAAGTCCGGCTGGCGGTTCGCGCGGGTACGGGGGCTCGGAATCGGCGAGTGCCTCGACGCGACGCAGACCGACGACGTCGTGGCTCTGATCCGCACCGCCACCGGCGGCCCGGGCGCCGACGTCGCGATCGACGCGACGGGCCGTCCCGAGGTGTGGGAGCAGGCGATCGACGTCACGGGCCGGGGCGGCAGCGTGGTATTCTTCGGTGGCTGTGCACCCGGAACCTCGATCCGCCTGGATACCCGGCGGGCGCATTACGAGGAGCTCACACTGCTCGGCGCGTTCCACCACACGCCCGAGCTGATCCGGCGGGCCGTGGACCTGATGGAGTCCGGCGCGCTGGTACCGGACGACCTCATCACGCATCGGATGCGTCTGGACGCGGTCCGGCAGGCGCTCGACTTGATGGCCAGAGGGGACGCGTTGAAAGTGTTGATCGAACCGTGAGGGCACGCTCGCTCCGGCTCGCCGGGTGAAGGAGATCGACTCGAGCTTCTCGTTCCTCGCGGTCTACGGCGGCTACCGCCTGGAGCACGACTCCAACGGGGACACGTCCAGGCCGAACCGCGGCTGGGAAGGTCATTGGGCCGTAGCCGGAGTGTCGTACTATTTCAGCTGAGGCGGGGGCACGCATGAGGTCGACCATCTCCGAGATCCTGCTGGCGGGGCCGCGCGGCTTCTGCGCCGGCGTGGAGCGGGCCATCGATATCGTCGAGCTGGCGCTGCGCGTGTGCCAGCCGCCGGTCTACGTCCGCAAAGAGATCGTCCATAACCGCCACGTTGTCGAAGAGCTCCGCGCCAAGGGCGCCATCTTCGTGGACGAGCTGGACGAGGTGCCGGACGACGCGACCGTGATCTTCAGCGCGCACGGGATCTCGCCGGAGGTGCGCCAGGAGGCGGTGCAGCGGGGCCTCCGGGTTATCGATGCGACGTGCCCGCTCGTGACCAAGGTGCACCTCGAGGCGATCCGCTACGCGCGCGAGAACTACTCGATCGTTCTCATCGGCCACCAGGACCACGACGAGGTGATCGGGACGCTCGGCGAGGCGCCGGACCGCATCTTCGTCATCGCGAGCGCCGAGGGGGCCGAGAAGCTCGAGGTGCCCGATCCGAACAAGATCGCATACCTGACCCAGACGACGCTTTCGGTCGACGACACGCGCGACGTCATCGACGCCCTCCGGCGCAAGTTCCCGAAGATCCACGGGCCCTCGCGCGACGACATCTGCTACGCGACACAGAATCGCCAGGCGGCGGTGAAGCGGCTCGCGAGCGATGTGGACGTGCTGCTGGTGATCGGCGCGGCGAACAGCTCGAATGCGAATCGCCTCGTGGAGGTCGCCCAGACGGCGGGCACGCGCGCCTATCTGATCAACGACGTGGGTGACATCCGCCCGGAGTGGCTCGAGGGGGTCCGGCGCGTCGGCGTCACGGCCGGCGCCTCGACGCCCGAGGTCCTCGTGACGGAGACCGTCGAGGCGCTCCGCCGCCGAGACGTCGCCGTGCGCGAGGTCCACGTGGTCGAGGAGGACGTGCGGTTCGCGCTGCCGCCCGAGCTCGACAAGATCGCGCGCGAGCGTGGGACCCCGCTGCCCACACGGCCCGCGGCGCGTCAGTCCCTGTAGCGGTCGTTCCCCGGTCGCTCTCCTCGGGGGGGCGGTGAGCCATGCGACTGGTGACCTACCGGAAGGGATCCGCGAACCCGCGCGTTGGCGCGCTCACCGCCGACGCGGTCCTCGACCTCGGTGCGCTGGCCGTTGACCTCGCCCGCGAGCGCGGCCTCGCGCGGCCCGTGCCGGGCGGGCGGTTCGGGACGATGCTCGAGCTGATCGCC
>QHSA01000129.1 GCA_003220315.1 Candidatus Rokuibacteriota bacterium
AAGGGCCCGAGAAAGAAGACGAGCGCCAGGGCGAGGCCGAGGTACGTGAGGAGGCCCGCGAGCCCGCGCTGCACCCGATGGCGGTTCGCCCGGCGGACCGTGACGAGCGGGGTCGCCGTCACGACGGCGCTCACGCCGTCCTCGCTTCCCGGTGACGGGAGATCCACATGAAGACCAGCGTGAGGGCCAGCACCGCCAGGACGATCACGTACGAGAGCGCCGCCGCGTAGCTCATCCGGAAGTCCTTGAAGCCGACGAGGTACGTGTTGAAGGCGAGCGTCTCGGTGGCCCCGCCCGGCCCGCCGAACGTGAGGATGAAGATGAGGCCGAAGAGCTTGGTCAGGTCGATCATCCGGATCATCACGCCCACCGCCATCGTGAACTTCAGGAGCGGCAGCGTGATGAACCAGAAGGTCTGCCAAGCGGTGGCGCCGTCCGCCTTCGCCGCCTGGTAGAGCTCTTGGGGAATCGACTGCAGCCCGGCCAGGAGGACGAGCATCATGAACGGCGTGTTGTGCCAGACCTCCACGAGCACGACGGAGAGGATAGAGAGCGCGGGCGTCGCAAACCAGTCGAAGTAGACGTCGATGATCCCGAGCTGGCGGCCGAGGTTGTTGATCGCGCCGAACTTGACCCCGAACATCATCCGCCACGCCATCGCCGCCATCACCGGTGAGACCATCGCGGGGATGGCGAGGAGCGCCGTCACGACCGGTCGCCCACGGCTCACCCGGCTCAGGAGGAGCGCGATCCCGAGCCCGAGCAGCAGCTCTGCGATCAGCGCGGGCGCGATGATGACGGCGGTGTTCCAGACTGATCCCAGGAAGCGCCCGTCCTGCAGCAGCGCCTCCGAGTAGTTCCGGAGGCCCACGAACTCGTGCTCGGGGCCCACCGACAGGTCGAAGTTCCGCAGCGAGAGGTAGAACGAGTAGCCGAGCGGGAAGACGATGACGAGGGAGATCAAAAAGAGCGAGGGCGAGGCGAAGGCGAACGGCTCCCACTGCTTTCGCTTCAGGGCTAACGCGGACACCCGCATTCGGCCCTCCCCTCGACGCGCCCCACGGCCTCGCCCGGGACCGGGTTGGTCCCCGGAGGAGACCACACGCGCGCGACGCGTGTCAAGGCGCCTCCACCGACTGGTCGCGCTTTCGCACGGGCGCGGATTCGACTAGACTTCCCCCGCGCGACGGGTCGTTCCGCGTTCATAGGCTCGCGAGGAGGTGCTGGGATGAAGGCGGCGGTCCTGTACAAGGCGAATACCCCGCTCGAAGTGGTGGACGTCGAGCAGCAGGGCCCGCAGGCCGGCGAGGCCCGCGTGCGCGTGATGGCGACGGGCGTCTGCCACAGCGACTGGCACATCATCAACGGCGACTGGACCCTGCCCCTGCCCATGGTGCTCGGGCACGAGGCCGCCGGCGTCGTCGAGGAGGTCGGGCCCGGCGTCTCGAACGTGCGCCGCGGCGACCACATCATCTTCTCGTTCCGCCCGCACTGCGGCCGCTGCTTCTATTGCTCGAGCGGACGCTCGATCCTCTGCGATGGGTACGCCTCTGCGCGCTTCGTCATGCTCGACGGGACGCACCGCCTGCGCCGCAACGGGCAGGACATCAACCAGATGGCGCGCCTCGGGACCTTCGCCGAGTCCGTCGTGTGCCCCGCCGAGATGCTGGTGCCCATCTCGAGGGACATGCCCTGGCCGCAGGCGGCGCTGATCGGCTGCGCGGTGCCCACGGGCGTGGGCGCCGCGACCCGCTGCGCGCAGGTCGAAGCGGGCGCGTCGGTCCTGGTGATCGGGTGCGGTGGCGTCGGGCTGAACGTCGTCCAGGGCGCGCGCCTGGCCGGGGCGCGGACGATCATCGCGTGCGACCTGCTCGAGAACAAGCTCGCCTTCGCCCGCGAGTTCGGCGCCACCGACACGTGGAACGCCAAGGAGGGCGACGTGGCCGAGCGCGTGCGGAAGCTCACGGGCGGCCGCGGCGCCGACTACGCGTTCGACGCCATCGGCAGCGAAGCCACGACGCTCCAGATCCTCGACGCGATCCGACCGGGCGGCCTCGCCGTCATCGTCGGCATGGCGCCGATGACCGCGCGGGCGCCGATCACGCCCTACACGATGGCGCTCCAGGAGAAGACGCTCAGGGGCACCCTCTACGGCTCGGTCCGCCCGACCGTGGACTTTCCTCAGCTCGTCCAGCTCTACCTCGACGGCCGTCTCAAGCTGGATCAGCTGATCAGCCGGACCTACACGCTCGCGGAGATCAACACGGGCTTCGAGCTATTGCGGACGGGGCAAGTCGCGCGCGGCGTCGTCGTCTTCAACTAACGACCCGGAGCGGGAGGACACCGTGAAGCACGGATTCAGGGTGCTCGACAGCGACCTCCACACGATGGAGCCGGACGCCCTCTGGGAGCGCTACCTGGACCCGCGGTTCCGCGCGTTCGCGCCGACGTTCGTCCGGCGCGCCGAGAACGCACCGAACCAGCCGATCATCCGCATCGGCGACCTCGAGATCGGCGAGATGTCGAAGCGACCGCGGACGGCGGCCGTCGGCCAGGACCTCCACCGGCGCGCCTTCGCCCGCCACCCGCACTACGCGGTCGCGCACGCGCGCGGCTACGATCCCGAGTCGCACCTGGCGGCGATGGACATCGAGGGCATCGACGTCGCGGTCCTCTACGGCACGCGCGGGCGCCAGGTGCTCATGCACGACGACCTCGATCCCGAGGTGGCCGCCGCGCTCGCCCGCGCGCACAACGACTGGACGCGCGACTTCTGCGCCGGGAGCCCCGACCGCCTGAAGTTCGCCGCCCAGGTCGCGTTCCACGACGTCGGGCTCGCCGTCCAGGAGGCGCGACGCGCCGTGCGCGAGCTCGGGGCGGTCGCTGTCGTCGGCAACCCGAACCCGGTCCGCGGGCGCCACGTCCACGACCCCGAGCTCGAGCCACTCTGGGACGCGATCGAGGAGCTCGGCGTCCCGGTCGGCTTTCACCCGACCGGGCAGTCGTCGCTCCGCGACGACATCGCGCGCCGCTACGTCGACCATCCGAACGGGCGCGTCATCGGCGTCGCCGGCCGCAACCCCATGGAGCTGATGCTCGCCTTCGCCAGCATGGCGGCGGGCGGCGTGCTCGAGCGTCATCCGCGACTCCGCTGCGCCTTCCTCGAGGGCACGTGCGGCTGGCTCCCGTGGTGGCTCTGGCGGCTCGACGAGACGTGGGAGAAGCTCGGGCCCGGCTCGGACGTGCGGATCTCCCAGCGTCCGAGCCAGTACTTCTTCCGGCAGTGCTACGTGGCTACCGACGCCGACGAGAAGGTGCTCCGGCAGGTGGTCGAGGCGGTCGGCGACGACAACATCGTCGTGTCGACCGACTACCCGCACGCCGACGGGCTCTTCCCTCGCGCGATGGAGGAGTTCGTGGCGCTCGACGGCGTGAGCGACAAGACGAAGGCCAAGATCCTCTGGGACAACTGCGCCCGCCTGTACACCCTGACCGGCGTCAAGGGTCAGAAGTAGGCGAGCAACCGGCCGCAGGAGATGACGCTCGGCCACAGCACGAGCGACAGGACCGCCGAGACCTTCGCCGGCCACGGTGCGCCGACCTCGCGATCCCACCGGGCGACCGAGCCGAACGACCACTGGTGGAACACGGCTGCGTTCAGCCCGGCCGTCGCGATCAGGGCCAGCTTGAGACGGAAGACGGGATTACCGGCGAACTCGTCGGCGTGGGCGGTGAACATCATGAGGCCGCTCGGGATCACGAGGACGAGGCTGGCGCGGGCCCACGGAAGCAGGTGCCGCGCCATGCCGATCACGGGAAGCTGGGAGGAGACGCCGAGCAACCTCAGGTCGAACATGATGGCGGCGCCGACGAGGACGGCGAACCCCACGATATGCGCGATCTCCGTGATGGGATAGAGCCACGCCCACTGGCGCATGGCCACGGCCAGCGCCGTGCCCTCCAGCCATCCCGTCCATCCCGTCGCGTGGCTCACCTGAGCTCGATGGTCTTGCCGTCGATCGTGATGCGCTCGGCACGCATCTCGCCGGGGTCGGTGCGATGGGGATAGCCGACGACGGTCGCCTGCGTCCCGACGGCCAGCATCGAGCTCGACAGGCCGCGGTGCTCCATCCGTGTCGGCGGTGCGAGCACCACGTGCCAGGTCTTGCCAGGCACTTCGAGCTTCACGTGCCCGTGCGGATGCTCGTAGCCCGACTCCCGGATGACGCCCGTGAGCGTGAGCGTCTGCGCGCTGTCGTAGCCGCTCCAACCGTGATGGGCGATGGCGGGCACGGGCAGCAGCGCGAGGGCGACGGAGAGGCAGCGGAGACCGATGACGCGCATCGCGTGACCTCCTATGACGGTCCCCATCGTACATGAGGCGTGACGCTGGGCCGGAATTTCCGGAACCAACAGGTTTATCCGGCTCCTACTTTAGATGGAAGTTCCGGGTCCGATTGAGTCATCCGCCTTATTGTCCGTCGGGCCACCGCATCTACCCTTGTGGACCAGAGACGAAGAATGGCGTCGACACGAGAGGAGGTGGGGACGAGAGGCGGGGGAGAAGTGATCGACAACACCAAGACGCGAGGCTACGGCTGGTTTGCTGGGCTCTGCGTGTCAGGCCTCCTCGTCACCTACGGCGTGTGGCTCGTCGTCGTCGACGCGCCGACCTACCGGTTCGTGGTCCGGCTGTTTGAGGACGAGCCGTTCCTGAGAGCCGTGCTCGAGGAGTTGGGTGTGCTCGCCCCGGTGCTCTTCATCGCTCTTCAGACGCTCCAGGTCATCATGTCGCCGATTCCCGGAGAGGCGACTGGCTTTCTCGGCGGCTACCTGTTCGGTGAGTGGCTCGGACTCTGCTACTCGACCATCGGCCTCACCATCGGCTCCCTCGCATCCTTTGGAGTGGGCCGCCTGCTGGGAGCCCGCTACGTTCGCGGCCTGGTCAGGCGGGAAACGTGGGACAAGCTGAGATTCATCAGCGACGCCGAGGGCACCATCCTCTGTCTCATCATCTATCTCATTCCGGGGTTCCCCAAGGACATCGCCTCCTATCTCTTCGGTATCAGTCCGCTGCCCTTCGGGGTCTTCGCCGTCGCGTCCACGCTGGGCCGCATTCCTGGCACATGGGTCCTGTCGGCGCAGGGGGCCCATACGGCGAGCGGGAACTACGTGCGGGTGATCGTCCTGACGGCCATCGTGGTGGCGGTGGCCCTGCCGCTCTACTACTATCGGACCCGGATCGTCGCGTGGTTCGCCGGCTCCGCGCCGCGCGCACGGCGCTGACGAACGTCACGGAGACACTCCGGGCGTCCCTCGCGGTTGGCGCGGCTCGTATCAGACGGCGGTTGACGGCTCTCCTCCCCGGGGTATAGGCTCCGCCTCCATATGGAGGGCGTCATGACGAAGCGTCTGGCACTTTCGGCGCTCCTCGGCTTTCTCAGTCTCCTCGTCTTGGGTGGCACCTCCGTCCTCGCCGGTCCGCCTCCGGCCTATTTCGTCGACGAGAGCAAGCTGCCGTTCGACGCTCTCGCCGGGACCAGCACGACGCGCTCGTGGGGCGTCCATAATGGCGCCGGCTATCGGATCGAGGTCCCCGACAACTG
>QHSA01000119.1 GCA_003220315.1 Candidatus Rokuibacteriota bacterium
CGACGCGATCGAACGTATCGGGCGTGAGGTTGGCCTGGTGCACGGCGTCGGCGTCTGACGGGTGTGCTCGTCATCCCGGCGAGGATGGGATCGTGAACGACGTCAGGATCGAGCGGATCGGGAGGACGAAGCGGGAGCTGCACCGGTTCTTCGACGTTGCCGAGAAGATTTACGAGGACGACCCTCATTGGGTCGCCCCGGTCCGGGCCGATCTTGTGAAGATCTTGTCTCCGGAGAACCCCTTCTTCTGGCACGCTGAGATGGAGCTCTTCATCGCGCGCCGTGACGGAGCGGACGTCGGTAGGATCGCCGCCATCCTGGACCGCCACCACAATGACTTTCATGGCGAGCGGACAGGCTTCTTTGGGTACTTCGAATCGGAAAACGATCGGGCGGTGGCCGATCGCCTCGTCGAGGCCGCCGCCGGCTGGGCGCGCGAACGCGGCCTCAACATTCTGCGCGGGCCCGCCAACCCGTCACTCAATGCCGAAGCGGGACTCCTGGTCGAAGGATTCGATGCCCCCCCGGTCTTCATGATGACGTATAACCCGGCCTACTACTGCCAACTCCTTGAGAAGGCAGGCTTTCGGAAGGCCAAGGACCTCTTCGCCTACCGGATCGAGCCGTCCGCGGGACCGCTCGAGCGCTTGCAGCGTCTCGCGCGCCGAACTCGACGGAGGATGACCGGCCTGCGCGTTCGGCCGATCACAAGGGGCAGCCTCGAGGCGGATCTGCCGAACGTCCGCGAGGTGTACAACGCGGCGTGGCAGGGGAACTGGGGCTTCGTGCCCATGACGCGCGAGGACTTGGCGTTCATCGCGAGACGATTGAAGCCGCTCCTCGACAGGGATTTCAGCTCATTGGCGGAAATCCGCCGCCCGGACGGCTCGTGCGAGCCGATCGGCTTCCTCGTGGCCTTGCGCGACTTCAACCAAGCCATCGCCCCCACGCGAGGGCGCCTGTTTCCCCTGGGCTGGTTGAAGTTCCTTCTCGCCGCTCGAAGAATTCGCACGCTCCGGCTGCTCACGTTCGGGATCAAGGAGGAGTGGCGGCTGCGGGGCATCGATGCCGTCTTGTTCGAGGAGAGCCTCCGGGCGATCCTGCGACGTGGCGTCACGAGCGTCGAGGCGTCCTGGATCGTCGAAGATAACTTGCCGATGATTCGCGGGATCGAGTTCTGGCGCGGATATCGCTACAAGACTTACCGGCTCTACGAGCGCCCTCTCTGAGGGCGCCGCCCAGGCGAACCCGTGCGTGCCGGACGGAAATGATTGTATAAAATTGGAGGTACCACGGGGTAGCATAGAGGAGTCCGTCGCAAGGACGACGCGCCAAACCGGAGGCTCCGTCGCATGCCACGCAGGTCTAAGCTGAACCCCCTCGTACTTGCCACATCGGTGTTCCTGTTTCGGGCGGCCTCTGTATGGGCGGGTGAGGCTGCGACCACCGGACTCACGGTGGGCGAGTTCGCGAGGATGGAAAAGGGCGAAGTGGTGGTCAAGACCCACACCTACGCCACCGGGGGGGATGACAAGCGCGCCGCCCGAGCCATCGCCTACTGCCTCATCAACAAGCCGCCGGACGCCGTGTGGGCGGTAATGCTGAACTATCATCAGTTCAACGAATTTATGCCGCGGCTCGAGAAGGTACAGGTCCTGGAAAAGACGAAAAACACCATGAAAGTCACCCAGACGGTTCGCGTTCCGCTCGGCGTGATCCGCTACACGCTTGATCTGATTTTCAAACCCGCGCAGCGGACGGTGAGTTGGGTATTGGATAAATCGAGGAGCCACGACATTGCGGATACGTTCGGTGCCTGGGAGTTCCTCCCATACAGCCAAGGCAAGACCGTTCTCCGGTACACGACTACCGTGGACAGCGGCACGGTTGTCCCCAGGTTCCTGGAAGATTTTCTCATCAAGAACGACTTGCCGGAGGTGCTGTTGAGCATGAGGCGGCGCACCGAATCCGACGGGACGTGGAAGAAGGAGCCCTTGGACGCGTGGGACCAACTACGCCCTCGCGAGCGGGCAGGGGTGGCGGCGCCGTAACTCAACCTCGACGAACCGTGTCACTGGGTCCGGCAACACGCTGGGGAATTGCAGCTTCAGCGCAGCGTTCGGAGAACACGCCTTGAGTGTCGGCAGAAAGGTTTGGAGCGGCCGAACGCAAGATCTCTCGAGGATGTCGCTGACGGATTTTCTGAAGGCGTTCTTTACCCATCCGACGGTGCTCGCGTACTGGCTGATGGCGGCCATCGGCGGGGGTCTCGCCATTCATTGGGCAGAAGCCGTGTGGCCACCGGTCGTGGCGACGACGCTGATTGGACTCCTCTACCCCCTCGCGGAATACGGGCTGCACCGGTATGTCCTGCACGGTCGGTTCCTCTACAAGGTTCCCCTCACCGCTTCACTCTGGAAGCGCATTCACTTCGACCACCATCGAGATCCCCATGACCTTCGCGTGTTGTTCGGCGCGCTCTACACGACGGTGCCGACCCTCGCGCTGGTCGCCCTTCCCATCGGCTGGACTGTGGGTGGCCGAGCGGGCGCCGCGGCCGCGTTCGCCGCAGGCTCATTGATTATCTGTTTCTATGAGTTCTGCCACTGTGTTCAGCACCTGCACTACATGCCGAAATCGCCCTTTCTGCAGCGAATTAAACGGCTTCACCTCGCCCACCACTTCCATAACGAAACCGGCAACTACGGCATCACCAGCTCCATCTGGGACCGCGTATTCCGGACGCTCTACGAAGAGGCGAAGGATATCCCACGCAGCTCCACCGTCTTCAACCTGGGCTATACGCGGGCCGAGGCGGAGCGATATCCATGGGTCACGGAGCTCTCAAAGAGCCCACGCGGCGACGGAGACTGAGGCTGCTCCCGACCTGGATCGTCGGGACACACGCGCGTCGCGGTCGGCCCGCTGGTGAGCCAGTGCCCGCTCAGCGCCCGCCCGGATCGTCGCGCCTGATGCGGACGTCCTGCTGCGGGAACGGGATCTCGATCTTCGCCTCGCTCAGCGCCGCGTAGACCGCGACGCCCAGCTCGCTCCGGATCCGCAGCCAGTCCTCGAAGTGCGCCGTCCACGCGCGCAGCTCGAACTTGAGCGCGCTGTCGCCGAAGCCGAGGAAGAGCGCCTGCGGCGCTGGCTCGGCCACCACGCCGGCGTGGGCCCGCGCCACCCGCGTGAGCAGCTCGAGCACCTGCTCGGGGGGCGTGGCGTAGGCGACGCCGACGGGCAGATCGATGCGGCGCATCCGATCGGAGAGCGTCCAGTTGATCACCCGCTCGCCGACCAGCGTCGCGTTCGGCACGATGACCTCGGCTCCCTCCCACGTGCGCACCGTGCTCGAGCGCATGCCGATGCGCGTCACCTGTCCGGCGAGGTCGCCGAACTGGATGGAATCGCCGATCTTGAGCGGCCGCTCGGTCAAGAGGATCAGCCCCGAGACGAAGTTGTTGACGATGCCCTGCAGGCCGAAGCCGACGCCGACGCCCAACGCGCCTGCCAGGATCGTGACGCGGGTGAGGTCTACGCCGAGGATCGTCACGCCGAACAGGAAGCCGACGAAGAGCGTCGCATAGTGGAGGATGGCCGAGGCCGCATACGGCAGGCCGCGGGCGAGCGGCAGCCTGGGATACACGTCCTCGCCGAGAATGAACCGAAGGAAAGACGACGAGAGGAACGCCGCCCACACCGTCGCGCCGAACAGCAGCAGGTTCCCCAGCGTCACCACCAGCGGCCCCGGCGCCAGGTCGGCCTGGAGGCTCGCGCGCCCCAGCACGAGGGCCGGGTCGAGCAGCTCCACGGCATCGAGTGCTCCGGCGAGCCACGCGGCGGTCCCGATGACGGTCAAGACGCCCCGCACGCGTCCCTCGATCAGCGGCCGGTGGCGCTGCACCGCGTAGAGCAGGCGTAGCGGGCGGACGCGGAGCACGTAGGCGACGAGGCCCAGCGTGACGCGGACGCCGGCGTAGATCACGAGCGTGCGATAACCGACGCGGAAGAGCGCCGAGGCACCGACCTGGGCGAGCCGGACGTAACCGAGCGTTCCGGCGGTGAGCGCGACCGCGAGCACGACGAGCGCGAAGATCGTCGTCGAGCGCAGCGTCGACGCGCGCGGGGCGTCCTGGCCGGGCGCGCGCGCGAGCCGCCCCGACGCCAGCAGCCAGCCGGCGACGATCACGCCCGCCGCGACCTCGAGCAAGAACAGGGTGCGCTCAAGGAGGGGTACCACCGCGGCGAAGTCGCGGAGGCGGTCGGCCACATAGAAGCTGCCGAGGGCGTAGAGCGCCGGTCGTACGGGCGCCGGGACGATGTGGCGGGAGATCACGAGCACCGGCGGCACCACCAGGAGGGGAACCACCACGCCCATGAGCCTGGGGTGGCCGGGGTACATCCACCACGAGGCGAGCGCCGCGAGGAGCAGCGCCGACGCGAACGGGTGATCGAAGACGGCCGCGACCGACACGACGCTCTCCTCCTGCGCCATCCAGCGCCGCGCCCGTGCCTGCCCCCGTCGCAGCGCCAGGCCCAGCGCGACGAGGCCCGCGAGCTGCACGGCGAGGCGCCAGGGGCGGGACGCGAGGAAGTCCGCGAGCTCGGCCGCGTCGGCGCCCACGACGTCACGGACCCGTACCGGCACCCGGGCCAAGGCTCGCGCGCGCAGCTCGGGGCTCCAGATCGGCGGGCTGTCGCGGACGAGGAGGTCGCCGACCGCGGTGCGGCGCCAGCGCTCGAGCGCGGCGAGGGCGTCCTCGGCCTGGGCGAGCAGCGCCGCCACCCGGCCCTGGAGGGCGAGGATCGCATCGCGCTCGGCTTCCAGCCGCCAGCGCGCGCCGTCGAGGGCGGCGAGCACCGAATCCACCCGCTCCGTGACCGCCGCCGGCGCCTTCCCTTCGCGCGCGTCGTCCCGCGCACGCCGCCACCGGTCGACGACCCCGTCGACACGCTGGCGCTCCTCCTCGAGTCGCGTTGCGCGCCGGGTGAGCACGTCGACCCATTCGAGCAGGGCCTGGCGCGCGCCCTCCCAGCCGTCGACCAGCACGTCGAGGACGGTCAGCGACGGCGCCGCCGCGAGCCCCAGCGTCGTCTCCTCGCTGCGCTCCCGGAGGCGCACGACGACCGGGGGCAGCTCGCGCTCGATCGCCTCGACCTCGGGCGGCCTCACCAGCAGCGCGTCCAGCTGGCGGAGGTCCGCCATCACGCGCTCCGCGCGGCTGGCGACCTCGGGAAGGGGGATCGACGCCGGCGCGTCCGTCCGCTCCTGCGCGGACGCGACGCCGAGGGCGACCACCATGAGGAGGAGTGCGAGGAGGGCGCGCATGGAGCTTGAGCTCGCCGCCTATCTTACGCGTCACCCTCGATGCCGATCAACCTGCGGCACAGGCGCGACGACCCCTGTTCGGGGGAATGGCGACCTCCCCGCTGCCCGGAGGCGGGGAACGGACTCGGCTGGCTGGGTCTGCGGTTCCAGGCCCGGCCGCGCGAGGAGCCGTCTCAGATCATTGTTCAGCCCGGGTGAGAACCGACATTCGTCATCACTCATTTCTTCCCGCGGCGGCGACCGCGAACTGGAAAACGAGGTTCGCGGCGAGAATCGTCGTTTTCGGTCCCGCATCGGTCAGCGGATTGACTTCGTTCAACGCAAAGCCGCCCACGCGCGGCGCGAGCGCAACGAGCAGATCGAGCAGCTCACCACTCGTCAGACCGCCGGGCTCGTGCCACCCGACGCCAGGCGCGTGTGCAGGATCGAGCACATCCATGTCGACGCTGAGGAAGATGTGATCCGCGCCGCTGGTAACTTCTCCGATCCGGGCGAATGTCCACTCCGTTCCGCAGCGGCGCACCGTGCGCGCCGGCAGCTCGGCAAGTCCGATCTCGTCGATGAAGCGCTTCGAAGACGGAAAGTTGAAGCTCCGCGTACCGACCTGCACGCAGCGTCGTTGGTCGACGCGCGGCAACTCGAGCGCGCGCCGCATCCCGCTCGAATGGCTATAACGCCCTTGAGCGGGTGACTCATCCATCAGGTCGAGATGCGCGTCGAAATGCACGATCGCGACCGTGCCAGCCACCGCATCGTGAAAGCCTGCCACGGCGGGAAACAGGATCGAGTCATCACCGCCAACCACGGCGGGGATGCGTCCGTTGCGCGTCTCCTCTGCGGTCTTGGCCCGGGCCGCGGCGAGCGTCGCCACCAGGTCGTGAGGGACAACGGCCGCGTCGCCCGCATCGTGCAGTTGCCCGAGGTCGAACGGGACAATGCGGTCCTCGTCGACCCAGTAGATCTGTCCGCCCTGGACGCGGTTCAGCATCCACGTCAGGTGCCTGCGAACCTCCGCCGGCGCGTAGCGCGCACCCGGCCAGCCGAGGGTGGCCGCACCGTCGTACGGCACGCCTATCAATGCGATGATCGGATGGGCCATTGGCATGATTCCTCCGCCGGCGATCTTAACCGGTTCTTCGCCAAAGCCGCATTCGGACTCCGGGGGCAGTGGTCGCAGGGCTCGGCGGCCTGAGGGCGAGGCCGCAATGAGCAATCTCCTCCACCCATTCGGCGCGGGAAAGGAATCCCAATAACGAATGGTGTCGCCGAGAACGGCATCGGTGACGTTGTTCGACGTGAGGGCGAACTTGTCGACGCGCCGCCTTAACTCTCCCGGCTGAAGGCGCTACTGGAATCTGCTATTCGACAGCTCGCATCAAACGGGGTGACTTATCACGCATGGTGCGTGGTCGGTCGATGACCCGGCGCGGCGAGACCCGGTCGGCGGGTTCGCCCGAGGCGGCGGGACGTCTACCACGGCCTTCACTAGGCTGACGGGTCTACTCAACCTGGAGGAGCAAAGATATGACCGACATCCATCCCTCGAAAGCGCTCGTGACCGGCGCGACGTCCGGTATCGGCCGTGCGGTCGCCTTGAAGCTGGCCGCCGACGGTTTCGAGGTGATCGTGCACGGACGCGACGCCGAGCGCGGAGCGCAAACCGTCAAGGAGATTGAACGGTCCGGCGGCAAGGCACGTTTCCTCCCGGCCAACCTTAGCGACCCTGGCGAGATTCGGCGGCTTGCTGAGCAGGTCGGAGACATCGACGTCTTGGTCAACAACGCCGGGCACTCGGCGTGGGGGCCAACCGCAGACCTCGACGTCGCCACCTTCGATGGCATGTTTGCCGACAACGTTCGCGCACCGTTCTACCTCGTCGCCGCGTTCGCGCCAGGGATGGCGGCCAGGGGCAAGGGCAGCATCATTAACATCAGCAGCATGGCCGGCCGGCTCGGCTTGCCCGGCGGCGCGGCCTACGGGGCCACCAAGGCCGCCTTGGTTTCGCTGACACAAGCATGGACCGCTGAGTTCAGCCCACGCGGCGTCAGGGTCAACGCCGTCGCCCCCGGCCCGGTGTACACGCGACCTCAGGCACGCGACCTGTTCGATAAGCTCGGCGCCACCACGCCACTCAACCGCGCCGCCGAACCCTCAGAAATTGCCGAGGTCGTCGCGTTCCTGGCCTCACCCCGCGCCAGCTACGTCACCGGCGCGATCGTCGCCGTCGATGGCGGCCGTACCGCGATCTGACGGGCGGCACCTGCCTCGATTGGAGACCTTCAATATGCCTGTTCGATGACCGCTGCGAAGCCAGGAGATCATCAGACCGCTGGCACGGTGCCGCCATCGATCACGTATTCGCTCCCGTGAATCGAGGCTGCCCGGTCCGAAACCAGGAAGGCGACCAGTTCCGCCACCTCTTCGGGCCGGCCCGGCCTGCCGATGGGAATTCCTCCGAGCGAGTCCATCAGCCCCTGGCGGGCAGTGTCCTCATCGGTCCCGGCCTCTTCGGCGAGCCGGACGACGAGGCGATGTGCAGCCGTCGTTTCGATGTAGCCCGGCGCAACCGTATTCACGCGGACGCCCTTCGGCCCAACTTCCTTCGACAGCCCCTTGCTGTAGGTCGTCAACGCCGCCTTGGCGGCCGCATAGGCGAGCGTCGCCTCGAACAATGGCAAGCGCCGCTGGATGGACGAGATATGGATGATGACGCCAGATCCCTGCCTCAGCATTCCTGGCAACAGTCCGCGGTCGAGGCGGACGGCGGCGAAGAGGTTGGCATTGATGGTGTCCTGCCAATCCGCGTCGCTCAGAGCCAGCACGCCGCCGCTCGGTGCGGAAGAACCGCCGACATTGTTAACCAGGATGTCCACACCACCGAGGCGGTCCAATACTTCCCGGGTCACCTTATCCACGCCCTCGCGTGTGCTGATATCG
>QHSA01000120.1 GCA_003220315.1 Candidatus Rokuibacteriota bacterium
CTCTCAGCGCGTTGGGAAAGTTCTGACTCGATCGCACCAGGTGGGTCTGGTCGTCGAAGACAAACAGGTTCGGCGGGGTTCCGGTCGCGGCGTACGCGGCCGGCTCAAACATCTCGATCGGGCTCACGTTGAACATCCGCCCGAACACCTCGTTCATCGCGAGGAAGGCCGCCGCCATGCCTCCGGTACTGGCGAGGAACTTCCGCCGGCTCATCCCGAGCTTCTTGGACGCTGTGTCCGCGAGCTCCTGGATCCGGGCCTCCACCCGCTTCTGTTGCTCCGTCTGGGGACACGGCATGTACTCCCCGTTCGAGACCATCCGGGTCGGGACCGGCGACTGAAACGGCTCGGTCTCTGCCGGGGCGCAGTGCGCGAGCTGCGCGTCGCTCAGCCAGGCGTCTTCTTCACGCGATCCAGGTCGTCGATACATGCTGGTCCTCCTGTAGGTAAATGAGCCGGGTCCACGCCGGGTGGCCCTCTGGGAGCCTTACGTCCAGAAACTCCTGGCGTCAAGAAAGTTTCAACGATTCCAGTTATTTACCTGACAGGAGTTGGCCGGATCGAGGACTAAGGAGTCGGCGGTTTTTACTGAGAAATCCTTCCCCTCAGGTGGGCTTGGCGTCGAGCGTCTTCACGTAGCGCAGCATCCGTGGATCGCGCTGGTAGCCCGTCGTGGCGAGCGAGTCCCAGAACCCGACGGCGTGCGCCTCGTGGCGTTCGACGAGCGCGGACAAACGGTGCGCGCCCTTCGCGAGGAGGGCCAGCTCGGCCTCGTGGACGACGGCCCTGGAAGGTCTGTCCCTGTCCGACTACCTTCTCCGGGAGGTCCGCCGCGTCGCCGAGCGACCGACGCTGGCCGAGCTCCGGTATCGGCTCGCCCAGCGCACGCCGGTTGTCACTCGTGTCCCACCGGCCAAGGCCGTGAGAGCGGAGCGAGAACGAACGTGATAGTGGTCGACGCTTCCGCTCTGCTGGAGGTGCTTCTCAACACCTCCGCGGGGCAGCGCATCGCCGATCGATTGTCCGCGGCGGGCGAGACGCTCCACGCGCCGCACCTCGTGGACCTGGAAGTCGCCCAGGTGCTGCGACGCTACGCAGCCTCGGGCGAGATGGAAGCGCGGCGCGGGCTGCAGGCGCTCGAAGATCTGGTCGACCTTCCCCTCGTTCGCTATCCTCACGACCTGCTCCTATCCCGGATCTGGGATCTCCGCAACAACCTGACCGCCTACGATGCGGCCTATGTCGCTCTCGCTGAAGCCTTGGCGGCTCCCCTGGTGACGCGGGATGCGGCGCTGGCGTCGCCCGGCGCCCACCGCGCCAGAGTCGAGCTCATGTAATTACGTGTCTGGCCCCCGCCGCGTCGCCGTCCGGCGGCCATGGTGCGCGGCGGGATTTGCGCCCGCCTGAGCGCCCCCGTATCATACGAGCAGCCGATGACGATCACGCGCGACTTCGCCCTGGATGCCAAGTACCGCCGAGAAGAGGGGCTCATCTTCCTGTCCGGCATCCAGGCGCTCGTCAGGCTGCCGCTCGATCAGCACCGCGCCGACCGCCGCAGGGGCCTCAACACCGCGACGCTGATCTCCGGCTATCGGGGCTCGCCCCTCGGCGGGCTCGACCTGACCCTGGAGCGCAATCCGGATCTCCTTCGCGAGCACAACGTCGTCTTCATCTCCGGGCTCAACGAGGACCTCGGCGCGACCGCGATCTACGGCAGCCAGCTCGCCAACCTCTTCCCCAGACCCAAGTACGACGGCGTCGTCGGCATGTGGTACGGCAAGGGCCCGGGTGTCGACCGCACGGGCGACATTTTCAAGCACGCCAACTTCGCCGGCGTCGGGCGTTACGGTGGCGTGCTGGCCCTCGGCGGCGACGACCCGCTCTCCAAGTCGTCCACGATCCCGTCGCACTCCGAGGTCGCCTTCTACGACGCGCTCTTCCCTGTCCTCTTCCCGGGGACCGTCCAGGAGATCCTGGACCTCGGGCGGCTCGGCTTCGAGCTCTCGCGCTACAGCGGGCTCTGGGTCGGCTTCAAGATCGTCACCAACGTCGCCGATGAAATCGGCACCGCCGAGGTCGCGCCCGATCGCGTCGCGATCGCCGACCCCGGCTTCGAGTACGACGGGCGCCCGTGGCAGCAGCGACAGAACCCGCTCCTGATGCCACCGTGGGGGCTCGACACCGAGCGTGAGATCCACTACGGGCGACTCGAGGCCGCGAAGGCTTTCGCCCGGGTCAATCGGCTCAACCGCGTCACGCTCGACACGCCGAACGCGTGGCTCGGGATCGCCGCGCCCGGCAAGACCTACTACGACTTGCGCGAGGCGCTGCGCGAGCTCGGCCTGGACGACACGACGCTCCGGCACTACGGCATCCGGCTGCTGAAGATCGGGATGCTCTTCCCGATGGAAGCGACGACGATCCGTGACTTCGCGCGGGGGCTCCGGGAGCTGCTCGTCATCGAGGAGAAGCGGGCGTTCTGCGAGCTCTTCATCCGCGACATCCTCTACAACGAGGCCGAGCGCCCGCGCATCCTCGGCAAATCCGACCTCGAGGGCCGCCCGCTCGTGCCCGCCGACGCCGAGCTCGACGCGGACCGGATCGCCCAGATCGTGGCGACGCGGCTCGAGCGGCGGATCCCGCGCGAGTCCATCACCGCGCGGGTCGCCCTCCTCGGGGCGCTCCGCGAGCGCCCGGCGCCGCTCACGCTGGCGCGCCAGCCGTACTTCTGCTCGGGCTGCCCGCACAACCGCTCGACGGTCCTGCCGGAGGGCTCGATCGCGAGCGCCGGGATCGGCTGCCACGGCATGGCCCTCCTCATGGACCGGCGGACGATGGGGCTCACCCACATGGGCGGCGAGGGCGTGCAGTGGGTCGGGATGGCGCCCTTCACCGAGACCCCGCACATCTTCCAGAACCTCGGCGACGGGACCTTCTTCCATTCGGGCTCGCTCGCGGTGCGCCAGGCGATCGCCGCCGGCACGAACATCACCTACAAGATCCTCTACAACTCCGCGGTCGCGATGACCGGCGGCCAGGACGCCGCGGGCGCGATGCCGGTGCCGGAGCTGACGCGCTCGCTCCACGCGGAGGGCGTCCGGCGCATCGTCGTGATGACCGACGAGCCCGACAAGTACCCGACGAGCGCCCAGTGGGCCCCGGGCGTGGAGGTCTGGCACCGCGATCGGCTCGACGAGGCCCAGCAGCTCTTGCGCGCGGTCCCGGGCGTGACCGCGCTGATCTACGACCAGCGCTGCGCGGCGGAGAAGCGGCGGCTCCGGAAGCGCGGCAAGCTCCCCGATCCCGCGATGCGGGTCTTCATCAACGAGGCGGTCTGTGAAGGCTGCGGCGACTGCGGCGTGAAGAGTAATTGCCTGTCGGTGCAACCGGTCGAGACGGAATTCGGACGAAAGACGCAAATTCATCAATCCTCCTGCAATAAGGATTATTCCTGCCTGAACGGCGACTGCCCGTCGTTCCTGACGGTCGTGCCCCGGGGCACGGCCGCCAGGAAGGCGCGGCGGGTGTTCACGGTGGATCGCGAGCCGCCCCCGCCGCCGCTCCGGGTGCCGCGAGACTCGAACGTCTTCATGATGGGAATCGGCGGCACGGGGGTCGTGACCGTCAACCAGGTCCTCGGCACGGCCGCGCTCCTTGACGGCAAGCACGTCCGCGGCCTCGACCAGACGGGCCTCTCCCAGAAGGGCGGCCCCGTCGTCTCGCACCTCAAGATCTTCGAGCAGGCCCCGGAGGTGTCGAACAAGGTGGCCGCGGGATCGGCCGACTGCTACCTCGGCTTCGACTTCCTCGTCGCGACCTCGCCCCAGAACCTCGACCACGCGAGCCCCGACCGCACGATCGCGGTCGTCTCCACGAGCAAGGTGCCGACCGGCGCGATGGTGACCTCGACCGACGTCGAGTTCCCGGACCCGGGCGGGCTCGTCGCGTCCATCAACCGCTTCACCCGCAAGGACGAGAACGTCTACCTCGACGCGCAGGTCCTCGCCGAGACGCTCTTCGACGACCACATGGCGGCCAATATGCTCGTGCTCGGCGCCGCCTATCAGGCGGGCGCCATTGCCGTGAGCGCCGAGGCGATCGAGGAAGCGATCGTGCTCAACGGCGTGTCGGTCCAGATGAACACCCACGCCTTCCGCGCGGGCCGGCTCTTCGTCGGCGATCCCGTGTGGGCCAAGAGCCTGAGGCGGCGGCGTCTCGGGGCGGTCGAGGTCCGGCCGGAGCTCGGGCGCGAGGCGCGCGCCCTCGTGGAGCAGGTGGGGGCCACGGGCGAGCTCCGGCGCCTCCTCGAGCTCCGCGTGCCCGAGCTCTGCGCCTACGCGAGCCCGGCGTACGCGCGGGAGTACGTGGAGTTCGTGAGGCGCGTGTACCTGGCCGAGGCGGCCATGGTGCCCGGGGAGACGCGGCTCTCCCAGGGCGTCGCGCGCTACCTCTTCAAGCTCATGGCCTACAAGGACGAGTACGAGGTGGCGCGCCTGCACCTCGCGCAGGACCTCGCGACGGCGCTGGCGGCCGAGTTCCCGGGCGGCGTGACGGTCCGGTACAACCTCCACCCGCCGTTCCTCCGCGCCCTCGGCATGACGCGGAAGCTCAAGCTCGGTAAATGGTTCGACGGCGTCTTCCGACTCCTCGTCGGCCTGCGCAGGCTCCGCGGAACCGCGCTCGACCCGTTCGGGTACGCCGAGGTGCGCCGCGTCGAGCGGGCGCTTCCCGGCGAGTACCGGGCGCTGGTCGAGAAGGCGCTGGTCTCACTCTCGCCCGAGACGTACGAGGCCGCGGTGAAGCTCGCCAACCTGCCCGACGTGATCCGCGGCTACGAGGCGATCAAGCTCCGGAACGTCGGGCGCTTCCGCGACGAGGTCCGCGCGCTCGGGTTCTGAGCGCCGATGGGGACGCGATGAAGAACCTCGACAAGCAGCTCCGGACGCTCCAGAAGCAGCTCGCGGAGCTGCGCGCCCGAACCGGTCGGGCGCGCGGCCAGGCGCGGCGGCGCCTCAAGCGGCTCGAGCGGCGAACGCGGGTGAAGGTGGCGCGCACCGTGCGCGTGCTCGAGCCCAAAGTGCGCCGGGCGGTCGTCGAGGCGAAAGTGATCGCGCGCGGGGTTCGTGCGGGCGTCAGCGCCGGCGTCGCCGCGTACCGCGAGGGCCGCCCGCCGAAGCGCTGACCCCTCAGGCCTCCGGGCGCGCGCGCCCGCGCTTGAGTGTGCCGCGGTGCTTCTTCGCCTCGAGCCGCCGCTCCGTCGCCCCGGCGGGCGGGCGCGACGGCCGGCGCGGTCGGGGCTCGCGGAGGGCCGCGGCGACGAGGGCCCGGACCTTCTCACGGGCGTCGTCCAGGTTCCGGGCCTGGTTGCGGGTCGCCTGGCTCGTGACCATGAGCCGGCCGTGGGCGTCGAGCCGGCTCTTGCTCCACCCGCTGAGCCGTGCGCGCGCCGCGTCGGAGAGTCCCTCGATCGCGCCGAGGTCGACCCGGAGCTCTACCTTCGTCGCCACCTTGTTCACGTTCTGACCGCCGGGCCCCGAGGCGCGCGCGGCGCGGACGTGGAGCGCGTGCCCGGGCACTCGGACCGATTCGCTGACGACGATCGCCGCGGCCATGAGGGCGATTGTATCGGGA
>QHSA01000121.1 GCA_003220315.1 Candidatus Rokuibacteriota bacterium
CTGCAGGAAGCGGGGTTCCAGGCGCCCGGTCACCGCGATCGCACCCTGCCGCCACGCCTGATAGAAGAGGTGATCGAGAACGTCATGGACGGAGGAGGGCGTCGCCGCGATCTGCAGCACATCGGCGATGCCTCCCCGGTTCAGATGGTAGAGATACCAGCCGACGATCTTCTCCTCGTTCCTGATCAGGGCCTTCTGAAGACGGCCGCCGCTCGTCTTCTGCTCGACCCGTTCCAGCAGCCACCGCAACGTACGACCGTCGTATTCCACGCGCAGCGACCCGACCCCCGCGAACTCGGGCAGACTCGCCAGGACCGCTTCCTCGCGCAGGTCGCCTGCCGAAACCCGAGGCGCGGACTGGTGGAAGTGGCTTCCCGGGATCCGTGTCGCGAGCGCGTCGACGATCCGCGCGAGGGGCCCGGCCGCCACGGCGAAGGGCGCGACGCGGCCCCGGTTGCGCAACAACGACAGGGCGAGTCGAGCGGGTCGTAGGGGGCGCGTCCAGTGAATACTGTGTAACAGGGACGTCGTCCCGCCGAGCCCCTCCCAGATCCTGCGAGACACGTCGGTGGCTTCGTCCGAGATGGACAGATCCTGAGGACCGTCCAGAAACGCTTTGGCGAGCCGCACGGCCACGACGCCCGCACGGCCCGCCGGGTCCACCACAAACTGGGAGCTGATCGCCGCCAGCAGTCGTTGTCCGTTCATCGACATCCCCCGCGGCACCACGCCCAAGAAGCCGACGATGCGTCCACCCCCTTCCTCACACACCAGGGAGGAGAGCCTGACATCGCGCGAGGGATTGTCGAGGAAGACGCGCGTAAAGTAGGCCGGATACGAATCGAGCCCCGCGGCGTCGGTCCGGCCGCGCGGCCCGAAGACCATGCTGTGAAGTCGCGCGACCTGCGGAATGTCTTCCGCAACAAATGGCCGAATGTGTCCCGTGCGCGCGGAGGGGACCGAGAGCAACGAATCAGACACGGACGGGGCGCGAGTCAAGGGTGTCAACGCTTCAAGAAGAGATCGCGGCCGGACTTGGCGAGCGCTGCGGCCGCGTCACGGGTCGCCCGCGTCACGCGTTTGAACTGCGCTCCAGATCCTTCCGAATAGACGTCGGCGTCCAGTGTCGCGCGTTCGCGAACCGGCCACAGATACTTGACCCGGTCCGCGCCTTTGAGGAAATCGAACTCGGTGGCGCCCTCCTTCGAGGCGAATTCGATGGCGGTCGCGAGCGCGATCTGCCCGAGGTGGATGCGTCCTGCCCACTCGCGATCATAGCCGGCGAGGTAATATCCCCACCATCGACCGCTCGCCAGCCCATAGAAAACGGCGATCGTTCGGGCGTCGGCCGACAACCGGATCATCCTGAGACGTTTCTCGCTCAACAGGAGCGGGAGCACGTGTCGGTGAAACCGGAGCGTGCGGGGGTTGTCCAGAATCGATCCACGGTCCCGATCGCGCCAGCGAGCGTGAAGGAATCGAGCAAGAGACTCAAAGGCGTCCATCACCTCGCTGAGGTTCTCGAGGAGGTCAATCCTCAAGCGACAGCGACGCTCGAGCCAGCGGCGGTGCTTGTCCAGGGAACGGAGGCTCCGGGCCGGAGGAGCCGCGTCGATGGCGGAAGTCCACGGCTCGACGAGATCCAGATATGGAAGGGTATGGATTTCTCGCGGCTGGAGGGCAAGTGGCTGGGTGCGCTCGACTCCGGCACGGTGAACCGCCCCCCAGAGGGGCGAGTCGGCAGGCACATCTCGTAGCTCGAGGACGAAGGCCCTCCCGCCAAAGGCCTCTCCGAGCCAAGACAGGAATGCGTCCGCACAGACCGCCTCGAACCCCCTGGCGGCCAGGAGATCGATCCGGTCGGACCCCATGCCTCCGCCCACGAGACCCACGCGCCGGTGCGTGAGCGTATCGCGAAGTGCAATTGGCGCGACACCCCGCAGGGCGTTCCCCTCACGCAGCAGCGCGAGCGACGGCGCGAAGCCGGTCGGAGGCTCGGCAAAGAAGCCGGACAGCCAGGCGTTCGAGAGGAAGACCCCGAGGCTCGGGTGGCCCTCGATGAGAGTTTCAAGAGACGCGGCGTCCTCCGGTCGCAAGCCGAGGTCGTGTGTGAGTTCGACGGTCATGCGCGCCGCCGGCGCGGAAGCGCTCGAGGCCTGGAGTCCGGGCTCGCAGGTGCCGGTCACGAGGAGTTGGCTCATGCCCTGCTCCAGGCACGGAGACGACCCAGACGAGGTCTCAAATCGACGTAGGGATCGTTGCGGTACACGAAGCAGACCCAGATCACGCCGAACAGCACGACCATTGCTGACCCCGCCGCGATCAGCCCTGTCATGCTCTGGACCTCCAGTCCGAGCTTGAACCACAGCAGCAATGCGAGGACCGGGAGAGCTCCGACCGCCGCTCGAGGAACGACGTATCGCAGGTAATGCGGCAGAGAGATCTCGAGCTCTCGGCACGCGACGGTCACGACGACCAGCGCAAAGAGGACGTTGGGGATGGCCGTCCCCAGAGCCACCCCTGACAGCCCGAGCGGCCGTATGAGGAGCACGCTGAGCCCCAGATTCAGCAGGCCGGCCGCGAGATAGGCCATGGCGGGCACCGTCGGCTTCCCGAGGCCCATCAGGACGGGCACGGCCACGCCCCTGACCGGGAGGAACACGAGGCTCGAAACCATGAGGATCTGGAGCACCTCGCCGGCCGGGTGCTCGAACGAAGGACCGATCCACCACCCGATGAATCTCGGCCCGAGAACGATCAGAAAGAGGCCCGCCATGATGGTCAGCGACAATGCGGCCTTCGACCATTTCAGGAAGATCTCTCGGAGGTCCGACATCTTTCCCTCCGTATTCAGCTTAGTGGCCATCGGTGAGACGACCGCCGCGATGGACCCGATGAAGTCCATCAGGTAGACGACGAGGCTGTTGGCGACGGCGTAGAAGGCGATCGATCCCACGCCCATGAATGCGCCAATCACGAGGGCGTCTGTCTCGAAGCTCAGACGCGCTCCCGTGTTCAGCAACAACACGTAGAGGCTGAAGGCGAAGATCCTCCGCAACATCCCGCGGTCGAAGTCGGCCAGGCTCAGCCGAACCCCGGGGTAGCGCCGACGGACGAGGAGCCACGAGACGCCGAAATCGAACGCCAGACAGGCGATCTGAATGAGGGCCAGGATGACGAGCGAGGCCTCGAGCGTCAGGAGACTCATCGTCAGGCTCAGCCGCAGGAGCACTCCGCCGATCCGGACGAGATTCCGGACCACGAAGTCGTGGTGCGCGAACATGATGCCCTCAGGAAGGAGCCCGATGAAACCCGCCGAGACCTGGAGCACCATCAGGCCGAAGGCGAGATGCGCCGTGTCCTGAAAGCTGGAGGGGATCTCGTAGACGCCGAACAACGCGAGTAACGCCGCGCCGATCACGGCGGCGGCGACACCAATCATCAGGTAGAGACCGACGCAGCTCCCGATCGCCTCGTTCATCTTCCGTCGATCGCCTTCAGCCACGTGCTGCGCGAGGTACCGAACGGACGCCATCGGAACTCCCAGGGCCAGCAGGCCGATGTACCCCGTCATGGACGTGATCAGGGTCCAGGTCCCGTACCCCTCTGGCCCGAGGACGTGGATGACGAAGGGCGTGAGCACGTAGGTGGCCCCGATGGTCACCAGTGTCAGCACCCAGTTGCTTCCAACGTTGCGCAGCAATGTTCGTCTCCTGAGGGGCAGGCGGAGGAGCCGGCCGACGTTACGGGGATTGGACGCTCATCCCGAGAGCGAGCTCGAGACCAAACTGGTGCGGGGAGGCATACCAGGGCGAGATCGGGATTCTTCCCAAATGAAACGGATCGGTTCCGACGGCGTTGACTCCGCCGAAGCACGAGCAGCAACAGCGGAACCCGGCGGCCTTCACGAGATTTCTATTCGCGTCGGCGAGGTGATTCCGTCCGCCGTACGGGTAGGCAAACAACTCGACGGGTGCGGCGAGTTGCCCCTCCAGCTCGAGCCGCGCGCCGACAACCTCCTCCCTCGCCTCGGCTTCGGAGACCTGACCGAGATCGACGTGGGTTCGTGTATGCGCACCGACGTCGAAGCCCTTCCGGTGGAGCGACCGAACCTGATCCCACGTCATCCAGGGATGACGAGCGCCCTGCGCGCTGTCCCACCACGGAACGACGTCCGTTCCGATCCACTGGCTGACGACGAAGAAGGTTGCCGGCAAGGAAAGCTTCTCGAGCACGGGAACGGCATTCTCGAAATTGTCTCGGTATCCGTCGTCAAACGTGATGGCGAGGTCACGATCCAGCGCAAGGCCGCGCTCCAGCCTGTGCACGAGGTCTCGCAACGAGACCACCCGGAAGTGACGCCTGAAAAATCTACAGTAACGTTCGAACATGGCGACGCCGATCGTCAGCCCGTCAGAACCCGCGGTGTCCTGGACACGATGAAACGCCACGATGACTGCGGCGTTTCTCAGCAGAATCGCCGTGAGGCGAGACTCGAAGACGATTCGGCCGAGAAGACTCTTGATGGATCCCTTCATGGGCGCGGCCGTTCCGTTCCACCGAGCTCTCTGCCGGAGGTGACCCTGCGATACACCTCCATCAAGGCGTGTCCGTTCCTCTCGTGCGAAAACGCCTCGTCGACGACCCGCCTTGCTCGAGCGCCGAAGGTCTGCGCCCAATCGCGGTTCCGCGCCAGCTCCAGGCAGGCGTCCGCCAGGGCCCGCTCGTCCCTTGGCGCGACGAGCAGGCCGGTCTCGCGATGCCGGATCACCTCGGGGACCCCTCCCACCGCCGTCGCCACCACGGGTGTCCCGAGCGCCATCGCTTCGAGGATGACCATCGGGATTCCTTCGTCGAGTGAGGGCAAGACAAAGATATCCATGGCGGCGATCAAGTCGTAGATATCGGTCCGAGGGCCGAGCAGGAGGCACGCGCCCTCCACCCGGAG
>QHSA01000122.1 GCA_003220315.1 Candidatus Rokuibacteriota bacterium
GGCCGAGACGGACCTTCCTGAACCAGTCGGGATCGGCGAGCGACTGCCGCGCGGCCGCCACGCAGTCCGCCTCCCCCCGTTCCAGGATCCCCTCCGCCTGCTCGAACGTCGTGATGCCGCCGCTCGTCACGACGGGCGTCGTGTGGCCCGCGCCGCGGAGCGCCCGGCGGATCGCCGCGGCCAGCGGCACGTTGCGGCCGAACGGGCCGCGCGCGTCGGAGAGCACCGTCGGCATGCACTCGTAGCCCGACTCGCCCGTGTACGGGTAGACCGCCTCGCCGATCTTCGGCTGCTTGGCGTCCTCGAAGCGGCCGCCCTTCGAGACCGAGAGATAGTCGACGCCGCCTTCGGCGAACTTGATTCCGAACCACACGGCGTCGTCGACACGGCTTCCGCCCTCCACGACCTCGTCGCCGAGGTAGCGGATGCCGACCGGGTAGTCGGGGCCGACGCGCGCGCGCACCGCCGCGAGGACGTCGAGCGGCAGGCGCACGCGATGCGGGAGCGTCCCCCCGTAGCCGTCCGTGCGCGTGTTGAGGCGCGAGAGGAAGGACGCCATCGTGTAGGCGTGCGCGTAGTGGAGCTCGACGCCGTCGAAGCCCGCGGTCTGCGCACGGCGCGCGGCCTCGGCGAAGAGGCCCGGCAGGACGCGCGGCAGCTCGCGGATCCACGGCAGGTGCAGGTCCCAGACGCGTTCGCGGTAGCCGTAGTCGAGCGCCTCCAGCTCGCGGTCGGTGAGGACGGTCTCGAGCGTCACGCGATCGGCCTCCCGGAGGAAGCGCCGCACCTCGTCCTCGGGCGCCTCGCGCCAGCGCTTGTCGTCGAGCCAGAGGGCGAGCTGCACCCGCAAGGGGTCGGTGACCTCGAGGTAGCGCATGAAGTATTTCTCGGGCTCGGGCCGCCGGCGCACCGTGAGGAAGTCGATGATCTGGATGAAGATCCGCGTGTGGCCGCGGCTCGCCTCCCGCACGGTCTCGACGAGGCGGGAGAGCCCCGGGACGAAACGGTCGTCGCCGATCCGGAGCAGCGGGCCGCTCGGGATGTCGCGGATGCCGGTCGCCTCCACGACAAGGACCCCCGGTTGGCCTTCGGCGAACCGTGCATACCAGTCGAGGACGTCTTGCGTGACGAATCCGTCGTCGGTCGCGCGCCACGGCACCATCGCCGGCACCCACGTGCGCTCCGCGGCGACGAGGCGCGTGCCGAGCGTGATCGGCGAGAACCAGCGCGAGCGCGCCGCCTCCTCGCGTGTCGGCCACTTGGCCGGCGGCACCGGGTGACGCACCCGCTTTCGTTCAGGAGCCGTGACGCTCACGGGACCGCCGGGATCACGGCAGGCAGGCGACGCCGTCGATCTCGAGCATGCACCCGTCGGCCGCGTCGTAGAGGTCGCGCGCCCCGACCAGCGTCATCGCGGGGAAGTGTCTGCCGAAGTACTCGCGGTACACCCCGCCGATCGCCTTGCCGTGTCGCTTGTAGAGGTCGGTGTCGAGCACGTAGATCGTGAGCTTGACCACGTCGGTGAGCTCGCCGCCCGCGGCGGCGACGATCGCGCGGAGGTTCTCGCACACCTGGCGGAACTGGGCGACCAGGTCGCCCGAGCCGACGACCCGCCCCTCCTTGTCCTTCGCGACCTGACCCGCGACGAACAAGAGCCGCCCGCCGCGCGTCTCGGCGCCGTGGGCGTAGCCGACGGCTCGCGTGAGCGTCGGCGGGTTGTAGAACTCGATCCGCTTCGTCATGGGCTCCTCCCGTCGAGAACGATCGTCTCCCCGTTGGTCGCGGCGTCGTCGAGCAGAGTCGAGACTGCGGCAGCGACCTCGGCCGGGTCGATGAGCCGCCCGCCGGGGTTGATCCGGGCCATGGCCAGGACCGCCTCGTCGAACGACTTGCCCGTCTTCGCCGCGATGTTGCGCGCGGCGGTCCACACGAGGTCTGTCCCCGTATAGCCGGGGGCGATCGCGTTCACCGTGACGCCCCGGCCGGCGACCTCGGCGGCGAGCGCGCGCGTGAAACCGACGAGCGCGTGCTTGGAGGCCGAGTACGCCGTGACGTACGGCGCGCCGGAGAGCCCGGCAAGCGAGGCGATGTTGATCACCCGGCCCCACCCCCGCGCGAGCATCCCCTGGAGCACCGCGCGCGTCAGGAGATACGGGCCCGTCACGTTGACCCGGAGGTGACGGTCCCACAGCGCCGGGTCGGTCTTGAGGAGCGGCGCGGATTCCGCGATGCCCGCGTTGTTCACGAGCACGTCCACCGGGCCCAGCGTCGTGGCGACCGCGTCGACCGCGCGCGTCACGCTCGCGGCGTCGGTCACGTCGAGGACCTGCGCCATCGCGTCCACGCCGAGGCGGCGCGCCGCGGCGGCGACGTCGTCGAGCTCTGCGCGCGTGCGCGCGGCGACCGCGACCGCGTAGCCGCCGCGCGCGAGTGCCAGCGCCACCTCGCGGCCGATGCCCCGGCCGCCCCCGGTGACGAGGGCGACCCGGCGTGCCCGCGCGGCCATCACGGGCTCTCGACACAGAAGAAGAAGAAGAGCGGGCGCGTGCCCTCGCTGACGTCGCGCCCGGGGTCGCTGAGGCAGCGCACCCGCGGCGAGCTCGACCGTCGCTCCGGGTCGGTCCCCGGCGCGGCCGCGGCGCAGCCCACGAGCAGCACCGCGACGAGCAGCAGCGGGAGACGGCGCGCGCGGCGAATCACGCGGTCATTCTAGCGCGATCGAATATGATTGCCTCGCGATTCATGGCCCGCGCGTTCACGAAATGCTCGCTCGCCGACGCCGTCGCCCGCCTCCGGCCGGGGACGCGGGTGCTCCTGCCGCCCGGGTGCGGTGAGCCGCAGGCACTCGTCGGCGAGATCTGTCGCCAGGCCTCGAGGCTCGCCGAGCTGACGCTCCTCGGCGGCATCCACCTGGGCGACTACCCGTGGGCGCGGACCGAGCACGCGGCGCTCCGATTCGCGACGTGGCACATGTCGAGGCGCCTCGACGACGCGCGCCGCCGGGGGCGCGTCGAGTTCCTCCCGCTCCGCTACTTCGACCTCACGCGCGAGCTCGTCCCGGGCGGCGCGTGGGCGCCCGACTGCGTCCTCGTCCACTGCGCCCCGCCGGACGCTCGCGGCTACCTGAGCCTCGGCGTCTCGGTGGGCGTGACGCTGCCCGCCGCCAGGCGCGCGCCGCTCGTCATCGCCCAGGTCAATCCCGCGATGCCTCGCACGCTCGGCAACGCGTTCCTCCACCGGAGCCAGATCGACGCGTGGGTCGAGGTGGACGAGCCGCTGGCGCCGTACCCGCCGCCGGTCGTCGGCGCCGTGGAGCGCGCCATCGGACGCCACGTCGCCGCGGTGGTGCCCGACGGCGCCACGGTGCAGGTGGGGGTCGGCGCGCTCCCGCAGGCCGTGCTCGACGCGCTCGTGGACCACCGCGATCTCGCCCTCCATTCGCTGCTGGTGGACGCGTCGGTGACTCTCGTCGAGCGAGGAGTCGTCACCAATGCCAAGAAGCCGTTCCATCGCGGCCGGATGGATATCGCCGAGGCCATGGGCACGCCCCGGCTCTTCGACTTCCTCCACGACAACCCGCGCGTCAACATGGAGTCGTCCGCGTTCGTCCACGACCCGGGGACGGTGGCGCGGCTCGACCGGTTCGTGGCGATCAACTCGGCGCTCGAGGTCGACCTCTCGGGACAGGTGACGGCGGAGAGCCTGGGGCCGCTCCAGGTCGCCGGCATCGGGGGCCAGTTCGACTTCGTGCTGGGTGCTCGGCACTCGCGGGGCGGCGCGGCGATCCTCGCGCTGCCCTCGACGGGGCGCGACGGCCAGGTGTCGCGCATCGTGCCGCGCTTGGCGCCCGGCGCCGCCGTGACGAGCCCGCGCTTCCTGGCGGACTGGGTCGTGACCGAGCATGGAGTCGCCGCGCTGCGCGGCAAGGGAGAGCAGGGACGCGCCCGGGCGCTGCTCGCGGTGGCGCATCCCCGGTTTCGGGGGGAGCTGGAACGCGTGCTTACTTCTTCTTAGCGGCCTCGATCTTCTCGAAGATCTCCGCGTCCGTCGGGAAGCGGTATGTCGTCTGGTTGGAGTAGACGACCTTGCCGTCGATCGAGACCTCGAAGATGCCGCCCGCGCCTTCCTTGAGTCCGGCGGTGAGGCCGTACTTCTTCTTGATGGCCTCCTGCAAACTGGAGGCCTGCGGCAGGTAGTTTCACTCGCCGCAGTACTTGATCTGGATGTCCATCGAGTCCTCCTCGTCCTTGGGGGCTCTATTCTACTAGATGCGCCCGGGATGTCGGGAGATTCTGCGCCGGAAATTGATTTAGACTCGGGCCATGGCGGCGCCCGTCCTGATCGACACCGATCCCGGGATCGACGACGCGCTCGCGCTCCTGATGGGCTGGAGCTCGCCGGAGATCAGCGTGGAGGCGGTCACCACGGTCGCCGGCAACGTTCCCGTGGAGCAGGGGACGGTCAACGTCTTCCGCCTACTCGGACTGCGCAAGCCGACGCCGCGCCCCGTGATCGCCGTGGGCGCCGCCGAGCCGCTCGCGCGCCCCCTCCTCACCGCCCAGCGCTACCACGGCGAGGACGGTCTCGGCGACCTCCCGGACTGGCCCGAGACCGAGAAGCCGCCGCTCGAGCCCGACGCGGTGAGCGTGATCGTCGAACACGCGCGGCGGTTGCAGCGGCTGCTGACGCTCGTCGCGCTCGGGCCGCTGACCAACCTCGCGCTGACGCTCAAGTCGGACGCCGGCGCGGTGAGCCTGATCGGCCGCATCGTCGCGATGGGCGGCGCCGTGGACGTGCCCGGCAACATCACGCCGACGGCGGAGTTCAACATGTACGTGGACCCCGAGGCCGCCCACCGGGTGTTCGCCGCACACCTGCCCCTGGACCTCGTGCCCCTCGACGCGACGCGCCAGGCTGTCCTGCCGCGCGCCGGTCTGAAGTCGGCGCTCCGGCGCGAATCGGGCCCGCTCGTCGACCGCATCGTGGCGTTCAGCGAGCGCGGCTTCAGGCTCGACCACTCGACCGGCGCACGGGGGCTCGTGCTCCACGATCCCCTGGCGCTGGCGCTGGCGATCGACCCGGCGCTCGCCGAGTGGGAGCCGGTGCGCCTCGTCGTCGGCCCCGACGGTGAGACCCTGCGCGCGAGCGGCGAGCCGAACTGCCGGATCGCCAGGCGTGTCGACACCGACCGGTTCCTCCGCCTGTTCCTGGAGCGCC
>QHSA01000123.1 GCA_003220315.1 Candidatus Rokuibacteriota bacterium
TTGATGTTGCCCCCGATCGCGTAGAAGTACCGCCCGATCCGCGTCCAGTTGAGAAGGACGTACATCCCGAGGATGACTACGACCGTCACGTACACTGGCACCGGGACGCCAAGGAGCTTGCCGAACCCGAGCGTCGCCCCGAACTGGCTCGGCATCCCATACACCGGCACGCCTCCGGTCATAGAAAGCGCGAGGCCGAAACCGATCGAGGCCATGGCGAGGGTCATCATGAAGGGTGAGACGTTGAGCGCGGCGATGCCGAAGCCGTTGGCGACACCCATCGCCGTCCCGGCGCCGAGGCCGGCCAGAATCCCCAGCGTGATGGCCAGACCCACGGCACTCGCGTTCCCGGCGACGACCGCCGCCATCACGTACGCCGACACGACGCTGGTCACGGCCAGGATGACGCCGACGGAGAGGTCGAATCCCCCCGTCAGGAGGGCGAGCATCTGGGCCATGGCCACGATGGTGAGGTAGGTGGACTGCCGAGCGACGTTGAAGATATTCTGTCCCGACAGGAACCGTGGCTCGGCGATTCCGAAGCCGATCACGAGGATGAGCAGCAGCAGGGGTAGGACCCCGAGGCGGACGAACGTCAGGCGTGCGAGCCGCGCCAGGGCGGGCCCGGGCGCTGCCCGGCGCTCGGCCGTCACCACGCCGGTCTCAGCCACCGGCAGTCTCGGACTCGAAGAAGTGAGACAAGACCTCCTGCTCCGTGATCTCCGCGCCCTTCAGCTCGGCGCGCATTCGTCCCCGGTACATGACGTAGGTCCGGCTGGTGAGGTGGAGGATCTCCGGCAGGTCCGACGAAATCAGGAGGATACCCGCGCCGGCCTGCTCCACCAGATCCTTCATGAAGTTGTAGACCTCGGTCTTGGCGCCCACGTCGACCCCCATCGTCGGCTCGTCCATGATGAAGAGCCTCGGGTTCCGGGTGAGTCCCTTGGCCAGCATCACCTTCTGCTGGTTGCCGCCCGAGAAGAAGACGACGTCGCGCTCGATGCGCGGGGGCGAGATCTTGAGCCGCGCGGCCAGACTGGTGCAGATTCCGCGCTCGCTCCGCCGCCGGAGAAAGAGGCGGCCGCTGAACGGCGACAACGTTAGCGCGCACAGGGCCATGTTCTCGCGCACGCTCCGTTGGACCACGAGGCCTTCCGTCCGCCGGTCCGGCGGCAGGTAGACGATGCCGGCATCCAGCATGGCTCGCGCACGGGGTCGATTCACGGGGCGGTCGAGGAAGCGAATTGTGCCGCCGTCGATCGGCTCCAGCCCGAACACAGCCCGTCCGACCTCCGACTTCCCTGAGCCGACCAGGCCCGCGAGCCCGACGATCTCGCCGGCACAGACGGTCAGGGAGACGTCGCGAACGACGCGACCGACGGTCAAGTCCTCGATGGCGAGAAGCTGGGCGCCCGGGCTGTGCTCGATACGCGGGAAGAAGGCCTCGAACGTGCGGCCCGTCATGAGTTCCACCAGCTTCTCGTGGCTCGCGCCGCCGACGTCGAGCGTGGCGACCCGGCGGCCGTCGCGGAGCACAGTGACGCGATCGCCGATGCGGTGGATCTCGTCCATGCGGTGGGTGATGTAGACGATCCCCACTCTTCGCCGCTTGCACTCCCGGAGGAGCTGGAAGAGCCGGTCCGTCTCGCGCTCGGTGAGGGCCGCCGTCGGCTCGTCCAGGATCAGGATGGACAGATCGGACCTGAGCGCCTTGGCGATCTCCACCATCTGCTGCTCCGCGCGGGACAGGCGGTTGACCTTCATGCCTGGCCTGAGCGGAAATCCGAGCTGGGTCAGCGTCGCCTCCGCGCGGCGGTGAAGCGCGCGTTTGTTCAGAAAGGGCCCGGTGGTCAGCTCTTCGCCGAGAAAGAGGTTCTCCTCGACGGTCATGTCGGGCACGAGGCTGAACTCCTGGAAGACGGCGCTGATCCCTCGCCGCCGGGCGTCGGAGACAGAGCGGAAGTGTACCGGCTCGCCATGGAGCAGGACCTCACCGGCGTCAGCCCGGAGGGCACCGGCCACGATACTGATGAGCGTCGACTTGCCCGCGCCGTTCTCGCCAAAGAGCACGTGCACCTCGCCCGGTCGGAGGTCGAAGTCCACCTGGTCGAGCGCCTGCACACCAGGGAACCACTTGCTCAGCCCGCGCAGGCGGAGCAGCGGCGGCGCCTCGGCGACGAGCGTTGACGCCCCCCGATGCTCTCCGCTGCTCCCCGGCACGTGCCCGCTCCTAGTCCACGCGGAAGGTCGGCTTGAAGTCAGGCGGCGCCAGCGACGACTCGTAGTGGAACGAGTTGATGTTGGACTTGTCGATCACGTAGATCGCTGGTCCGGTGTGCTTCGTGTACGGCTTGTTCTCCAAGATTCGCACGGCCTGGTCGATCGCGATCCGGCCCTGGATCACCGCCGAGTCCGTGGGCGCGGCCAGGACGGCCCCCCGCTTGATGTCTTGATAGACGCCGGGTGTGAAGTAGTACGCCAGCACCTTGATCTTGTCAGACTTACCGGCGTCGCGCAGAGCCTGCGCCGCCGCCTCAGTGGTCGGTGACGTGCCGACGATATAGTCGATATTCGGATATGCCTGGAGCACGTCCTCCACGAGCTTGAGCTGGATCTCCTTGCCGGTGTCACCATACTTCGTGGAGACGACCTCGATCGCGCCCCGGGCGACCGAGTCGGTGAAGCCCTTGTTGCCGGCGACGACCCATCCCGCGCCCGGAGGACCCGGGAACCACGCAACCTTCACCGGCTTCGAGCCCTTGGGGTGTTTCTTCACCAGGTACTCCCCCGCCTGGTACCCCATCTCCGCGAACGACACGAGGGACTTGGCGGCGAGCTTGGGCGAATTAACACCGTTGATCACGTCGATGACCGGGATCCCTTTGCCGGTGATCTCGTCGATGAGCTTGTTGAGCCCTGTCTCGGAGATCGCGCCGATGATCACGGCATTCGCGCCCTGGGCCACACAGTCCTCGATCTGACTGACCTGCTTGGCGAGGTTCGTGTAGCCCCCGGCCTCGACGAGCTGCATCTTGACGCCGAGACGCCGCGACTCCGACACCACGCCGTAGTCGACGGCGATCCAGTAGGCGTCCTTCATGTGCGGAAACGACACGCACATGTTCCACTTCTTGGCCGCATGATCGATGGGGACGTAGTCCTTCTTGACTTTCTTGCCCTCCATGTTGAAGGGCGGATCACGGTCCTCGACCGGGAACGGCCACCAGGGCTTCTCCTGGGCGGGCGCAGGTGCGACCAGGCCGACCGCCAGGGCCAGAAGCACGAAACCGGCTACCAGCCTCCCATGACGCTTCATCGTCGTCCTCCTGTGCTCGATTTGCCCTCCGCGACACTGGCGGGTGGCCGACTGCGGCGCCGCAATCATCCAGTCTCTTCTCGCGCCTTCCCGCGATGTCGGAACCAATCAGAATGTCGGCGGCGTGTTGATCCAGAGCAGCATCGTGGTCTCAGAGCCCGGGTTCACCCATGCGTGCAGGGAAGTGCTTTCGAAGTACATGCTGTCACCCGCGTTAAGCTGGTACCGCTGGCGGCCGTCGAGCGTGATTTCAAAGCGACCGGAGAGCACATGAATGAACTCCTCTCCCTCGTGGGAATACTGCCCTCGACTGCCCGCGCCCGGGCTGAGCGTGAACCGCTGGCAGTCCATCGCGCAGCGCCCTTCAGCCAGCTGCTCGATCTTGACTCCGTCGCCCAGCATAGGAAGCACCCGGTAGTGCCCAGCTCGGATCACCTTTCCCACGCGTCGTGCCCGCCCCGCCGTCAGAGCGGACACGGTCGTGCCATAGCAGCGGGCCAGCTTCGTGAGGCTGGCCAACGACGGCCGCCCAACGGCGTGCTCCACGGAGCTGATGAACGAGAGGGCGAGGCCGGTCTTATCTCTGACCTGACGGAGCGTCAGCCGTCGCCGCAGCCGCAGTGCCTGAAGCGCTCGCCCGACAGCCCGCGCGCCGTGGCTAGCACGCTGAGTGGGGGCCGTGCCATTGACGCCGAGCACGCCTTGAATCGCCGCGAGGTTGAGGCCCTGGACCGAACGAAGCCGCCGGATGTCCCGGATCCGCCCGACATCCTCGGCCGTGTATCGACGATGGCCGCTAGGGGTCTTCTGGGGCCGGACCAGCCCCCGATATTCCCAGAGGCGGAGCGCGGACGGACTCACGCCCGCCGCTTGCGCCGCCCGATGGATGTTCAGGTAGACGTCGGACATGACTCTACACTTGTTCTGTAAAGTGGAGCCCATATAACACGCTTCGCCGTGACTGTCAAAAGCGACCTGTCCTTCGCCAAAACCTCGGCTGCCGGCAAGTCGTTGATCTGTCGGCGCTGATCCGGAGAGAATCTCGCCTCGATGATCACCCTCTTGCTCCACCTGCTTCGACTCTCCCGCGGCGCCGCGGCGCTGGCCACCGCTGCCGTGCTCCCGGCGGTATGTGGTACAGCGCCGCCGCCGGCGACCGCGGCGGGTGGGCGCGTGACGGCACTGGTGGGCGGCCGCGTGATGCCGTCGCCGGAGGCGGCGGTGATCCCAGACGGCGTCGTTCTCATAGAGGACGCCACCATCACGGCCGTCGGCGCCCGTGGGGCAGTCCGTGTGCCCCCCGGCGCCAGAATCATCGACTGCTCGGGCGGGACGGTAACAGCCGGCTTCTGG
>QHSA01000104.1 GCA_003220315.1 Candidatus Rokuibacteriota bacterium
CGTGCGGGCGGAACTCGAGGCCGTGAAGCGCCCTCGGCGCGCCGAACGCGACTCCGGCTGAGCCTTTTCGCCCGCCCTGCCGTTCGCGTAGCTCATGACGTGGGCACACGCTCGCCAAGTCCCGGGGACTGCAGCGTCCAAAGGCGTTCGAATCCGGCCCGGCTGACGACTGGCATTCTCGAGCGGGTCCATCTCGCCGTGCAGAACGACACTGCTTTGCTGCACCCGCCGATTGTGGCCACGGCCGAGAATCTGCCCGGACGATGCCGAGCGCGCCGAGGGCCCAGTTGATCGGCGCGATGTTCGCCCCGGCCCAGATCCACATCTGCTGCAGTCCGGTGGAGTCCTTGTCCGCCTCTGGGATGGGTTCGATGTTATGGACATCAACCCTG
The DNA here is from genome assembly GCA_003220315.1 of Candidatus Rokuibacteriota bacterium. Taxonomy (GTDB): domain Bacteria; phylum Methylomirabilota; class Methylomirabilia; order Rokubacteriales; family CSP1-6; genus 20CM-2-70-11. The sequence continues at coordinate 393 of QHSA01000104.1, forward strand.
AGTTCGGCTCCGGCGTCAGTCGCCATGATTGCCCCCCTGGCCTCCAGTGGGTGTCCGTTCGCGTCGCGTCGTCAGAACGGAGTCAAAGGCGGCGCGTCATCTGCGAGGCGTCGCCGTCGGGCCACGCCACGGAGTGCACGACGTCACCACCACCGGCGCGATACCGCGCCGGCGACGGAGACGCTGTCAACACGGACAGCCAGGACGCGGTGGGGAGAGTGTGGTCAGGCGACAGGTCCTCGGTCGCCGTCGGGAACTGCGGGGCCAGCTAGGGCGCGGTGAGCGGTCCGTAGGTCTCCGGCCGCCGGTCGCGGTAGAACTGCCACACGTTGCGGACTTCCAGGATCTGGTCGAGGTCGAGGTCCGCCACCACGACCTCGTCCCGATCGCGCGAGGCTTGCGCGATACGCCGGCCGCACGGATCGCAAAAATAGCTTTTGCCGTAGAACTCGCCGATGTCCCATGGCTTCTCGTGGCCGACCCGGTTGATGGCGCCGACGAAGTAGCCGTTGGCCACCGCGTGGGCCGGCTGCTCCAGCTCCCACAGATATTCGGAGAGCCCCGCCACGGTCGCCGACGGGTTGAAGACGATCTCGGCCCCGGCCAGCCCGAGCGCGCGCGCGCCCTCGGGGAAGTGGCGGTCATAACAGATGTAGACACCGATCGTCCCCACCCGCGTTCGAAACACCGGATAGCCGAGATTGCCGGGACGGAAGTAGAACTTCTCCCAGAAGCCGGGCGCGCAGTGCGGGAGGTGGTTCTTCCGGTACTTGCCGAGGTAGGCGCCGTCGGCGTCGATGACGGCGGCCGTGTTGTAATAGACGCCGGTCATGTCCTCCTCGTAGACGGGGACGATCATGACCAGGCGATGCTTCCGGGCGAGCGTTTGCATCAGGCTCACCGTCGGCCCCTCCGGGACCCGCTCGACCATCGCGTACCAGCGGGGGTTCTGCTCCGCGGGGAAGTACGGCCCGTAGAACAGCTCTTGCAGGCACAGGACCTGGACGCCGCGGCGCGCCGCCTCCTCGATGAGAGCCACGTGCTTGTCGATCAGGAGCTTCTTCAGATGATCGAGCGGCGCGGACGTCTCCTCGCCGACCGAGGCCTGGATGAGCCCTCCCCTCACGAGGCGCGGCATCGACGTCCTCCTGTCAGAAGATCCCGCCGGCGGGATGCCCGACTCTATTCGAGCGGTCGGAGGGGTGTCAAGAGCGCGCCCTCAGCCTGCGCGGGCGAGCACGGCGACCACGCCGCCCGCGGGCGGCCCCTGATGCTCGGCGCCGGCGGAGACGTAGCACATGGTGTCGCCCGTCACCGACGCCACCACGGCGTTCACCACGCCGCGGATGTGGCGCGTGTAGTTGATGTCGCCGTCCTCGAACATCACGTGCCGCCGCCCGCGGGTGGCGCCCGAGGGGTCGGGCTCGCACTTGGCGAAGACGTTCACCAGTCGCGCCCGGTCCTTCTCGGCGAGCTCGCACTCCACGGACAGCCCGGCGCGGCGGAGCGCCTCGCGCACGGCGGCGGCGTCGATGGCGTCCTTCATGACCGCGTGGGCGATGACCAGATCGCTCGCGGACCGGGTGGAGTTTCCGAGGGCGATGATCTCGCAGTTCATGAGCTCCACCCCGGATGAGGTCGAGGCCACGTTGGAGAAGACCGAGAAGTCGCGGACGATCACGTCGCTGGTGAGCTTGGCCTGCGGGATCTCGCCGGTGGCGACGCCGATCCCGAGAGCGGCCACCGCCCGCGCGTATGCCATCGACTTGTAGGTGTCGGTGGTCACGACGGCGCGTCGTCGCTGCCTGGCCTCCGTGATCCGCTCCGTCGTGAGCGCGCCGGTTTTGATCTGGATAAAGTGGATGTCGTCGGTCGACTCGATCCCGGCGTCCTTGATGGCGGCTCGTACGCCCTCGGCCGCGACCTCGGCGTGGACGACGGTGCCGAATTCTTCGGGCAGGAGATCGCGGGTGTAGGCGGTTCCCACCGTGAAGCGCTTCTGCCCGGCCGTCGGCCCCCGTTCGGGCTCGCGGGTGAAGATCGTCGCGTGCGGGCTCATGAGCCCCTCGGTGCCGCCCGACCAGATGATCGGCACCCGACGGGCGATCTCCTCGATCTTTCGGTTCGTCCGCCTCGCGAGGAGCAGCTGGAACGACAACGTGGCCAGCGCCCGCGTGTAGTCGTTGACGGCGCCGTTACCCTCGGTCTTACCGAGGATGGCGACCACGTGCTCGGCTTTGAACGCGCCGCCGTCCATCAACGCCGTGGCCGTGCTCACGTCGTCGGGAGCCCGCATCCCTGTCTTGAACGCCTGGCAGTTCATGGTCGATCTCCTGCGCTCGGGTGTGTCGGTTTCAGGCCGTCGCCCGCCCTTCGGCGAGCAGCGCGAGCACGCGGCCCGGGTTGAGCGGCATCTCGCGCACGCGCACGCCGAAGGGGGCGAGCGCGTCGTCCACCGCTTCTGCGATCAACGCGGGAACCGGGATCGCGCCCGCCTCGCCCACTCCCTTGATGCCAAGCGGGTTGAGTGGCGACGGCGTCTCCGTGTGGATGATCTCGATCTCCGGCACCTCCATCGTCGTCGGCATCAGGAAGTCCATGAAGGTCGTGGTGAGGGGCTGGCCCTGCTCGTCGTAGACGATCCGCTCGTAGAGCGCACCGCCGATCCCCTGGGCGACGCCGCCGTGGATCTGCCCCTCGACCACGGTCGGGTTCACGACCGTGCCGCAGTCGTGCTGGACCACGTAGCGGAGGATCTTCACATCGCCGGTCGCGATGTCGACCTCGACGATGGCGGCGTGGCAGCCGCTCGCAAACGTCGCGTGGGGTGGGGCGTAGTAGCCGTAGGCTTCGAGCCCGGGCTCCTCGCCCGGCGCGAGCACGGCACCTTTCCGCGGCTTGACGAGCCGGAGCGCCGCCTCGGCCGCTTCCTTACCGAAGGCGTAGCGGATCGGGTTGGCGACCGTCGCCAGCGCGCCGAGCGTCAGCGCCGTGTCGGGCATCCCGCGGACGCCCACCACACCGCCCGCCAGCTCGAGGTCGTCTGACGAGACCTCCAGGAGCTCGGCCGCGATCCGGAGCACTTTGTCCCGGACCTTCAGCGCGGCGATGCCGATGGCGTTGCCGCTCGTGACGAGGGCGCGGCTGGCGAAGGTGCCGGCGCCCCAGTTGAACTTGCGCGTGTCGCCGGTCACGACGGTGACGTCGGCGGGGTCGCAGCCGAGTGCGTCGGCGGCGATCTGGGCGAACGTCGTCTGGTGGCCCTGGCCCTGAGTCGTGAGGCCGGTGGCGACGAAGACCCTGCCGCTCGGCTCGATGCGGACGTGGGCGCCCTCGTAGGGACCGATGCCCGTGCCTTCCACGTAGCAGCCGATCCCGAGGCCGAGGTACCGCTCCTCGCGTCGGGCCTCCGCCTGCCGGCGGCGAAAATCGCCGGGACCGAGCCTCGCGAGCACCAGCTCGAGGCCGAGCGGGTAGTTGCCGCTATCGTAGCGAGTGGGGCCGCCGTCCTGGAACGTCAGCCCGACGTCCCACGGGAACTCGTGCGGCTGGATAAAGTTGCGCCGCCGCACCTCGGCGGGCTCGAGTGAGAGCTCGCGCGCGATCAGGCCGATGACGCGCTCCATGACGAAGGCGCCGTGGGGCCGCCCCGCTCCGCGATATGGCGTCACCATGGCTGTGTTCGTGTACACGACGTCGAACTCCACGGCGTAGTTCCGGAGCTTGTACGGGCCGGGGAGCTGAGTGGAGGTGATGATCGGGACGACGATCCCATACGGCGTGTAGGCGCCCGCGTCGTGGAGGAACCGGTCCCGGAGGGCGAGGATCCGGCCGTCGGCGTCCACGGCGACCTCCACGTCGTGGCGCTGGCCGCGCTCCTGGGTGGCGGCGATCAGGTGCTCGCGGCGGTCCTCCGTCCACTTGACGGGCCGGCCGAGCCGGACCGCTGCGAAGGGCACCAGGATCTCCTCCGGGTAGAAGAGCATGATCTTTGTGCCGAAGCCACCGCCGACGTCCGGCGCGATGACGTCCACCCTGAACTCGGGGAGCCCAAACAGGCGGGCGAGGCCGTTCTTGATCGGCAGGGGCGCCTGCGTGGACGACCACACTCGCAGTGTCCCCGCGCGGGGGTCGTACTCGGCCACCACCCCCCGTCCTTCGATCGGGCTCCCACAGCTCCGCTCGATGAACAGCTGCTCGTGGAGCACGCGCGCGGCGGAGGCGAAGGCGCCGTCGGGGTCGCCCACTCGCTGAACCATGCGCGCCGCTCGGTTGCCAGGGACATCCGCGTGGACGAGCGGCGCTCCATCGGCGAGGGCCGTCTCGATCGAGGCGACGGCGGGCAGGGGCTCCCACGTCACGTCGATGGCGGCTACGGCGTCCTCGGCGACATAGCGGTCGCGGGCCACCACGAAGACGACCGGCTCGCCGACGAAGCGCACCTCGTCGCGGGCGAGGGGGCGGGGCGTTCGCGGGTGGGTGAGGTTGGGGTTGGGGATGAGAAGCGGCGTCGGCTGATTCTGCTCGCCGAGGTCGGGGGCGGTCAGCACCAGCACCACGCCGGATAGCGCGCGCGCCCGCGCGGTGTCGATCGAGACGATGCGCGCGTGGGCATGGGGGCTCCGGAGCACCGCGCCGTGGAGCACGCCGGCAGGATTCACGTCGTCCACGAAGCAGCCGAGGCCGCGCAGGAGCCGCGGGTCCTCGTTCCGGGGGATCCGGGCGCCGATCGCGCGCGTGGTCATCGCCGGTCCAGCAACTCGGCGGCCCGCCGCACGGCACGCACGATGTTCTGGTAACCAGTGCACCGGCAGAGGTTGCCGGCGAGGCCTCGGCGAATCGTCGCGTCGTCGGGGTGGGGCGTGTCGCGGAGCAGTTCCACCGCACTCAGAAGGACGCCCGGCGTGCAGAAGCCGCACTGGAGCCCATGCATCTCGCGGAACGCCTCCTGCACGGGATGGAGCGGCTCCCCGTCGCGCGCGAGTCCCTCCACCGTCGTGATCCGCGCGCCGTCGGCCTGGACCGCGAGCAGCAGGCATGACCGCACCGCCGCGCCGTCCAGCAGCACCGTGCAGGCGCCGCACACGCCGTGCTCGCAGCCGACGTGGGTGCCGGTCAGGCCGAGCTGGTGGCGCAGGAAGTCGGAGAGGAGCAGGCGCGGCGCCACCCGCTCGACGTAGTCGCGTTCGTTGACACGAACCGTGATGGCGATCTCGGGAGGGATCACGTCGTCACGGGTGGCGCCTGGCGGGCGCGCGCGACCGCGAGCCTGAGCGCACGCAGGGTCAGGACACCGGCGAGATGCCGCCGGTACTCGGCGGTCGCGTGGATGTCGCTCTGCGGCTCGGTCACCTGTTTCACTCGCTCGGCGGCGTCCGCGAGCGCGGCGTCGTCCGGGCGGCGCCCGACCAGCCGCCGCTCGGCGTCTCGGGCGCGCACCGGACGGGCGCCGACGCCGGTGAGGGCGAGCCGCGCCTCGGCGACCGAATCCTCCTCGAGCATGATCGCCGCCGCGACGCCGACGAGCGCGTAGTCGCCGTGGCGCCGCGCGAACTCGAGCCAGGCGTGGCCGGTGCGGGACGGTGCGGTAGGAAACCAGACCTCTGTGAGGATCTCCGTCGGCGCCAGCGTGGTCGTGAGATAGGTCCAGTAAAGCTGGTCGGCTGTCAGCGTCCGGGTGCCGGCGGGGCCGCGGACGGTGACGCGGGCGTCCAAGCAGGCGGCGACGGCGGGCAACTCGGCGGCCGGGTCGGCATGGGCGAGGCTCCCGCCGATCGTCCCCCGGTTCCGGATCTGGAAGTGGCCGACCCAGGGCATCGCGTCGGCGAGGAGCGGAACGCAGCGGGCGACGAGCGCGCTCTTCTCCACGGCCCGCTGTCGAGTCATGGCACCGATGGCCACGCCGCCGTCGTGCGCCCTTATGTACGCGAGCTCGCCGACGCGGTTGAGGTCGATCAACCGCCGCGGTGTGGCAAGGCGCATGTTGAGGATCGGCATCAGGCTCTGTCCACCGGCGAGGAGCCGGGCGTCCTGGCCGTCGCGGGCAAGCTCCGCCAGCGCCTCCTCGGTCGTTCGCACCGCGACATACTCGAAGGCAGCCGGCTTCATCCGGCCGCCTTCGCCTGGAAATCGACGTCGGCCTCGCCCGTGGCCTCGTTCATGGCGACGCGTGGGGAGGCGTGCCGCCGGTGTCGATGCCGATCGGGAGGCGCGGTCGGGGTAGGGCCACGGCGAGGGCGGAGGATAGCGGCGCCGCGCGCCCGTTGTCAAGGCGCGGCGCCCCCGGACTCGGGCCTGGCGAGTCCGGGGGTCGGGAGAAGACGGGGACGATACGGGATATTGACAAACGTGAGGGGCTCAACCTAGAGTCTGTCGTCCCACCGGACGCTCGGCGGAGGAGGTGCACATGAGGACCGTCGCCGGCTCGAATTGCACGATACGCAAAGAGGTTCCTATGTCAAAGCGAGCTACGGGCGGACGCAAGATCACTCGACGCCAGCTGCTGAAGGGCGCCGTGGCGACGGCGGCGGCGGTGGCCGGGTCCCGCGTGAGCGGGGTTCCGACCGTCTGGGCCCAGAACATCAAAGACATCAAGCTGGTGCAGGCGGGGGGGTCATACTCGGCGATCATCGACATCGGCAGGCAGGCCACGAAAGATCTCGGATTCCAGGTGGAAATGCAGACGGGGGCGCACGATGCCCTGCTGAACCGTTTCGTTACCCAGCCGAATTCCGTCGACATCGCGGACATGGAGTACTTCTTCCTCTACCAGCTCGTGCCCCGTGGCGTTCTCCACTCGATCGACCTCAAAAAGTACAAGTGGTGGGACAAGGTCGTCCCGATCTTCACGAAGGGAGAGTACCCCGACGGCCGCAAGGTCTCGCGGCAGGGCACGCTTCCCTACAAGGTGCAGTACGTCGATGGCCCGGACTCGAACCGCTTTGCCAAGGGACCGACCCAGTGGGCCACCGCCATTCCGACCGTCTACAACGCGGACACGCTTGGCATCCGGCCCGATCTGGTGAAACGGCCGATCGAACACTGGCATGAGCTCCTGAATCCGGAGTTCAAGGGGCGGTCCGCGATTCTCGACGTGCCTTCTATCGGCATCATGGACGCGGCCATGGCGATCGAGTCGCGCGGGGACATCAAGTACGGTGACAAGGGGAACATGACCAAGGAGGAGATCGACAAGACCATCAAGATCCTCATCGGTGCGAAGAAGTCCGGGCAGTTTCGGGCCTTCTGGACGACCTTCGACGAGTCGGTCAACTTGATGGCGGCGGGGGAGGTGGTCATCCAGTCGATGTGGTCGCCGGCGGTGACCGCCGTGCGGGCGCGCGGCATTCCCTGCTACTACGTACCGCTCAACGAAGGCTACCGCGCGTGGGCGAGCTGCATCGCGCCGATGCGCCATCTCACCGGGCTCAAGCTCGATGCCGCCTACGAGTACCTGAACTGGTATCAGTCGGGCTGGCAGGGGGGGTTCATCGCCAAGCAGGGGTACTACAGTTCGGTCCCCGAGACGGCTCGGAAATTCATGACCGAGGACGAGTGGGGCTTCTGGTACGACGGCAAGGACGCCAAGAGCGACATCAAGGACCCCTACGGGACCTTGATGGAAAAGGCCGGTCAGAAGCGCGACGGCGGCGCCTTCTGGGAACGGATGGGCAAGGTGGCCTGCTGGAACACCTTGATGGACGAGAACCGCTACATGGTTCGCAAGTGGAACGAGTTCGTCTCCGCTTAGCGTAGGTGGGGGCGGCCCGACGGGGTGGTGGCGACCGCCCCGCCGGGCTCCCGCCGGGAGCCATGCGAGCGCCTCAGGCCGCGTCGTCGCGCTTCACGAGCGCCCCCTACGTCTTGGTGGCGCCGCTGGCGCTCGTGCTGGTCGTGTTCTTCGGGATTCCGCTGGTCCTGGTCGTGGTCGTAAGCTTCTTCGACCTCGACAAGTTCGACATCATTCCGACGTTCGTCCTCACCAACTACAGCGAGCTGTTGAGCTCCCCCCTGACCTACACGCTGTACGCGAAGACCATCAAGTACGCGCTGATCGTGTGGGCCATCACGCTCGTGATCGGCTTTACGGTCTCCTATTTTCTCGTCTTCCACGTGCGCAGCATCCTCTGGCAGATGGGCCTGTTTCTGCTCTGCACCGTGCCCTTCTGGACATCCAACGTCATCCGGATGATCTCGTGGATCCCGCTTTTGGGCCGCCATGGGCTCCTCAACCAGTCGTTGATCGCGCTCGGCCTCGCCGATCACCCGCTGGAGTTTCTCCTCTTCTCGGACTTCTCGGTGGTGATCGCCTACGTCCACCTGTTTTCCCTGTTCATGATCGTGCCGATCTTCAACTCAATGGCTCGCATCGAGCGGGCGGTGATCGAGGCAGCGGTGGATGGCGGCGCGAGCCGGTTCCGCGTCATCACCGACATCGTGATTCCGCTGTCGAGGACCGGCATCGCGCTCGGCTCCATCTTCGTCATCGCGCTCGTCATGGGTGATTTCTTCGTCGTGAAGGTGATGAGCGGGGGACAGAGCGCCTCCGTGGTCGCCGCGATGTCTAACGAGATCGCCATTCTGCAATATCCGCCGGCCGCCGCCAACGCGGTGTGCCTCCTGACCATCGTGACGCTGATGGTGGCGGTGATCATGCGCGTCGTCGACGTTCGCAGAGAACTGTCGGGCTAGGGGCTCGGCATGGTCACCCGATCGTCGAACGGCCGGCCATGGACCTTCTACGCGCTGGCGGCGTTCTTCACGCTCTTCGTGTTGTTCCTGTACGGCCCCATGTCGGCGATTTTCATCCTCTCCTTTCAGGGACCGAACGGAGGCCTGACCTTCCCGATGAACGGGGTGTCGCTCCACTGGTTCGGGGCCCTCTTCGCCCAGCAGCGCTCCGGCGATTTCGTGGGGTCGTTCAGCCGGTCGATCGCGCTCGCGATCCTCGTCCTCGCGATGACCGTGGTGATCTCGATCATGGCCGGGCTGGCCTTTCGCTACCGGTTCGCGTGTGCGACGGCCGTCTTCTACATGGCCATCGCCAGCCTCATCATGCCGGGGCTCCTGCTCGGGCTCGGAGTGGGCCTGATGTTTCAATTCGCCGGCATCCGGCCCGCGTGGTTCTCCTCGGCGCTGGGGGCGCAGCTCACCTGGACGCTGCCGTTCGGGTTGTTGATCATGTTTGCCGTGTTCAGTCGGTTCAACCGCGTGTACGAGGAGGCGGCGCGGGATCTCGGAGCGCGCCAGTGGCAGACGCTGTGGCACGTGGTGCTGCCGATTCTCTTGCCGGGGATCATCGGCGTGGCGTTGTTCGGGTTCACCCTGTCGTACGACGAGTTCCCGCGAACGGTGATCCCCATCGGGAGCCGGAATACGCTTCCCCTCGAGATCTGGGCCATGACGACGGACGTGACGTCGCCGGCCCTCTACGCGCTGGGCACCCTGACCACGGCCGTGTCGTTCGTCGTCATCGCCGCGGCGCTGACCTCCATTGCGCTGATCCAGCGTCGGCGGGCCCGGCGCCAGCGCGGCCACCCGGACGCGAGGAGAGGGGGAGCGGAGGCGTTGCCGAGGACGGCCGGCGTACGGGTCGGCGCCGACGCGGGAGACGCGTGACGATGGCCCAGGCCGGGGAAATCGAGCTGCGACACATCACCAAGCGGTTCGATCAGACGCTCGCCGTCGATGACATCTCTCTGACGATTCCCCACGGCAGCTATTGCTGCCTCCTCGGCCCCAGCGGCTGCGGCAAGACGACGATCCTCCGCATGATTGCCGGACACGAGGCGCCGACGTCGGGGGACATCCGCCTCGGCGGGGAATCCGTCGTGGGCCTCCCTCCGGCGCGGCGGGGAACGGCCATGATGTTCCAGAATTACGCCCTCTTCCCCCACCTGAACGTCCTCGACAACGTCGCGTTTAATCTAAAGATGCGAGGCGTCCGGAGGGCGGAACGCCACGAGCGGGCCCGCGAGATGCTCGCCCAGGTGCAGCTGGACCGCCGGTTCTCGGAGCGGATGCCGGCCCAGCTGTCCGGCGGCCAGCAGCAGCGGGTCGCGCTGTCGCGCGCGCTGATCACCAAGCCGCGCGTCCTGTTGCTCGACGAGCCCCTGTCCGCCCTGGACGAGTTCCTGCGCCTGCAGATGCGGGGGGAACTGCGCCGGATGCAGCGGGAGCTCGGGATCACGTTCGTCCACGTCACCCACACGCAACTGGAGGCGATCGCCGTCGCCGACCTCGTGGTGGTGATGGATCAGGGCCGGATCGAGCAGGCGGCGTCGGCCCACGAAATCTACACGCTGCCGGCCAGCGCCTATGTCGCCCGCTTCATGGGCGGGCAGAATGTGCTCACGGGAACGGTCGTGACCATCGACGGGGGGGTGGCGACCCTCGTCGACGGGAGCGGGGCCCGGTTCGCGACGCCCGTGAAATCCCCGGCGCCGGCGGTGGGCCAGGAGATCGCGTGCTGCGTCCGGCGCGATCGCGTCGACATCGAGAAGCTCCGCGGGCCGTCGCCGTCTCCCGGCGAGGCGACGAACGTTGCCGCCGGCACCGTTCACGCCATCGAGTACCAAGGCTCCTACGTGAAGGTGACGATCGACGTGCTCGAGAGTGAGCAAGTTGTGGCCCATCTCGCCGACCACGCATTTCTCGCCACCCCCCTCGACATCGGTGACGCGGTCCTCGCCCGATGGGCCACCGAGGATGTGTACCTCCTGACGGGAGATTTGACGCACCCCCCCACGGGCGTTCGGCCGGGGCCTCTCCAGGGCCGGGAGAGTCGTTCGCGGAACCTGTGACCGGGGCCAACGGCCTTCACCGGTACGAGGAGGACCAACCGATGGCAAAGGACATCTGGTGTGCGTTTGGTGTCGACGTCGACGCTGTCGCGGGCTGGCTCGGGTCCTACGGCGGCGCCGACTCGCCCCTGGACATCTCGCGGGGGATGTTTTCGGGGGAGGTGGGCACGCCCCGGCTGGTAAAGCTGTTTGATCGGTTCGGCATCAAGACGACCTGGTTCGTGCCCGGTCACTCCATGGAGACCTTCCCGGAGCAGATCGCGATGGTGGTGGCGGCCGGTCATGAGATCGGCATCCACGGCTACTCGCACGAGAATCCGATCGCGATGACCCGGGTGCAGGAGGAGGCCATCCTGGACAAGTGTATCGAGCTCGCGCAGAAGCTGACCGGCCACCGCCCGACGGGATACGTCGCGCCGTGGTGGGAATTCAGTCCCGTCACCAACGAGCTCCTGCTCGAGCGCGGCTTCAAGTACGACCACAGCCTGATGCACCAGGACTTCCAACCCCATTACGTCCGCGTGGGGGACCGGTGGACGAAGATCGATTACGCCAAGCACCCGAGCGCGTGGATGAAGCCCCTGGTGCGCGGGGAGGAAACGGACCTGATCGAAATCCCCGCGAGCTGGTACCTCGACGACCTCCCCCCCATGATGTTCATCAAAGCGGCACCCAACAGCCACGGGTTTGTGAACCCGCACGATCTCGAGGAGATCTGGCGGGACCAGTTCGATTGGGTGTACCGCGAGAATGACTATGCGGTCTTCACGATGACGATCCATCCCGACGTATCGGGTCGGCCGCAAGTGCTCATGATGCTGGAGCGCCTCTACCACCACATTGTGCGGCACCCGGGCGTGCGCTTCGCGACGTTCGATCAGATTGCGGACGACTTTCGACGACGTAGCCCCCGCCGGAAATGAGGAACCGCACCTCGAGGACGGCGCTGGCGCCGGCCTGTCCGCCGCCCTGAGCCCCGGCGTCCATGTGTGCGTTATGCGGGGGGCTCGAGCGAGAGCCACACTGGACCGATCGGTTGCAGCGGGACGACCCCGACGGGGACGGGGCCGCGTTGTGGCGCCAAAGCCGTGAGGCGCAGGTCGCTCTCGTCAACCGGATCCTGGGCCAGGACGGACTCGAGGTCCGGGACTGGAACGGGCATGTCTTCGTGCTGAGCAATCGAACCGGACGGTCCGAAATTGTGCCCCAGCTCGCGGCGGTGTGGAGCGCGGTCGAGCGTCTCTGGCAGTGCCGCTGCGATCCGCTGGACCCCGCCCTGGTGGCCCGCCTGGAGCAGGAGGACGGTCTCGAGGGGGAGCCCCGCCGTGGGACCTGACGGGGACCTGATTCCAGTCCACATCATCACCGGCTTTCTGGGGAGCGGGAAGACCACGCTCCTGCGCGGGGTGCTCGCGTCCCCGGCCTTCGCGAACACGGCCGTGGTGGTCAACGAGTTCGGCGCGGTCGCTCTGGATCATCTGCTGCTCCAACGCGTCGACCCGGATACGGTCGTGCTGCAAACCGGATGTGTCTGCTGCACCCTCCGCAGCGAGCTGGGAGCGGCGCTGCGCGACCTGTATGACAAGCGTGAACGGGGGCGGGTGCCACCGTTCGATCGTCTCGTCATCGAGACGACCGGCCTTGCCGACCCGGCTCCCCTCCTGTTCACGCTCATGGCCGATCCGGTGCTCCGGTATCACTTTCGGCTCGGCACCATCGTGACGACCGTCGACGCGGTCAACGGCGCCCGCCACCTGGCCCAGCACCTGGAGTCGGTCAAGCAAGTGGCGGTCGCGGACCAGGTGGTGCTGACGAAGACCGACCTCGTCGACCGGGCGAGCGTTGACGGGCTCCGCGCGGCGGTGGCTCGCTACAATCCCACGGCGCCGCTCTTCGAGGCGCCGGCTGAATCGCTCGCGTTCGATCGCCTCTTCAGGGGCGAGGCGTCCGATTCGCCGGATCAGGCCCGTGCTGGGCCAGGCTCTCCGCCGGCCCGCGCTCGGGTCCCGGTCGCGGCCCCAGATGGCGGCGAGCACGCGACCGATGGGCATGCGCGCGACATCTCCGCGGTCAGCCTGACCGTCGACCTCCCGCTCGACTGGACGGCGTTCGGCGTCTGGTTGACGATGCTGCTTCACGCGCACGGTGAAAACGTGCTTCGGGTGAAAGGAATCCTGAGAATTCGTGGGATGTCGATCCCCGTCGTGATCCACGGCATCCATCACCTGATGCACCCCCCGACCTCCCTCCCGCGGTGGCCGACGGCCGACCGTCGCAGCCACCTGGTCCTCATTGTTCGCAAGCTACCGGCCCCGGCCATCGAGCGGTCCCTGCGCGCCTTTCTGCGGCTCGCTGTCAGGTAAAGGAGGTGCACATGGAATCGATGCTGATCAGGAACGGACGGATCGTGACCGCGACCGACGACTACCGGGCCGATATCCTCGTCGAGGACGGCCGAGTGCGGATGATCGGCCGGGACATCCCGGTCGGCGGAGACGTCGGCGTCCACGACGCCAGCGGCTTGTTGGTGCTGCCCGGGGGGGTCGACGTTCACACGCATCTCGATTGGGATTTCGGTGCCGCCCGCACGGTCGACACGTTCGGAACTGGAACCCGGGCGGCCGCCTTCGGCGGCACCACCACCCTCGTGGACTTCGCCAACCAGACCCGTGGGCAGGGTTTGCGCGCGGGACTCGACGACTGGCACCGCCGGGCGGAGAGCGCGTGCGTGGACGTCGCCGCCCACATGATCGTTCTCGACGTCACCGGCGAGGCGCTCGCCGACATGCAGACGCTCATCCACCGGGAGGGGGTGTCGAGCTTCAAGCTGTTCACGGCCTATCCGGGAGTGTTGATGGTGGACGACGGCGCCCTGTTCAGAGCGATGCGGATCGCCGGGGCTCAGGGCGGCATGATCTGCGTCCACGCCGAGAACGGCCCGGTGATCCAGGTGCTGATCGAGGAGGCCGTCGCCCAGGGCCACACGGCACCGAAATATCACGCCGTCACCCGCCCCTCGCTGATGGAAGGGGAGGCGACGCACCGGGCCATCCGGCTGGCCGAGCTGGCCCACGCGCCCCTCTACGTCGTGCATCTGTCGGCCGCCGAGGCGCTGGCCGCGGTCACCGAGGCGCGGGATCGGGGACTCCCGGCGCACGCCGAGACGTGTCCGCATTATTTGTTCCTCACCGACGAGGCCTACGACCGCCCGGAATTCGAGGGGGCGAAGTACGTCATGACGCCGCCGTTGCGCACACGGGCGCACCAGGAGGCGTTATGGCGCGGCCTCGCGACCGATGACCTCCAAGTCGTCTCGACGGACCATTGCCCGTTCTGCTTCAACGAGCAGCCCTATGGGTTGCGCTGCTCCAAGCAACAGGGCCGAGGCGATTTCAGCAAGATTCCCAACGGCGCGCCCGGCGTCGAGACCCGGCTGCCGCTCGTCTTCGACGGCGGGGTGCGGCAGCACGGATTGTCGCTGAACCGCTTCGTCGAGCTGACCGCGACCGCCCCGGCCAAGCTCTTCGGACTCTTTCCGCGAAAGGGAACGATCGCCGTCGGCTCGGATGCTGACCTGGTCCTGTTCGATCCCGAAGAGTCGTGGACGATCCGAGGCGCGGAGGGGCACGGCCGGGTCGACTATACCCTCTTCGAGGGACGTCGGGTCACCGGGCGAGTGAAGAAGGTGTTCCTGCGCGGCCAGCTGATCGTCGACGGAGCCCAGTGGCTTGGAAAGGAGGGGATGGGCGAATTCGTACGCCGCAGCCAAAGCGGCAAGGCGTGACGCGGGAGAGCCGCCTGGACGTCGCCGGATATCGGAATGGAGAACCGCCCATGGAGAGCTGGCGCAACCGCAAGACCCTGATCTTGAGTCGCACCGACATGATGGGACTGGTGACGCCGGCCGAATACGTGGCCTGCGTCGAGCAAGCGTACCGCATGCACGGCGAGGGCCGGTACGTCATGGAACCGAAGGGTCACATCGTGCTCGACAAGTACCCCGGTGAGTGGGAGGCGATGCCCTCCTATATCGAAGCCCCCGAGGCCGCTGCGTGCAAGTGGGTTTCGATCCGCGAGCAGAACCGGGAGCGCTTCGATCTGCCGACCGTCTTCTCGATCCTCATCTACACGCATCCCGAGACCGGCTTCCCGCTCGCCATCTGCGACGGGAGCTTCCACACCGTCATGCGGACGGGGGCGGCGGCGGCCGTATCGGTGAAGTGGATGGCGCGCTCCGACGCGCAGACGCTGGCGATCGTCGGCGCCGGTCACATGGCGCAGGGCACCCTGGCGACCTGCCACGAGGTCGTCAAATGGCGGGACGTCCGCGTGTGGAGTCGGACGCAGGCGAGCCTCGATCGCTTTATCAAGTCCGAGCAGCCCAAATACGCTGACTTCGAGATCCGGGGCTCCACCCATCTGAAGGAAGTCGTCCAGGGCGCCGACGCGATCGTGACGGTGACGCCCGCCCGCGCCCCCCTCGTCATGGACGACTGGGTGGCCGACGGCACCCATATTGCGGCGTTGGGCGCAGACAAGCGGGGCGACCAGGAGCTCGATCCGCGGATCCTCAAACGCGCCCGCATCTTCGTCGATGACATCCGCCAGTGCCGCACGGACGGCGAAATCAACGTCCCCTTGGCCACGGGGCTCTTGACCGAGCGCGACATCGCGGGGGAAATCGGCGAGGTCATCGTGGGCCGCAAACCCGGCCGGAGGTCGGTCGCCGAGATCACCGTCTTCGACTCGACCGGCATCGCCCTTCAGGATGCCGCGACGGTGCCGCTCGAGTACGAGCGGGCGCGCGCGGCCGGAGTCGGCATCGAAAAGAAGATGATTTCGACGTGATTCGGGGATGGAGAAGTCACATGGCCGGAAGCCCTCCAGTCGGCAGAACATCGGTCTCGGCGGCGGTGAATCCGGATCGCCTCTGGCACCGTCACCTGGCGATCGCCCGGATCGGGGCGACGGGGCGCGGCGGCGTCAATCGCCAAGCGCTCACGCCTGAGGACGCCGAGGCCCGCCGGCAGGTGCTCGCCTGGGCGGCCGCCCGGGGCTTCACTGCCAGCGTTGACGCCATCGGGAACCTGTTCGTTCGCCGAGCCGGAAGCGATCCGGCAGCGGCCCCCGTCGTCTCCGGGTCGCACCTCGACACCCAGCCGACCGGGGGGAACTTCGATGGGATCTTCGGCGTTCTGGCGGCCCTCGAGGTCCTGGATGCCGCGGAGGAGGCGCGCATCCAGACCCGCCGCCCGCTCGACCTCGTCATCTGGACCAACGAGGAGGGCGCCCGTTTTCAGCCGACGACGATGGGATCGGCCGTGTTCGCGGGCGCGCTGCCCCTCGCGGCCGCGCTCGACACCCTCGACGGGCGAGGCGTGTCCGTGAAAGCAGCGCTGGCCGAGGCCCTCGCGGCGGCGCCGGTGCCGGACCGCCGGCCCTTCGGCTTTCCTGTGGCGGCCTATCTCGAAGCCCATATCGAGCAGGGGCCGATTCTCGAGGCCACCGGCATGACGATCGGCGTCGTCACTGGGATCCAGGGGCTGCGATGGTACCGGGTCGAGGTGACAGGCGAAGAGGCGCACGCGGGGACCATGCCGCTCGCGCAGCGCCGGGACGCCCTGCTCGCCGCCATGGAGATGGTGCAAGGGCTCCGCGAGCTGATGGCGGATCCTAGCGACACGGTCCGCTTCACCGTGGGTCGCTTCGAGGTCCAGCCCAACTCCCCCAACACAGTGTGCGGCCGCGCCCTCTTCACGATCGACTTCCGGCACCCGCATCCGCAGGTGCTGGCCCGTCTCGGCGATCGCGTGGAGGCCGTGTGCCGCGCGCATGCGCGCGGGTGCGCGGTCGAAGTAGCCGAGACCTTGCACTCGCCGCCGACGGCCTTCAGCCCCGTGGTCGCGGGTCTCATCCGCGCCGCCGCCGAACGGCACTCGCTACCGTATGCCGACATTGTCTCGGGCGCCACGCACGACGCCAAGCACCTGGCCGGGCTGTGTCCCACGGGCATGATCTTCGTGCCGTGCGCGCGGGGCATCAGCCACAACGAAGCCGAGCGCGCCTCACCCGCTGATCTGGCCGCCGGGACCCGCGTCCTGGCCGACGTCGTGGTCGAGCTCGCCAACACGTAGGGAGAACCCCGCGTTTGCGCGCTACGTAATCCGGCGTCCAGAAGCCAACGATTTCTAGCAGCCACCTCTCCTCGGAGGACGGAGCGAGTCCGTCGGAGGACAGCGCCCGGGCCGCCCCGAAGCGACCCGGGCATGTCTCCTCAACTCAGCGCCGTCCCCACCGCGTTGACGTACAGCGCATAGATCGACGTGCTGCCGGTCATGAACAGCCGGTTGCGTTTCGTGCCACCGAAGCAAAGGTTGGCAACCACCTCCGGCGTATGGAGGAATGCCAGCAACTCGCCGTTCGGTGCATGGACGCGCACGCCGTTGGTCTCGACTCCGCCCCAGCCCCACCCGCACCAGACATTGCCGTCGGTGTCGCAGCGGATGCCGTCCGTGAACCCCGGCTTGAAGTCGGCAAAGACTTTCCCGCCGCTCAACGCGGTGCCGTTGCTCACGACGTCGTACACGATGATGTTGGCAGGGTACTGTGGCCCGTCGGTGGCGCCGGTGTCCACGACGTAGCACCGCTTGAAGTCAGGCGAGAAGCAGATGCCGTTCGGGCGCCGCATCGGGCCCTCGGCCGCGACCGTCGCCTTCCCGCTCGGATCGATGCGATAGACGCGGGTGGGCAGCTCGAACGCGGCTTTGTGCCCTTCATACGGCCCGAGAATCCCGTAGCCCGGATCGGTGAACCAGATCGAGCCGTCGGAATGGACGGCCGCATCGTTGGGCGCGTTGAGCTTTTTGCCTTGATAGTTGTCCATCAGCACCGTCCAGGTGCCGTCGTACTCGCGGCGGCGGACCCGGCGGGTGTCGTGCTCGAGCGCGACCAGCCGACCCTGGTTGTCGCGCGTATGCCCGTTCGAATACCCGGACTCGGTCTGGTAGACGCTGACGTGGCCGTCGTCCTCGTTCCAACGGAGCGTCCGGTGGTTCGGGATGTCGCT
>QHSA01000105.1 GCA_003220315.1 Candidatus Rokuibacteriota bacterium
CGGCGGTCTTGGCCATCTGCATGAGCGAGAGGATCCCTTCCTGCATGCGGGCGCCGCCCGACGCGGAGACGATGACGACCGGCAGGTGCTTGTCGATGGCGAGCTCGATCGCGCGCGTGAGCTTCTCACCGACGACCGACCCCATACTGCCGCCGAGGAATCCGAACTCGAACACGCACAGCACGCTCGGCAGGCCGCCGATCCGGGCCACTCCGGTGAGGACCGCCTCGTCGGCCTTCGTCTTCTCCACGGCGGCGCGGATGCGGTCGCGGTATTTCTTGGTGTCCCTGAAGCCGAGCGGGTCCGTGGACTCCAGATTGGTGTCGCGCTCTTCGAACGTGCCCGGGTCCGCCAGGAGCGCGATGCGCTCGCGCGCGGAGACGCGGAAGGGGTAGAGGCACTTCGGGCAGACGCGCCCCGCGCGCTCCACCTCGGCGCGGTAGACGATCTCCTTGCACGAGTCACACTTGATCCACAGGCCCTCGGCGATGTGGACGCGGCTCGGCTTACCCTCGGATCCGTCGGTCTTGCGTCGGAACCACGCCATATACCTCGGAGGGGGGCTGCGCCCCCCTTCCGAACCTCCCCCCTTCGGTGGCGCCGGCAAAGCCGGCGCACGAACAGGCGATGACAACCCTAGGTGATCACAACCTTACCCTGAGCGGCTCCTTCAACGCCGCAATGAAGTCGCCGACGTCCTGCACAAGCGTCGGTGACTCGGCGCGCTCCTCGATCAGGCGCACGATGGCGGAGCCGACGATTACGCCGTCCGCGAGCCGCCCGACCGCGGCGACCTGGTCGGGATTGGCGATCCCGAACCCGACGCAGACAGGCTTCGTCGTCAGACGTCTGAGCGTGCGGATCTGCGCCGCGAGGTCGCGCGGCGACTCCCGCCGCTCGCCCGTGACGCCCGTCAACGAGACCACGTAGATGAAGCCGCGGCTCCGGCGGGCGATGAGGCGCACACGCGGCGGTGTGGAGGTCGGCGCCACGAGGTGGACGAGGTCGAGCCCCGCCGCCTCCGCCTCGGCCGCGAACGGGTCTGCCTCTTCAGGGGGCAGGTCGGCGACGATCACACCATCGACGCCCGCGTCGGCCGCCGTCTGCGCGAACGCCTTGAGGCCGAAGGCGAGGACCGGGTTGTAGTAGGTGAGGAGCACGAGTGGCACGGCCGTCTCCGCCCGGAGCGTCGCGACCGTCTCGAGCACCCGCGCGACGGAGGTCCCGCGCGCGAGGGCGCGCATGGCCGCGCGTTGGATGACGGGGCCGTCGGCGATGGGATCCGAGAAGGGCACGCCGAGCTCGACGATGTCGGCGCCGCGCGCGGCGGCCGCGCGCACGAGCCGCCGCGTGTCCGCGAGCGAGGGATCGCCCGCCGTCAGGTAGGCCACGAGCGCGCGCTCCCCGCGCCGCCGCAGCTCGGCGAAGACCGTCGCGAGCCGAGACGTTGCCGCGGGGGCCATTTAAGCAAGCGCCTTCGCCACGACGTGCACGTCCTTGTCGCCGCGGCCGGAGAGCCCGATGACGATCGCCCGGGACCTGGCGAGCGTCTTCGCCAGCCGCATCGCGTGGGCCACCGCGTGCGCGGACTCGAGGGCGGGCATGATGCCTTCCAGGCGCGTCAGCGCGCGGAACCCTTCGAGCGCCTCTTCGTCGGTGATCGAGACGAACTCGAACCGGCCTCCGTCGCGATAGTACGCGTGCTCGGGCCCGACGCCCGGGTAGTCGAGCCCCGCCGAGATCGAGTGCGCGGTGGCGATCTGTCCGTCGTCGTTCTGAAGCACGTAGCTCATGCAGCCGTGGAGGACGCCGACGCGGCCCGCCGTCATCGAGGCGCCGTGACGGCCCGTGGCGATCCCCTCGCCGCCCGGCTCGACGCCGATGATGCGGACGCGCCGGTCACCGAGGAACGGATGGAAGAGCCCGATCGCGTTCGAGCCGCCGCCCACGCACGCGACGAGCACGTCCGGGAGCCGCCCGAGCGCCGTCCGCGCCTGGCGCCGCGTCTCCCGGCCGATGACGGCGTGGAAGTCGCGGACCATCATGGGGTACGGGTGCGGGCCCAGCGCAGAGCCGAGGAGATAGTACGTCGTCCGCACGTTCGTGACCCAGTCGCGCAGCGCCTCGTTGATCGCGTCCTTCAGCGTGCGGCTCCCCGCGTCGACGGGAATGACACGCGCGCCGAGGAGCCGCATGCGGAAGACGTTGAGCGCCTGGCGCTCGATGTCCTCGGCGCCCATGTACACCTCGCACTCGAGCCCGAGGAGCGCCGCCGCCGTCGCCGTCGCGACCCCGTGCTGTCCCGCGCCGGTCTCGGCGATCACGCGGCGCTTCTTCATGCGCCCAGCCAGGAGCGCCTGGCCGAGCACGTTGTTGATCTTGTGCGCGCCCGTGTGGCAGAGGTCCTCGCGTTTGAGGTAGATCCGCGCGCCACCGCAGTGCTCCGTGAGCCGCCGCGCGAAGTAGAGCGGCGTGGGGCGGCCCGCGTAGTCGGCGAGGAGCTCGGCGAACCGCCGCCTCCAGGTCGGGTCGCGCCGCGCCGCCCGGTACGCGCGCTCGAGCTCGAGGAGCGGGGCCATGAGCGTCTCCGGGACGAAGCGCCCCCCGAAGCGCCCGAAGCGGCCGTCACGGTCGGGGAGCGCGGTCATCGGACCCCCTTCGCCTCGGCGACGAACCGCCACACCTTGTCCGGGTCCTTGCGCCCGGGCTCGGCCTCGACGCCCGAGTTGACGTCGACCGCGTACGGGCGCGCCGTCGCGACGGCGCGGGCCACGTTCTCGGGCGTGAGGCCGGCGGAGAGGATGATCCGCCACTGCTGGCTGCCCAATTCGCGCGCGACCGTCCACTCGATCGGCTGGCGGGGCTCGCCCTCGCTCCAGCGGGCCGCGCTGTCGAGCAGGAGCGCGGCCGTGCACTTGCGGTAGCGCTCAGTCACGACCAGATTCAACACCGGCCGTCCGCCCAGCTCACCCAACGGCGCGAGCTTGATCGTCTTGATGACCGGCAACGGGTAGCCGTCGAGGTCCTCGGGCCGCTCGTCACCGTGGAACTGGAGCGCCCGAAGGCCGCACGCCTCGGCGATTGCCTTGACGTGGCCCGCGGGGTGGTCCCAGAAGACGCCGACCGGCGTCACGAACGGTGGGAGCGCGCGCACGATCGGCGCGACCCGCTCCGGCGTCACGAAGCGCGGCGTCTCTTCGACGAAGATGAACCCGAGCGCGTCGGCGCCCGCCTCGACGGCCGTCATCGCGTCGTCGAGGCGCGTGATCCCACAGACCTTCACGCGGACCATATTTATGGACTCGCCTCGCCGGCGGCTGCGGCTCGCACGACCACGGTCAGGGTGAAGGCTCGCCGCACGTCAATTCGCGGATCCGCGCACGGACGTCGCCGGCCGTGACGAGCCCCTCGCCGACGAGGATCGCGTGGGCCCCGGCCGCGACGACACGCCTGACCTGGGCCCCGTCGACGAAGCCGCTCTCGCTCACGACGATCGGCCCCGGCGGTATCCGCGGCAGGAGCTCGAGCGTCGTCTCGATCCGCGTCTCGAACGTGCGGAGGTCGCGGTTGTTGATACCGATGATCCGGGCGTCCGCCGCGAGCGCCGCGTCCACCTCGGCTGCCGTGTGGCACTCGACCAGCGCGGCCAGCCCGAGCCCCTTCGCGGCGGCCCCGAGGTCCCGGAGGTGGGGAGGCTCGAGGATCGCGATGATCAGGAGCACCGCGTCGGCGCCGGCCGCGCGCGCCTCCCAGAGCTGGTACTCGTCGATCGTGAAGTCCTTGCGGAGCAGCGGCACCTCCACCGCCCCACGGATCCGGCCGAGCAGGTCGAGGCTCCCCTGGAAGTACTTCTCGTCGGTGAGGACCGAGATCGCGTGGGCGCCCCCCGCCGCGTACGTCCTGGCGAGCGCCTGCGGATCGAGGTCGGGCGCCAGCACGCCGCGCGACGGCGACGCCTTCTTCACCTCGGCGATGAGCCGGACGGCGCCGCGAAGGGGCCGCAGCGCGGCCTCGAAGTCGCGCGGCGCCGCGAGACCGGCACAGCGGCGCTCGAGAGCGGCGCGGGGCGTCTCCGCCTTGCGGCGGGCCACCTCCACGCGCTTGTCGCGCACGATGTCCTCCAGGATGCTCAACGGCCTCAGAAGTCCTTCCGCAGCCCCTGTCGCCGCAGCGTCTCGAGTGGCACGCGCGTGAGTTGATCCAGCACGTACTCGCGGAGGGTGCGCGGCGGCGGCAGGTCGCGGACGATCCGGCCCGCGGCGACGAGGGGCTTCAGCAGCGGCTCCCACGCCCCTCCCGGTCCGGGCGGCCGCTGGCCGGCGGGGAGGACCACGGTCTCGAGCGCCCCGCGCCGGCGGAAGACGTCCTTGGCGCCCGACCACTTGCCGCGCTTCGCCATCGGCTGGCCTTCGATCTCCATGATGTCGAGCGCGAAGTTCAGCACGGGCGCGTTCGCGATCGAGGTGCCGACGCCGTAGCCGTCGACGACCGGGTTGAGCGCCAGGATCTCGTACTCGTCGATGCCGCCCGAGGCGAGGATCTTCACGTGACCGAAGCCGCGGAGGCCGAGCTCCCAGCGGACCTCCTCGATGATCCGGTAGAAGTCGCCCCGGCGCGACGAGGGCGTGTCGAGCCGCACGGCGTAGAGGTCACGGCCGAGCGCCTGGGCCACGCGGATCGCCTCGAACTTCTCGTCCTGCAGGGTGTCGATCAGGGCGACGCGGCGGACCTTGGGGTCGATGATGTCGTGGAAGGCCTTGAGGGCTTCGACCGTGTCGCCGATCATCAGGACCAGCGCGTGCGGGATCGTGCCCATCGGGTCCGCCTCGATCAGCTCCGCGGACTTCGTCACCGCGACGCCGTCGCAGCCGCCGACGAACGCGTTTCGCTCGATCATCGGCGCGAGCGCCGGGTGCATCCGGCGGGCGCCGAACGAGATCACCTGGCGGTCGGCCGCGGCCTTCTTGCAGCGCGCCGCCTTGGTCGCGATCCCCGAGGCCTGGCAGAGCAAGCCGAGGAGGGCCGTCTCGTACTGGGCCCACTCGACGTAGGTGCCCTCGATGCGGAGCACCGGCTGGTAGGGCTCGAACACGGTCCCTTCGTCCATCGCCCAGACGTCCACCGCCACGCCCTCGAGGAGCGCCGCGGCCTCCTCGACGCCGGCGAGGATGCCCCAGCGCCAGTCCTCGGGCAGGCTCTTCAGATAGATCTCCGCCTTCACGCGCTTCTTGTCCCCGCGGTGGGTGAGGATCTGGACCGTGCGCGCGAAATAGACGTCGGACACCTCGCCGCGCTTGATGTCGGCGTCAGGAGCGGTGTGGAATGGACGCTTCGGGGCGTTCGCCATGGCGTATGTGCTCTTCGGGATCGGCGCCGAAGAGTTGAAAAAGTGTGTCAGAAGCGCCGCGTCAAGTCAACGTAACGGGCGGCGCCGGCTAGAGCCCGAGGGATTTGAGGTAGGCGCGAAAGGCGTCGGCCAGGTCGGGCCGGGCGAGCGCGAACTCGACGGTCGCCTTGAGGAATCCGAGCTTGTCGCCCGTGTCGAAGCGCTTGCCCTCGAACGCGACCGCGTACATCGGGCGGCGGGCGCGCAGTCTCCGGAGCGCGTCGGTGAGCTGGATTTCGCCCCGGGCGTCCGGCTGCGTGTCGGCGAGGATACCAAAGAGGTCCGGCGTCAGCACGTAGCGTCCGATGATCGCGAGGTCGGACGGCGCCTCGCTCGGCCGCGGCTTCTCGACGAGGTCGAGGATCTCGTACACGGTGGCGGCGACCTGGCGCGCGGCGATCACGCCGTACTGCGACAAGCGCTCCCGCGGGACGCGCTCGACGGCGAGCACGGGCTCGTCGTAGCGCTCGAACACGTCGAGGAGCTGCCGCATGCACGGTTCCCGCGCCGCGATGATGTCGTCGCCCAGGAACACGGCGAACGGCTCGTCGCCCACGAGCGCGCGCGCACAGAGGATGGCGTGGCCCAGCCCGAGCGGCTCCTTCTGGCGCACGTAGGACACCGAGGCCAGCTCGGAGATCGTCTTGATCTGCGCGAGCTCCTCCACCTTGCCGCGGTCGTTCAGGTAGTACTCCAGCTCGAAGGCGGCGTCGAAGTGGTCCTCGATCGCACGCTTGCCGCGACCGGTCACGATGATGATCTCCGAAAGGCCCGACGCCACCGCCTCCTCGACGACGTACTGGATCATCGGCTTGTCGACCAGCGGGAGCATCTCTTTCGGCTGGGCCTTCGTCGCCGGCAGGAACCGGGTGCCGAGCCCGGCGGCGGGGAACACGGCTTTGCGAACGCTCACGGCCCCATCATACCCCGGGCTTGCCGACGGCGGAGCACGCCGAGGGCGACGACGTACGTGGCGAGACCGGCGACGGCGCCGACGACGGTGGTGCCGACGAGCAGCGGCACGGAGAGGTTCTGGAGCACCGCGACGACCCGCGGCCATGAGAACGACCCGGACGCGGCAAGCAGCGCCCCGACCTCGGACGCCACGCCGGGCGCGTCCGGCACCAGGCGCCCGCCGACCCAGAGCGCGGCGCCGTAGACCAGCGGCGCGAACCAGGGCAGGTTCAGCCACGTCCCCACGAGGACCGTTGCCTTGCTGAGCCGGAACACGGTGGCGACGACCAGCGACAGGAGCGTCTGAAATCCATAGAAGGGCGTGCAGCTGACGAACACGCCGACGGCGAGCGCCGCCGCGATGCGCCACGGCGGATCGTTCAATTTCAGAATAGCTCGCGCCCGCTCGCGGAGGGCGCCACGCCAGGTCACGGGCGCGCGCGCCCCCGCCCCACGCCCTCGAGCACGGCCACCAGGGCAAGAATGCACCCGGCCTGGATAAGGATGAGCGCCACCTCGTGGGGCACCGCGTCCTTGAGCAGGATCGCGGAGAGACCCAGCGTCGAGGCGACAAAGAAAATGAGCAGCACGCTCTGCGTCTTCGTCAGACCGAGCTCCGCGAAGCGGTGATGCATGTGGTCCTTCCCCGTGTACGCGAGCCACTCGTGGAGCGAGTGCACCTTGCCCGTGACGACGCGCACGATGCCCACGAACGCGATGTCGAACAACGGCACGCCCAGGATCAGCGTCGGGGTCAACAGCGACACGACCGGGTTGCCGTCGGCCCACACGCCCATCGCCGCGAGGCCGGCGAGGGTGAAGCCGATGAAGCTGGCCCCGCTGTCGCCGAGGAAGATCGTGGCGCCCCCCGGGCGGAAATTGTACGGCAGGAACCCGAGACACGCCCCGAGGAGCGCCGCCGACAGGAACATGAGGTACCGCTGGCCGGTCTGGAGCGACACGATGCTGAAGAAGATCCCGGCGATGACGCCGAGGCCCGCCGCAAGGCCGTCCATACCGTCGAGGAACTGGATCGCGTTCGTGACCGTCAGGAACCAGAGCACGGTGAGGAGCACGTTAAGCCAGAGGAAGCCGGGGATCCAGCTCGGCGTGGTGTTGAGGATCACGCCGTAGCCGATCGCTGCCAATGCCGCGCCGATCTGTCCGCCGAGCTTCAGCCACGCCGGGAGATCGGTGAGGTCGTCGAGGAGACCGACCGCGACGATGATCGTGCCGCCGACGGCCACGCCCTTGAGCCCCCGCGAGAAATCGAAGTTCGCGAGCACGGTCACGGCGAACGCGCCGTAGACGGCGGTGCCGCCGAGGAGCGGCGTTGCCGTCACGTGGACCTTGCGCGCGCTCGGCACGTCGAGGACGCCCCACCAGCGCGCGCCCTCCCGGACCAGCGGCGTGGCGAAGAACGCGAGGGCGCAGGCGAGCACGACCAGGTAGAGCCAGGGCAGCCGCGCGGCGTAGAACCAGCGCCAGAACGGGGTGAAGAGCAGCACGCCCACGAACACGAACCGCAGCGGCGTCCAGCGGTCGATCATAGGCTCGCCTCGAACGGCGGGGGCTCGATCACAGACTCGCCTCGCCTGGCGGCTACGGCTCGTACTGCGGCCCCGCGACGTTCTGCGGCTCGCACAGCCATCACGTGGGGAGCGCCTCGGCGAGCGCTGCACCGACCGCGTCCACCTCGGCGTCGGTGAGCGACGGGTAGCACGGGAGCGAGAGACAGTGCGTCCACAGCCGATCGGCCTCGGGATAGCCGCCAAGACCGAGGGCGCGGTGGATCGGTCGGAAGACGGGACGTCGCACCGCGATGCCCCCTCGCGCGAGGCGCTCGAGAAGCGGACCGACCGGCCGCTCGAGCGTTACGACGAACCGGTGGAACACGTGACGCTCGCCCGCGTCGCCCGGGGGGCGACAGCCGGCAAGGGACGCCAGGCGCGCGCGGTAGCGGGCGGCGATCGCCCGCCGGCGGGCGATGAAGGTGTCCAGGCGGCCGAGCTGGCTCCGGCCGAGCGCGGCCTGGACGTCCGTCAGCTTGAAGTTGAACCGCGGCACCAGGTCCTCACGCTCGTCATAGTCTCGTGCGTCCCGGACGCGGGCGACACGCGGAGCCGCGCCGGCGACGGCACCGCCCTCCCCCGTCGTCAGGAGCTTGGTCGCGTAGAAGGAGCAGGCGGCCAGGGCACCGCGTGATCCGACCGGGCGCCCAGCGACGCGGGCGCCGATCGCCTGGGCACAGTCCTCCACGACGGGCACGCCGAGCGCGAGGAACGGGTCGAGGTCCAGGGCGAGGCCGAAGGGATGGACGATGACGACGGCGCGCGCCCGGCGCGTGAGCCGGCGCGTCACGTCCTTGGGGGACGGTCCGAGCGTCTCGGGGTCGGCGTCGGCGAGGACTGGCGTGGCACCGCAGCGGGTGACAGCGTGATGGAGCGCGTCGCAGGCGTAGGTGGGAACGACAACCTCGGCGTCGGGTCCGACGTCGAGCGCGCGAAGCGCCAGCTCCAGCGCCGCGCTGCCCGAGCTCACGACGGCGACGGCCGTGACATCGAGCCGCGCCGCGAGCTCACGCTCGAATCCCTCGACCTCGGCACCCTGGGCCAGATGGCCGGAGCGCACGACACGCGCCACGGACTCGGCGTCCTCCGCGCTCACCGTGGGCCTCGAGTGCGGGATCATTGTAGCGGGGGCCGTGGGGCCGGAATATTCCGTGGGTGGCCTGAGACAAGGTGCGACCCGGCTGCATCCCGCAAGCCGCTTCTCATTCCAGCGTGAGCACCCTTCAAAGATTCAGGAGCAGTCGGACCGACTGGAACGCCTCGGCGTACTTGACCCGCGCCTGAATGCCGCGGAAGTTGGCGCACGACCGCGCCAGCTCGAGGATTGTCAGGTCCTCGATGTTGGTCTTCGATACCTGCGATCGGTGCGCCTCGAGGCTCGCGAGCTTCAGGTCGAGCACATCCGCGACGTCGGTGTAGCAGTTCGGCGCGAAGTTGACCGTCGTCGGCACCTCGAAGAAGAGGAAGTTCGGCACATACCGCGTCGCCGACATCGCGCCCTGGGCCAGGTGGCGGTGATCCTGGTGGGTGTCCTCCGGCGAGTTGACGAAGATCATCCGCGGCTGCACCTCCCGGATCACGGCCTCGAGGCGGACGATGAGGTCGCGCGAGAGCGGCACTTCCGTGTCGGGGTAGCCGCCCCAGAACACCTCGCGCACGCCCAGAATGCGCGCCGAGTCCTTCTGTTCCTGCCGCCGGACCTCCCCGTCGCCTCCGAGCGCGCCGTCCGAGGCGACGAACATGAAGACCACGTGCCCGCGGCGCACGTACTTGGCGAGCATGCCCCCGCAGCCGTACTCGATGTCGTCGGGATGGGCGCCGATGGCGAGGATGTTCACTCAGCGATTCTCAAGGCGAGAGGCACGACCACGTGCTTCCTCCACAGAGGATCGGGAGGGCCTCATCTCCGTGCATCAATAGTAAGTCAAGCGCCGAGAGAAACGGAGCGAATTCCCCATTGAGCTGGGCGTAGACCGGGTGCTCGTAACGCTGTGCCTGCACGGTGATCCCGGCCGCCGCGAACCGGCCCGTGTCCATGTACCGCGCGCCGTCCTGCCCTGCGAGATACGTGTCCGCGCCCACCGCCCGGCAGAAGGCGACCAGCCGCGCCGTCGCGTCATCCGCCGGGCCCCTCTCCTCGACCCCGAGCTCGGAGGCGAGGACCACCGGCGTCACCACACCGAGCGCCTCCGCCAGCCATCGGCTGCTCGCCACCGCCAGCGGAGCCAGCCGGTCCCAGTCCTGACGGTAGAAGGCGACGAGCGCGTCGCGGTACCGCTCGAGGTGCGGCGCCTTCGCGTACGCCTGCTCGATCACGCGGCGGTGGCGCTCGCGCCACTGCTGCGTCGTGTCGATCGTGACGTCGCGGATCGGTGTGCCGAGGTGCGCGTGGACCGGCACGGTCAGCCAGCGCGGGCCGCCCGCCGTCTTGATGCGGTTCCGGTTCTGCCAGCCGTTCTTCTCGTACTGGACCGTGTCGAGGAAGATGAAGCGGTCGGCGGCGGCCCACTTGGCGAAGTACCCGAGCCACGGCAGGTAGTGCGGCTGGTGGATCGCGACCTTCATGGCCGCTTGAGGAAGATCGGGTTGGACAGCAGGCGCCCTGGACCGCGGGCGTCGAGCCGGTAGAACGCGGGCCCGCCGTCGTAGACCTCGCGATGGACGACGCGGAAGGGTGTCGTGGCGGTCCAGGCGCCGGCGAGCGTCCCGTTCCTGATGAGCGTGACGCGCACCGGGCGCGCCGCGCCGTCCACGGCGTCGATGCCCAGGCGGACCTCGAGCAGTGAGCCCTCGCGCGTGCTGAGCGTCTCGCCCGAGATCGCGTTGCGCACGCCGTCGGTCACGCTGAACTCCGCGAGGGCGAGCCCCGGATCCTCGCCGCGGGAGAGCGCGTACATACGCCCGCGCTTCAGGGCGTCGAGCGCGGCGCGCTCCGTTCGCTCGGACACGAGGAAGACGGTCTGCACGGGCCCGATCCTCTTGCCCTCCGTGACGCCGTGGAACCCCGACTCACCCATCGCCCACGCTGGGCGGCTTCGCTCGCCGGCCGCGTACTGGCGGAGGAGTTGGTCCCAGCCCCCGCCCCCGAGGTCGAAGCGCGTCGTGTCCTCGTACACGGCCCCGAACGCCGTGTAACGAAAGGTGCGCAGCAGGTCGTCGGGATATGGATCCGTCTGCCACGCGACGCGGATGGGGCCGAGCCACTGCTCGCCGCTGTCGCGCGCCTCCGGCAGCGACCACACGGTCACACCGCCGAGTCGGTCGATATAGTCGATGAGCGCCTGGTGCGGCGCGAGGCCGAGGTCGCTGTAAGGCGGATAGGGATCGACCGTGAAGGGCCACGCGCGCGCGAGCGCGAGTGCGCCCACCGCGCAGAGGAACCCGCCCGGGAGCCAGCGCCGGCGGCGGACGAGGACGACGGCGTGGCCGACCCGCTGGACCGCCCGCCGCTTGGCGACGAGCAGGAGGGCGCCCGGGATGAGGAGGAGGCCAGGGACGAGGTCGAGCGCGACGGTCCAGGCGAACCCCCCGGCGGCCATATTCCCGGTCACCGGAAGCGCCTCGAGCGCCTCCCTGGCGAGGCCGAAGACGAGCAGGTTCTTCTGGGTGTTGTGCGCCGTCATCTCGAGCGCGAGCGGCGAGCCCGTCCAGTAGTAGTGTGGCACCACCTCCACCCCGGCGATGAGGAGCACGCGCGGGTTGCGCCGCCGCGCCTCGGCGACCGTGTCGAGGAAGCGCCCGACCCCGCCGTCGAGGATGGAGCGTTCCTCGCGCGCCACGCGCGTGAGGGCGCGGAACGGCGGCGGCCCGTACTCGACGCGGAGGAGATAGTTTTCACTGAGCAGCAGCGCACCGACGCCGCTCGTCTCCGCCAGCGCGGCCAGCTCGTCGAGGGAGAAGTCGCCCGTCGAGAGTGTGGAGTGCACGTGGAGCACCGCCGGCAGCCGCTCGAGCTCCGCGGCGCCCGCCGTTGAAACACCGCAGAGGAGTGACACCAGGATCGCGACCACACGCGCCTGTCGTAGGTCCACCTTCGCAGGCGCCGGGCTCACGGTCCCCGCTCCAACAGCGCCGCGCCGCTCCGGCGGCAGGCCACCCACGGCGGGAGCCGGCCTCGCTACAATATCCGCTTCTCCCGCACGAGCGCCTCGTACACGGCGCGCATCTTGGCCTCGGCCACCGCCGTCGAGAACGCCTCGGCGCGGCCGATCGCCGCCTCCCCGAGCTTCTCCCGGAACGGCTCGTCGCGCCCGAGCTCCACGAGCGCCCGGGCGAGCGCCTCGGGGTCCTCCGGCGGCACGAGCCGCCCGCACTCGCCGTCCACCACGACGGCTGGGATCCCGCCCACCGAGGCGCCGACAACGGGAATCCCGAGCGCCATCGCCTCGACGAGGGCCCGTCCCATCCCTTCGTTGCGCGACGGGGCGGCGACGACATCCGCCGCCGCCAGGGGCGTCACGACGTCCGTGACGATGCCGGTCACGTGCAGTCGGTCCGCGACGCCGAGGACTTCGGCGCGCCGTTCGAGCGCTGCGCGCTCGGGCCCATCACCGACAAGCAGCACGCGCGCGGTCGGCACGCCGGCGCGGAGGCGTGGCAGCGCCTCGACGAGGAGGTCGAACCCCTTGATCGGCACCAGGCGTCCGAACCCGACGACGAGATACGCCTCGGCCTCCACCCCAAGACGCGCGCGCGCCACCGGCCGCGACGGCGCCGTCGCGCGGAGCCGCGCCGTCGGCACGCCGCTCGGCACCGTCACATACTGCGCCGGGCTTCCGATCCCACGCGCCAGGTGCTCGTCCGTGCCACGCTCGGTGAGCGTGATGATCCGGTCGCACCACGCGGCTGCCCGCCGCTCGAGCGCCGTATAGACGGCGGTGCGCCGCGGACCAAAGTACCCGTAGAAGACGTGGCCGTGCGGCTGGTGGATGACGGCGGGCACGCGCGCGATCCGCGCCGCGAGGCGCCCGACGAAGCCGGCTTTCGAGGTGTGGGTGTGGACGATGTGGGGCCGGTCCGCGCCGATGAGGCGGAGGAGCCTGTAGACCGCCGCGACATCGGAGGCCAGCACCACCTCGCGGCCGAGCGACGGCACATCGACGAGCCGGCACCCGCGCCGTCGAGCGTCCTCGAGGACCGCCTCGACGGACTCGCGGAAGGAGACGGCCAGCGTGCACGCGTAGCCCGCGCGCGCGAGCGCGACGACGGTTGCGACGGTGTTCTCCGGGGAGCCCCCGACGGTGAGGCGCGTGATCACGTGGAGGACGCGGATCACGGGCGCGCGTCACCCCCCGCCCTGCACGCGTACAGCTCGATCGAGGGTGCCAGGAGCCATCGGCGACGCGAGAGCGTCGCGACGACGCGGGCGCCAGCGGCGAGGAGCCCGCGGAGCCACCCGGGAGGCTCCCCGGGCTCGGCGCCCGACCCCGCAAGGCCCTCGGCCGTCAGCGGCGAGTTGCGCATCTCGAGCACTCGAAAGCCCGCGCCCGCGACGAGACGGCGGAGCCCGCGCGGGGTGAACGAAAAGACGTGGAGGACGGGGCAAACGTCGAGGCCCGTGCGGCGCGCCAGCGGACCGGCCCAGCCCAAAAGGCGCAGGCTCGGCCGCTGAAACGCGCCATTCGGAACACGGATCACCAGCGCGCCACCGTCGGTCAGCACCCGGTGCGCCTCGGCCAGCACGCGCGCCGGATCGCGGACGTGATCGAGGACGTTGATCAGTGTCACGGTCGCCACGCACCGCCCGCGCAGCGGGATCTCGGCGCTGTCTGCCTGGATCACTGGACCCCCGGACGCCTTGCGGGCGACGGCACAGGCCTCGTGAGCGACGTCGCTGCCCACGCTACGCCAGCCGAGCTTCGCGGCCCTCACCAAGAGCTGCCCCCCGCCGCAACCCAGGTCGAGCAGCCGGCGCCCGCCGCCGGCGGGCCCCAAACGGGCGAGGAGCGCCGTGAACAGCTCGACGCGTGGGGGAGCGATCCGACCGGGAGGGAAGCGGACGGGGTACTCGAGCTCGTAGCAGGCGCGAAGCTCGGCGGCGCTCGGCAACGTGAGCCTCACCGCCGTGTGACAGCTCGAGCAGACCTCGTACGCCTGACGGTGGTAGACGCGAGCCCGCCTCGTGGGCGCCCCGCAGACCGGACAGCGCCGCGGGGTGCCGGCGGCCTCCTGCCGCTCGACGAGCTCCCGCAGGGTCGCCTCGAGGGCGCCGATCGAGCGCTCCCAGTTGTACCGCGTTTCGACGTGCCGGCGGCTGGCGTCGCGCAGCCGCCGGGTGCCGGTCGGATCGCGCGCCAGCGAGGCGAGGAACCACTCGAGACCCTGCGCCATCGCCTCCGCCGACGCGTCCCGGAAGAGGAGCGCCGGGTCCAGAGGCGCCAGAATCTCCGGCGTCGCGCCGACCGGGGTGCCGAGCACGGGCGTGCCGCAGGCGAGCGCCTCGACCGTGACCAGACCGAACCCCTCGAGCGCCCGCGTCGGGAGAACGAAGGCGTCGGCCGCCCCGTAGTAGCGCGGCAGGTCCCCATCGGGAACAAAGCCCAGGAACCGCACGTGCTCCGCGAGATGGAGCGCGGCTGCCCCGGCCTCCAGTTCCCGACGCAGTGAGCCGGCGCCGCCGATCAACAGGAGGACGTCCGGGACGCGGCGGCGGAGCAGGTCGATCGCCCGCATGAGGTTGTCGAGCCCCATCCGCGGCTCCAGGTTCCGGAGCGTGAAAAGCAGCGGCCGACCGACCGGCAACCCCACCTCGTGACGCAGCGCCATCCGGTCCCGGGGTGGGTGGAAACGATCGAGATCCACGCCGGCCGGGATTTTCACGATCCGGCGGCTCGGGACCCGATAGAGCTTCCGGATGAGGCCCGCCGAAAAGTCGCTGAGCACGTGAATCCGCGTCACGCGGGCCAGGCTCGCGCGCTCGACGAGCCAGAGCAGCGCCGCGCCGGCGTGCCCGACGAGACCCCCGCGATGTCGACCCGTCGTCCCCCGACGGGTCTGGTACTCGAGCGGCGCCGGGGAGTGAAACGTGTAGAGGCTCGGCAGCCGCCGGCCTGCTGGTGAAGTCAGCGCTCCGAAGGCGGCGAGTGGCTGGTGGAGATGCAGCACGTCGGCGCCGTGCGCATCGACCTCGTCGACGACGGCCCGCCGTGCCTCGAGAATCGACGTTCGAATGAAGCTCCGGAGCGTGCGGCGGTCGACGGCAAAGTGCCGGACGGGAACGTCACGATGGACGACCCCGCCCGGTCCGACATTCTCCGGCGCGCGGCTGACCACGCGGACCCGGTGCCCGGCCGCCACCAGCCGGGAGGCTTGCTCCCACACGACGCGCTCGGCGCCGCCGAGCACGACGATGGGCGAGACGTCGGCCACGATCAGGATCCTCACTCGCGCGCGCTCCAGAGCCCGGTCGCGTCCAGGTACTGCCGCATCCACAGCTCGGCCATCATGAGCGTCCAGAGCCGGTCGGCGTGGCTCTGCGTGCGCGCCAGGTGCTCCCGTTTGAGCCCCTCGACCGTGGCGACGTCGAAGAGACCGCGCGCGCGCACGCGATCGGGCGACAGGAGATCGTCCACGAGCGGCCTCAGATCGGTGCGCAGCCAGCGCGCCAGCGGGATCATGAAACCCTGCTTGCGTCGAGCGAGGATCTCGCGGGGCAGGACGTCGGCGAACGCGGCCTTGAGCAAGCCCTTCAGGCGGAGCCTCGGCAGCTTGGCCGCCGGCGCGAGGCGATGGCTCAGCTCGATCACGTGGTGGTCGCAGAACGGCGCGCGCAACTCCAGCGAGTGGGCCATGCTCATCCGGTCGGCCATGACGAGCAGGTCGTCGGGCAAATAGGTGCTGAGGTCGATGCGGAAGGCGCCGTCGACCGGGTCATCGTGACCGAGCCCGCCGAAGGCTCTGCGCTGGGCGTCGTCGACGCTTTCCCTCCAGCGACAGCGGAGCGCCGGCGTCGCCAGGCGCTCGAGGTCCCGGTCGGAGAAGAACCGCGTCCAGCCGAGATAGCGGTCGGGTAACGGCTGATCGGCGGCGTCGAGAAACCGCCGGATCCAGTTCCCCCAGCTCCGGCTGGCCTCGGACTCGCGCACGAGGCGCCGGGCGGCGGCGGCCGGCACCATTCGGAGCGGCCGGGGCAGCGCCGCATAGAGCTCGGAGAAGCGGAGCCCGAGATAGCGCGGGTAGCCGGCGAACGTCTCGTCGCCCCCGATGCCCGAGAGCACCACCTTGACGTGCCGGCCCGTCGCCTGCGCGACGACGAACGTGGGGATCGCCGACGAGTCGGCGAACGGCTCGTCGAAGTGGTAGGCGATGGTCGGCAACAGGTCGGCGACGACGGGCTCGAGGATCTCCTCGTGATGATCCGTCTCGAACCGTCGGGCCACCATCCGCGCGTAGGGCAGCTCATCGTACGAGGCCGCGCTCCCACCGAACCCGACGGTGAAGGTGCTGATCCGCTGGCCGGTGACCTCGCGCATGCTGGCCACCACCGCGCTCGAATCGATGCCGCCGGAGAGAAACACCCCCAGCGGGACGTCGCTCTCGAGCCGCAGGCGCACCGCCTCGCGCAGCTCGTGGCGCACGAGTCTCGGGGCCTCTGCGGGCGCGATGCGCGCGGCCGTCGCCGCATTCCCGGCGGGGAGCGCCCAGTATCGCGTCAGCGCCAATCGGCCATCGGCGAGCACGGCGGTGTGACCCGGCGGCAGCTTGGCGATCTCGGCGAAGATCGAGCGCGTGGACGGCGTATAGCCGAACGCCAGGTAGTGATGGAGGGCGTCCCAGTCGACCGTGCGTGCGACGGCCGGATGACAGAGCAGCGCCTTCAGCTCAGAGGCGAAGAGGAACAGCCCGTGGCGGTGCCAGTAGTAGAGCGGCTTCTTGCCCAGACGGTCCCGACCCAGCAGCAGGCGCCGCCGTTGCCGGTCCCAGAGAGCGAAGGCGAACATGCCGCGCAGCCGCTCGACGCACGCGTCGCCAAACGCCTCGTACGCCTGGAGAACGACCTCGGTGTCGCTGCGCGTCCGGAAGGCCCGCCCCCGCCCCTGGAGCGTCGCCCGCAGATCGCGGAAGTTGTAGATCTCGCCGTTGAAGACGACCCACGCCGACTCGTCGGCGTTGGCGATGGGCTGGTGCCCGGTGTCGAGATCGATGATGGCCAGGCGGGTGGATCCCAGGCCGACCTCCGGCTCGACGTGGAGCCCCTCGTCGTCGGGCCCGCGGTGCTTGAGCACGCGCAGCATCGAGGGAAGCAGCTCGCGGGGCGCGACTCCGACGTAGCCGGCGATGCCGCACATCGACGCTAGCCGGCCGGACCCTTGCGACACACGGCGATGAGTGTGCCGCTGTCCGCGACGCCTTCGAAGTACTCGACGTCGGTGGTCGACAGCGTCTCCAGGCCGGCGCCGCCCCGGCGGCGCAGGATCCAGCTGCCGAGCCGATGGCGGACGCCCGGGGGGACCAACAACCGCCGGAGGCCGAGCGGATCCCACCGCCGCACCGCGTTCAACCCGGTTTCCGCCCCGCGCATCCTGGCGGCCGGACGTCGGCCGAAGAGACGGACAGAGCCGAACCGTGGGCGGAGCAGGGCCCGGAGCGACTCGGCACTGTACTCGCGGACGTGATAGGGGTTCGCCGGAGCGAGCGTGTGTACCGGGGCATGGGGCGTGAAGAGCACGAGAACGCCGTCGCGCGTCAGCACTCGCTCGAGGTCGGCGACGAACCCCGTATCGTCCTGGATGTGCTCGAGCGTGTCTTGCGAGACCGTCAGATCGAAGCTCTCGTCCCGGAAGGCCAGCCGCACGGCGTCCATGCGGAGAAAGCGCGCCGCCGGGTACGCGGGCCGCGCCCGACTCAGCACGGCCGCATCAAGATCGACTCCGACCACCGTCGCCCCGGACGCCGCCAGGAGCCCGCTGCCGTAACCCTCGCCGGAGGCTACGTCGAGCACCCGCCGCGCGCGGAGCGGGCCAAAGATTTCGGCGGCCCAGCGGTAGCCGGACAGATGCAGCAGGAACTGCGTGTTGGTGGGATCCGCCGGTGGCCGCTCATCGACGCCCCGGATGCGCGCCCGAAGGCGGAGCGTCAGCACGCCGAGGTGCCGACTCACGCCAGATGTCCGGTCCCGACTCCGGGCCGAGGTCTGGTGCTCCTGCCCCACGCCTCGGCCTGCGGGAGCAACTGAACGTAGCCGGGATGAAGATCCATACGGACGTCCTTCCAGCAGTATGCGGGAAAACGCGCGCCGGTGCCTAGTGGATCGTGGTCCCGATGCGGCCGCCCCGCCTGCAGGGGGGAGCGGTGCTCGACGCGCACCGGTCAGGAAGAGCGAGCCGCAGGGCGACCTCGGCCCGAGGCGCCGTCGAGAGCCAGACGCGACGCTGCCGACCAGTACAGCTCCTGCAGCGCTCCGATGCTCCGGTCCACCGAGAAGTCTCGGAGCACACGCTCCTGCCCCCGTCGTCCCATCGCCTCCGCCTCGGTCGGATGATCGAGGAGGAATCGGACGGCCCGAGTCAGGGCGCCCGGATCCTCGGGCGGAACCAGGAGGCCGGTTCGCCCGTCCTCGACGACTTCGGGATTGCCGCCGACCCGCGTGGCGACCACGGGTCTCGCCAACACCATCGCCTCCAGTAGCGCGAAGGGCAGCCCCTCGGAGCGCGATGGCAGCGCCACGATGTCCGAGATCGCGACGAGGTCCGCCACGTCCGTGCGGGGGCCGAGGAACACGCAGTGGGAGGCCACGCCGAGCGCCGCGGCCTGGAGACGGAGCTCCGGCCCCAGCTCGCCTTCCCCGATGAAGAGGCAGCGGAGATCGGGCCACGCGGTCACGAGAGGAGGGAGCGCGGCCACCAACAGATCGGGGCCCTTCTGCCGCGTGAGGCGACCAACGAGCGCGACGAGCCGCGATGCGGGCCCGAGCCCCAGCTCCGCGCGCGCGGCCGCCGGGCCGCGCTTCGGGACGAACCCCCCGGGGTCGATTCCGTTCTGGATGACGACGACCTGCTCGGCTGGGAGCCGGTAGCGCGTGACCAGGTCCCGCCCCACCGCCTGCGAGACCGCCACCACGCGATGGGCGAGCGGGGCTGTGAGCCGTTCGGCGGCGACGTAGAGCCGCCGGCGGAGGGCGCCGATCTCGTAGTCGAAGAGCGAGTTATGGACGGTCGCCAGCACCACCGGCACCCCGACCAGGCGGGCCGCGAGCTTGGTGTAGACGTTGGTCCGGGCGCCGTGGGATTGCACGATCGTCGGCCGCTCTTGGCGGAGCACGTGGGTCAGCGTCCACAAGGCGCGCGGGCTCAGCAGGCGAGCGTTCAGCGGGACGACGAAGGTGGGAACACCGAGGGCGGCGAGCCGCTCCGTCAGGGGGCCGGTCTCCGGCACGACGACGGCCATCGTAAAGCGCCGCCGGTCGAGGGCAGTCGCCAGACGCACGAGGTAGGCCTCACCGCCGGCCCAGCCGGCGCTCTCGGCCACGTGCAGGACGCGGATCGGCGGCGTCACGGCCGCGCCTGGCCCAGCGCGCCGGTGCGGCCCCGTAGTCCGTCCCACAGCCCCTTGAGCGAGGCCGCGGTCTCGCGTGGCGAGCACGTCACCACGGCGTGGGCCGCGATCCGGGCCGCGGCGCCGGCGGTGGCCGCGAAGGCGGCGAGTGCCGGACTATGGAAGTAGCCGCTGGTCCGGATCACCAGCAGCTTGTTACGATAAAGGTAGTAGAGGCGCTCGGGAGATCGGGTTCCCCCCGGCGCGATCTTGTGCCGCGCCACCGCGCGTGGTTCGTAACGGATCCGCCAGCCGCGCTGCTTGAGGCGCAAGCAGTAATCCACCTCCCAGTGGTTGATGAAGAAGCGGGGATCGAATCCACCCACCTCGCGGAAGGCGCGGCGGGCGAGGAGCCAGCAGCAGCCGATCACGTAGTCGCAGTCGATCGGCTCGGCGGGATCGGCCTCGCCGTAGCGGGCGCTCCAGCGCGCCACGAAGCCGGCGCCGTGCGCGGTGTGGTCCGGTCGATCGAAGTAGACCGAACGCGCGCCGACGACGCCGACCCTGTGCTCTTCCGCCACGGCCACCAGCCGGGTGAGCACATCGGGTGCGATCTCGACGTCGGCGTCGAGACCCAGGATGTAGGCGCTCTCGTCAGCGAGATCGGGCTCGGCCAGGTTGTAGGGTACGTAGCTCCCCTCGTTGCGCGGGCTGCGGCGCAGGCGGAGGCTCTGCCATCCCTGGCCGCGCATGCGGCCGAACGCCTCGGCCACGCGCCGCCCGGTGTCGTCCCGGGAGGCGTTGTCCCAGACGACGATCTCGACCTGCCCGCGCGGGTAGTCGAGCGCCTCCAGTGACGTGAGACAGGCCGCCAGGACCTCGGCATCGTTGTACGCGGGGATGAAGATCGAGACCGGCGGCGCGTTCTGCGCGGTCATGGCGCACGCCGGGCTTTGACCACGCGCTCGAATACCTCGGCGGTGCCGCGCACCATGTGCTCGGCGCTGAAGGCGCGCAGCACCGTGTCGCGGGCGGCGCGCGCGAGTCGCCGGGCAAGGTCTCGATCGGCGAGCAGGCGCATGAAGCCCTCGGCCAGCGCCTCGGCATCGCCGGCGCGCACGAGCACTCCGTTGACACCGTCGCGCACCACCGACGTGACCCCGCCGACGCGGGACACGAGCACGGGCTTCTCCGAGGCCATGCCCTCGAGCAGCGCGAACGGCAACCCTTCGTACCGCAGCGTGGGGAGGACGAAGATGTCCGAGGCGGCCAGGTACTCTGACGCTCGCGCGTGGGGCACCTCGCCCAGGAAGGCCACGTGCGGACTCACCCCGAGGCGTTCCGCGAGCGCCTGGCCGTCGGCGAGATAATCACCAACGCCGGCAACGACCACTCGGACCCGGGGCCAGGTTTCTCTGATCCGGGGCAGCGCGCGCAGGAGCACGTGGAGCCCCTTCTGCCGTGTGACGTGGCTCAGGAACAGGGCCATCACTTCGTCGTCTTGGAGGCCAAGCACCTTCCGCATCGCCGCGCCGCGATCCGGGTCGGGCCGGAAGCGCTGGGTGTCGACGCCGTTGTAGACGACCTCGATCCGCTCATGCGAGACGCCGAACCAGCGCCTCAGCGATCGGGCGATTTCGTCGCTGACGGCGATGATCCGGTCGGCGGCGCGCAGGAGGGGACGCTCCCACTGGGCGTGGTGATAGAGGAACGCGGCGGCGCGCCGCGGCAGGATCCCGAGCCCGTTCTTGTGACTCCACGCCTGGCGAAGCTCGGAGATGAGCGCGAGCCCCTCGTGCCCCTCCATGATGACGACGATGGGCACCCGATGCTGCCGCGCGAAGCGCAGCAGGCTTGGCGGCGCCACGGCTTGCTGGCAGCAGAGCACGTCGATCGGGGCCTCGCGGTGGAGCGCCATCACGAGCCGCGTGCACTCCTCCGCCCAGGCGCCACGCTGAGAGCCGAACTGCCCCGCTCGGGCGTAGCGGAGCCGGACTCCGTCGCGCGTCTCTGCCTCGACACCCGCTGGATGCCGCGACGCGACGACGGTGACGCCGTGGCCCAGTCGGACCAACCCCTCGTTCAGGAGCTGGCCGTGGACCTCCATCCCGCCCTTGACTCCGTGCCGCACGGTGACGAGCGACACGAAGCAGACGTTCATCGCTCTCCGCCGCCGAGCCAGGCCGCCTTGATCGCTCGCCCCCGGCGCGCATAAAGGACGAGCACCAAGAATGCGTGGAGCGCGTAGAAGACCAGGTACGCGGCGAGCAGGACGTCGATGGCGTGGATCCACCAGGCGATCAGCAGGAGGACGTAGTGGGTCTCGCGCACGCGCAGATTCCGCAACAGGTGGCGCGCCACCAGGATCGGCCCTGCTTCCTCGCCACCCGACGCCCCGGCGCCGGGGCGCCCGGGGTGGAGCCGTTCCCACGCCTCGACCAGCAACTCGACGTACGTCCGCTCCAGGTAGCCCAGCGTCACCGCGAGGAAGCAGGTGCCGCCACCGACGCCGAGCCAGAAGAGGGCGCCCTGACCGAAGCCATCCGGGTAGCGGAAAAGCTCCGGATGACGGAACCCCAGAATGGCGACGACGGCCCAGAACCCCAGATCGATGATTCCGCCGCACACGGAATCGAGAAAGGCCCCGTACGGGTTCCTGGTCTTCAGCGTCCGGGCGAGGTCCCCATCGACGCAGTCGAGGAGGTTGAACAGGAAGAGCACCGCGAGCCCGGCTGGCTGGAGGGCCTTGACGCCACTCACCAGGGCAGCGCAGCCGATGAGCCCGACCATTCCAGAGAGCCAGGACACCGCCTCCGACGTGAGTCCCACGTGCACGGCGACCCACGTCAGCACGAAGCCCACCGGCCGGAAGAGGAAGCGGTTCACGACCAGGTAACGCTCGTAGCCGTGCCTCTCCCGGTGGGCGTGTCGAATGTCGCTGAGCGTCGGCGCGGCCCCGCCCCTCACGACTTCCTCGCGACAGCGAGGATCCCCCCGCACATCCACTCGCCGAACCGCTCCGAGCCGATGAGGCGGGCGAGGACGCGCCGCTTCCAGGAACGCTCGAACTGCCGCGCGTTGATCAGGAACCGCGGGGGCTCGAATCCCGCGCTGACCAGCAGCCCGGCGAGGTCGCGCCGCGTGAAATAGTGGAGATGCCCCCCGCCCCACACGAAGGTGTCGGTGGTCGTGTGGGGGAACTCTCCTCGCCACACCAGCCGGGCGACGTTCCGAAAATACCGGATGTTCGGCGTCGTCAGGATCAGCCGCCCAGCCGGTCGCAGGACGCGGTGGAGCTCCCTGAGCAGCTGCAAAGGATCGACGACGTGCTCGATCACCTCGAGGCACGTGGCCCGGTCGAACGCTCCACTCCGGTAGGGCAAGGCCCCCGTGTTCAGGTCCGCACACACCCCGATCACACCACGGCCGCAGGCCTCGACCACCGCGACCTCCGAGACGTCGCAGCCGTGGACGGTCTGACACCGGCCGCGCGCGACGCCGATCAGGTTGCCGACCCCACAGCCGACGTCGACGAGCCGCTCGGCCCTGTCGAGCGCGCTCTCCACACCCTCGAGGATCTCGTCCGGTCCGAGGCCGGCGTCGCTGACGCCACGTCGCCGCTCCTGCCAGTACCGCTCGTAGAGCTCCTTGGTCGTCGTACCCGTCCCGAGGGCCCGTGCCACGCTTTCGTCCCTGGCCGGCGTGAGAATCGCATCCCTCGATGGTTATTTCTTGATGACGAACCCTTGTCCAGTCGGCAACGCCACGATCTCTTCGGGCTTATCCGAAAAGAACGAGTCCATCGCTTTCTTTTGTCCTGGACAGGTGATGAACGCGTAGTCGTCGGACAGGATGATCCCGCCCGAGGTCGTGCGAGGGTAGAAAAAGGCCAGCGAATCGAGGGTGGGCTGGTAGAGGTCGACATCGATGTGGACGAAGGAGAATCGCCGATCCTTTACCTCCTGGAACTTCTCGGGGATCCAGCCTTTGTGGTACACCACGTAATCGAAGCCTCGCAGGGTCTCCCTGATCATCGCTTCATCGCTCGCCATCGCACCGGCGTGCCAGTGGGAGCCGTCTTCCGGCCCGGGCTTCGACAGCCCCTCAAACGAGTCGAAGACGTGGTGAGTCTTCTGGGACCCCGCGATCCGCCGGCAAATCAAGTAGGATGACGCCCCCCTGAATGCCCCGCATTCCACCGTATCGCCAGCGACGGCCAAGACCAGCTTCATGAGCTGATCCAGCGTGTATTTGCGATCGAGAGAATGATAATTCACCGTGCCGCAGTACCGTTTGTAGTATTCGATGAAGTCGGCGTCGTAGTCGATGAGCCGGCCAAATTCGCTGAACTTGTACCGCGGATAGACTTGCCGGGCGAGCGCTTCGGCCAGCACGTACCTCGATCGGTCGTCGCGTCGGACGAGAACCTGCAGGAAGTACCTGAGGCCTGCCGCGGCCTTTGAAAGAGCTCTCACTGCGGAGTTCTCCTGTGAGTGTTCAGGCGGCTCAACCGTCGAGCCCGCCATATCCAGGCCGGGCCGGCGCCGGTGCGGCCCAGGTGGTAGTCACGGAGTGCGGCCAGGATCGCCCGCGCGGCGCGCACGCGATCCGGTCCCGTCGACTTGAGCGCGAGCCACGCCACGTCGCGCGCGAAGCGGCGATGGAGCCTCGCGAGCGCGTCGGGCGCGTGCCGCCGGGCGAACCGCAGGTGGCTCCGCGTCCTGTGGTACACGCGCAGAGGCGAGCCCAGGCCGCCAGCCGTCGCCGAGACGCGGTGGCCGACTCGCCCGCCGCACACCACCACGTTACGCAGGCCGCTCGCCTTGACGCGCAGGCCCCAGTCGGTGTCCTCCCAGTAGAGGAAAAAACCCTCGTCCAGGAGCCCGACCCGCTCGAGCGCGGCCCGCCGCATGAGCAGACAGCAGCCCGTCACGTAGTCCGAGTCCAGCGTCGCCCGGTCGTGAAGCGCCCGCGCCTCGTCCTCGAAGGTCCGGATGTCCCCGAGGCCGCCATCGAACCGGGCGCCGGCGAACGCGATTCGCGTCGGATCGTCGGCGTGGACGACCACCGGCCCCAGCGCGCCGATGTCTTCGGCCCGCTCGCCGACGTCGACCAGGACACCGAGGAACTCCGGCGTCACCACGGCGTCATCGTTGAGGAGCAGGACGTAGTCCGCTCCCCGCCGACAGGCCTCCCGGATACCGAGGTTGTTGCCCTTGGCGTATCCGAGGTTGACCGGGCTCCTGAGCACCCGCACGTCGGCGCCGAATCCGGTCGCGAGCAACCCGGACGGCTCCGCCGGCGAGCCGTTCTCGACGACGATCACCTCGTAGTCCCTGTACGCGATCCGGCGGCAGGACTCGAGACACGCGATCAGCGCTTCGCGCTGATCGAAGTGAAGGACGACGATCGCCACCCGCGGGCTGGTCCTGGCGACCGCCGAACTCGCCGCGGGCCCCACCGGCTCAGCCACCGGCCCGCCCGACACCCAAGAGGCCCTCGACGAGCCGAACACATCGCGTCGCCACGTGTGGCCAGTCGTAGGCCGCCTGGGCCGCCGTCTGCTCCAGCGCGGGGGGCATGGCGCCAGCCAGGATCTCCTCGATGGCTCGCGTCCACCCGGTGTAGTCGCGGACGGGGATGACCGCGCCGACCCCATGGGCTCGCATCCGCTCCCACGTCTCGCCCACCGGCGTCGTGACGACGGGCAGGCCGCTGGCCATCGCCTTCATGACCGCCACCGAGGAACCCTCGGCCGCCGAGGTGGACACGTACACGTCCGCGATCCAGTACAGCTCCCGGAGTCGCTCGTCGGCCACGAACGGGTGGATCAGCACCCGCGCCGGGTGTCGCAGCCGTCCGACCAGAGCGGCGAGCGCCGCGGTCTGACGGGGGTCGCCGTGTCCGGCCAACACCAGCATGACGTCCGGGCGTCCCCTGATCCGGTCCACGGCCTCGATCAGGCGATCGAACTGCTTGAGCGGAACGAAGTTCCCCGACGCGAAGAGGACGAGGGTCGACGGGCCGATACCCCGCGCCGCCCGCAGCGAGCGCCTGATGTCTTTGTCGGGGACCGGTCGCCAGAAGTCGAATTCGCAGCCCATGGTGAGCCGCTCAATGGGCCCACGATAGACCTTGCTCACCTCTCGGGCGGCATAGGCGGACTGCGCCGTGACCGCATCGACCGGCGTCAGCTCACGCCTCAGTCGCCCGTGCTCGAGCGCCAGGTCGAGGTAGGTCAGCGGCCAGTGAAGTCCCCACAACTCGGTGCTCGGCACTGTGCACATGCCGTGTCCGACGAGCAGAATGGGCCAGGACCGGTCGGGCCCGAGTGTCCCCAATAGCGTCCCGTAGAAGGGGACGCGGAAGCCGTGCAGCACCAGGAGGCTCCGACGCTCGCGTAGCGTGCCCAGCCGGCGCCGGATCGACTCGCTGTAGAGCCCGGGCCAGCGCCGGACCCCGCGGCGGTACAAGCGCTCGACAGCCGGGAAGAGGCGGTGGACGACGCCGGTCTCGAGCGTTGCCGCGTACTCGTGATCGGCGCGGAGGTCGGGCTGCCACACCTCCCAGTCGTAGGCGGCGCCGGCGCGGAGCACGCTGGCGCCGAGCAGGTCCGGCCACTCCCGCCTCCAGAACCCCACCCAGGATCCGTCGGGCCGCGGCCACGCCACGTCGGGGCGCTCGCCCGGAGCAAACTCGTAGGCGGGGCCATGGGGCATGAGATTGACGATGATTGGCCGCTCGGTCACTCGCGCAGGGTCCACCCCGGCGCTTCAACGCCCTTCATGCTCGGGCGCCTCGCCGGCAGCCTCGCACCGGACGCGGCCGTCCAGCAGGAACCGGCTCTCCCTCTCGAACACGCGGTAGCCCGAGCCGTAGTAGTCCCCGTCCACTACCACGAGCGGAGCCAGCCACAGCACGTAGTCGGACATCCGACCGTCCACAGCCAGGTGGGCGTCGAGCCGATAGCGGCCGGGGACCAGCGGAAATCGCTCCAGCTCGCAGACGAACCGCCCGGTGGACGGGATTTCGCCGAAATTCCGGGCGATGGGACGCGTGCCGAACTGGAACAACAGCTCGCCCGACTCCGTCCGCACGATGATCTGGAACTCGACGTTACGCGCCGGCCGGCCGGCGGGCGCGGCGTAGTCGAAAACGAGCCGCGCCGTGTGCCCATTCCGAATGGAATCGACCGGCTCGCCCGTCTCGCTCTCGAGCCGAAAGCCGGTCAGCTTGACCTCGCCCGTGCCCGCGCGGTCGTGGCGGAGCATCAGCGGCAGCTCGTTGGCCCCGGAGAACTGGCCGAGGTATAGCTCGACCGCCTCGGTGACGGGTC
Source organism: Candidatus Rokuibacteriota bacterium (assembly GCA_003220315.1). Lineage (GTDB taxonomy): Bacteria > Methylomirabilota > Methylomirabilia > Rokubacteriales > CSP1-6 > 20CM-2-70-11. The sequence goes on from QHSA01000105.1 coordinate 26,720, forward strand.
CGACAAACCCGATCCGGCCCGCGTCCAGGACGAGCCCGGTCTGGCACAGGCTGGCGACCGCACCCATGTTGTGGCTCACGAAGATGACGGTCCGCCCTTGCTCCGTGATGTCCCCCATCTTGCCCAGGCATTTCTTCTGAAACGCCGCGTCCCCCACGGCCAGGACCTCGTCCACCAGGACGATCTCAGGCTCGAGATGGGCGGCGACGGCGAAGGCCAGGCGCAGATACATGCCGGTGGAGTAGTGCTTGACCGGCGTGTCCAGGAAGCGCTCGACCTCGGCGAAGCTGACGATCTCGTCGAATTTCTGCCGGATCTCGGCTTTTCGCATCCCGAGGATGGCGCCGTTCAGAAAGACGTTCTCGCGTCCCGTCAGCTCCGAGTGGAACCCGGTGCCGACCTCCAGGAGCGAGCCGACCCGGCCGTCCAGGACCACCGACCCCGTGGTTGGCTCGGTGATCCGCGACAGGATCTTCAACAGCGTGCTCTTGCCGGCGCCGTTCCGGCCGATCACGCCGAGCGCCTCACCCTGGCGCACTTCGAAGGACACGTCGCGCAGCGCCCAGAAGGAGTCGGACGCCGGCCCGCGCTCCGAGGCCTCCGACCGCCGCCGAAACGGAGCCGCGAGGGCGCGGGTCAAGCTTTCCCGTAGCGTCTCGTAGGGCGTGCGCGATGCCCCGATCCTGTACTGCTTGCTCAGCCTCTCGGCGCGGATGACGGCGCTCATGCGTCAGATGGTGTCGGCGAACGTCCGCTCCGTCCGGCGGAAGTAGTGGACGCCGGAGACGAGGATGACCAGAGTGACAGCCGCCGAGACCGCCATGAGCCCACCGGGCGCATCGGCGGTGCCCAGGAGCGCCCACCGGAAGCCGTCGACCACGCCGGCCATCGGATTGAGCCCATACCAGGCCCGCCACGGCTCGGGCACCAGGCTCGACGGGTACGCGATCGGCGTGGCGAACAGCCAAATCTGCGTCAGAAACGGGATGGTGTAGCGGACGTCCCGATACCGGGCATTGAGCGCGGCGAGCCAGAGCCCGACCCCGATGGCCAACGCAATCGCCAGCAGGAGAAAGAGCGGCAGCGTCCACACCCACAGCGTCGGCGTGATCCGGTAGTAGGCCAGCATCCCGAGCAGGAGTCCAAACGCGATGAGGAAATCCAGCAGGCTCGCCAGCACCGGGGCCAGCGGGATGATCAAGCGCGGAAAGTAGACCTTGGTGATCAGGTTCTGGTTGGTGACGAGACTCGCGCTCGATTCGGTCAGGGCATGGGCGAAGAGCTGCCAAGGAAGCAGCGCGCAGAACGCGAACACCGGGTAGGGCACGCCGTCGGAGGGCATGCCGGCCAAGCGGCCGAAAAACACCGAGAACACGAGCATGGCGAAGAGCGGCTGGATGACGACCCAGATCACACCGAGCGCGGTCTGCTTGTAGCGAACCTTGATGTCGCGCCAGGCCAGGAAGTAGAGCAGCTCGCGGTACGCCCACAGGTCTCGCAGTGACACCCCGGTCCAACCCGTGGATGGTCGGATCACGACGTGCGCCGGACCGGCGGCCTCCGCCACTCTGTCGACCATGACGTCTGTCTGCACCCTCAGCGCGCCGGCCGTGGGCGGCCACCGTGCTCGGTGATGTAGGCCTCCACGGTGGCGGCCCACGCGCCCTGCGCGCGCAGAATCAACTCCACACTCTCGCGCAGCGCCCCCTGCCCGCCCCGCGCCCGGGTGACGATGTGGGCGATCGCGATCACCTCGGGTGCGGCGTCCGCCACCGCGATGGCCAGCCCCGCTCGCTGGAGTGCGGGGACATCGAGCAGGTCGTCGCCGATGTAGGCGCTGGCGTCGAGCGGGAGCCCGAACTGGGCGCACAGATCCTCGAGCACGTCACCCTTGCGTCGGGCCCCCAGCACCACGGCGTCCACCCCGAGCTTGTCGCCCCGCGCCTGGGCCACCGCGCTCTTCTCGCCGGTCACGAAGGCCGTTCGGAGGCCGCCTCGCTTGGCCAGGGTCACCGCCACCCCGTCGCGGCTGTTGAAAGACTTGAGCTCGCCGCCACGCTCGCTGAGCACCATGCGGCCGTCGGTCAGAACGCCATCGACGTCTGTCGCGAGGAGCCGGACCTGCCGTGCGCGTCGGGCGACGACGCCTCGTGGCGTCACGCGACGCGCCTGAACTGCCGTGCCGGCGGTGCGCTCGCCCGCGTCGCGGCGAGCCCCGGTAGCGTCACGACGACGGCGGCGAGGAACCAGAAGGGCTCCATGATCCTGACGATGATGAAGGTGTTCGCTCCGACCGCGTGCACCAGGAGACCGACGGTCCCGGCGAGGAATCCCAGCGCCAGCCCTCGCTCCTCCGGGTCTTGGAGCACTCGAAACGACGCGAGACTCGCCTTGAG
>QHSA01000106.1 GCA_003220315.1 Candidatus Rokuibacteriota bacterium
TGTAGATCACCGCGCTGGGGTCGAGCGCGCTGGCCGGCGTCATTTTGAGGCCGCGCAGCTCGGAGAGGACGCGTTGGGCATCGCGGACGTCACGCGTGATGTGGACGGGCCGCGTCTCGCCGCTGAGGGACGCGACCTTGAACTCCTTGGTCACGACGTTGTAGACGAGGGAGCGCTCGACCACCTTCCTTGTCAGCCGCTGGTCGGGCCAGTAGCGTTTGTAGTGCCAGAGCTCGACGGTGAACCGCACGTGCGTCGGAATGCCGCCCTGGATCCCCTCCTGGAACGCGTCGGGGACGGCGCCGAGCAACACGACGTGCACCGTCACCTCCTGGTCGTTGAGGAAGACGTCGAGGTCGCTGATGCGTAGCTCGGCGCGCGCGGGCGCCGTGACCCCCAGCGCCAACGCCGCCGCGAGGAGCGAGCGCGTCAGACAGGCAGCACGCATACGGCGGACAGAGCATTATAGCGTGGGAGGTCGGGGGGGCCCGCCGCTCAGATGGCGGCGAGGCCGGGGGCGGGTACCCGCGGCAGGACGCTGAGGGCGGCACCCACGGGCCGCCGCGCGAGGCCGAGGGCGTGCTGGATCGCACGCACGAGCTCGACGTTGAGGGTGTGGCCCCCGTTGCGCGCGACGACGTGCGCGAGGATCGGGCGGCCGAGGAGCGCGAGATCGCCGATGAGATCGAGGATCTTGTGCCGGACGAACTCGTCGCGGTAGCGCAGGCCGTTGAGCGGCCCGCCCTTCGCGAGCACGACCGCGTTGTCGAGCGAGCCGCCGCGCGCGAGCCCGTTCTTCCGCATGATTCCCAGGTCCTTGAGAAACCCGTAGGTGCGCGCCGGGGCGACGTCCTCGACGAAGGAGCGCTCCGTGGCGGGCGCCCAGGACAGGACCTGCGTGCCGATGGCCGGGTGATCCACATCGAGCGTGTAGCTGATGCGGAACGCTGGCGCGGGGAAGATGTGGATCCAGCGCCCGTCGCTCCCGACGCGGATCGCGTTGGGCAGCGTGAGCGACCGTCGGCGCGCCGACTGCTGATTCCGTCCGGCGGCGGCGAGGAGCGCGACGAAGGGCTTCGCGCTGCCATCCATCGCGGGGATCTCAGGCCCCTCCACCCCGACCTCGAGGTTGTCGATGCCGAGCCCGGCCGCGGCTGCCAACAGGTGCTCGACGGTCGCGACCCGCGTGCCGTTCTTCCCGATCGTGGTGGCGTAGTGGGAGTTGACGACGCTTTCGGGAGCGGCGGTGATCCGGTCGTCGCCGGCCCGGAACACGATGCCGGTGTCCTCGGGCGCCGGGGACAGCGTCACCTTCGTCTGCTTGCCTGAGTGAAGACCCACTCCCTCCAGCGTGACCCGCTTTTTGATCGTGTATTGGCGCATGGGTCCAGCGGACGAGCAGCAACGTCGATGCCACGCGTCACAAAGGTCAGCAAGTAGCTGACGCATAAGGTTTTCTCTGTCGGACCGGGATGACTGCCGTGCCTCTGGGGTGGCATCGATGACACGCTGGTACCGGACGGGTGTCTCGCATGGGAGACACCAGAGAGAATGTTCAGACGTCCACGATCACGCTGACCTGGTGGCGCCCATCGCGCTCCATGACGCTCGCCTGGTGAAGAGTCGCGGCCTTCACGACGGTTCCCGCCCGGTGGCGACGCGTATCGAACTCCTCGCCGTGGACCACGCCGTGGGCGACCGTGTCGCTCACCCGGAGGACCGTGATGCGGTGGGCGACGAAGCCCTCGATCTCGTGCACGTAGAGACACTCGTTGATCCAGTTGACGAGCAGGGTCTCGGGCGAGTCGGCCTGCGCGCGGACCTCGCGGTGCTCGCGCTCGTCGACCTCGTCGGGCGAGACGATCAGCGCGAAGACGCCGAGCGCCGCCTGGGCGAACGCCTCCGCCCGAGTCGGACCCCACGCGCGCACGCCCACGTCGGCGTCCACGTCGAACTGCTCCCATCCCGCGACGGTCATGATAACGGGGGCCGCGAGGCCGGTGCGGTCGGTGGGTGGCCCGAGACAAGGCGCGACCCGGCTGCGTTCCGCTTGTCGCTATTCATTCCATCGGGGGCCGCGAGCCCGGCGCGTTCGGTGGCTGGCCTGAGACAAGGCACGCCCCGGCTCCGTTCGGCCAGTCGCCATTCACTGCAGGTCGCCGAATCGGCTCTGGAGGATAGCGAGCATCGCGGCGCCCGCGGTCTCGGTCCTTAATATTCGCGCCCCGACGCCGACGACCCTGAAGCCGTGGGCCTCCGCGGTCTCGACCTCCCGGCGAGACAATCCCCCTTCGGGCCCGACGAGAAGATGCACGCGCGCGCCCACGGGCAGGGTGGGGGGCAGGCTCTGAGTGAGTGTTGTTCCGAACGGAAGAGCCTGCCCCCGACCCGGCCCCTGCGCCGCTGCGGCCTCCCCCCCGCCCTCCCCGTGGGCGGCCGCGCCTTCCCACAGGCAGAGCCGAAGCTCGGCCGGCTCGTCGAGCGCCAGAAACTCGGGGAGCGGCCGCGGGACCTCGACGGCTGGGATGACGGCGCGGCCGCACTGCTTCGCCGCTTCCTTGGCCACGCGCTGCCAGCGCCGCGCGCGCTCACGCCAGCGGCTTGGCTCGAGGGTGACGATCGTCCGCTCCGTGGTCACCGGCACGACACGCGCCACGCCGAGTTCGGTGGCCGCGCGCACGATCGCCGCCAACTTGTCGCCCTTCGGGACCGACTGGACGAGTGTGATCCGGAGCGGCGATTCGGCGTCGGTCCGCGCGACGCCGAGGACGGTGCCCGTGACGGTTTCGCCCACGTCTTCGAGGCGGACCGTGACATCGTGGCCAGCGCCGTCGGCGGCGATCACCGTGTCGCCCGCCTTGAGACGCAGCACGCGCGCGAGGTGACGTGATTCGTCTCGGTCGAACGCGACGCGGCCGTCGTGGATCCGGTCAGGCGCGATCGTGAAGCGGCGCACGGACGAGCTCGAGGGTGGTCCAGCCCTCCACCGAGATCGAGGCGCGCGGAGCGAAGCCGTGGCCGCCGACCGCGACCTCGACGCCGGCCGCCTCCGCGTCCAGGACGCCGCCGAGCACGAGTGCGCCTCCGGGAGCGACGTAGCGGGCGTAGCGCGGCGCCAGCCTGAGGTGCGCCGTGGTCAGGAGGTTGGCCACGACGAGCGGCGCCGCCGAGTCCGCCAGGGCGCCTGCGTCACCGAGGACGCAGCGCACGCGATCGCAGACCCGGTTGCGGGCCGCGTTAGCCATGGCGGAGGCGACGGCGTCGGGATCGTCGTCGACGGCGAGAACCTGACCGACGCCGAGCCGCGCCGCGGCGATCGCGAGCACGCCCGAGCCCGTCCCGAGGTCGATCAGCCGGCGCGGAGCCGTCCGGGCGATCAGCGACTCGAGCCGCTCGAGGCACCCGAGCGTGCTCGGATGCTGGCCCGTGCCGAAGGCGCGGCCGGGCTCGATCGCGATCACCACACGCCCGTTCGCGGGCGGCCGGTCCCAGGGCGGGGCGATCAGCAGGCGCTTGCCGACCGGCAGCGGGCGGAAGTGCGCGCGCCAGGCCTCCGCCCAGTCCTCGTTCGCGAGCGCGACGACGCTCGGCTCGCCGGCGCCGGGAAAGCCGAGCTCGCGCAGTCCGACGAGGTACTCGCGGACACTCTCCTCGAGGGCGCGGGCGAAGGTGGTCTTCGGGAAGAAGGCGCGAAGCCTCGGGGGGCGGCCGGGCGCCTCCTCCTCGACGACGCCGAGCGCGCCCAGCTCCCACACGAGGTTCGTCACGCCCTCGGACGCCTCCTCGGGGACCTCGACGGTGAGCTCCCAGTAGCGGGAGGACGACATCGGCTCAGCCGAGCAGCTTCTTCATGCGCTCGAGGAACGCTTGTGCCAGCGGTCCGCGCTCGCCCTTCGACGCGGCCTCGAAGGCGAGCAGCGCCTCCCGCTGCTTGGCGTTGAGCCTCTGCGGCACCTCGAGGATGAGCCGGTAGCAGAGGTCGCCGTGGCCGCGCTGGCGGAGGTGGGGCATACCCTTGCCCTTCTGCTTGAGGATCTGGTGGGGCTGGCTCCCGGGCGGGATCCGGAGCTCCGCGGTGCCGTTGAGCACCGGCACCTGGACCTCGGCGCCGAGCGCCAGCTGCGCGAAGCTCACGGGCAGGTCGCAGTAGAGGTCGGCGCCCTCGCGCACGAAGACCTCGTGCTCGCGGATCCGCACGAGGACGTAGAGGTCGCCCGGCGGCCCGCCGTTGGCGCCGCCCGAGCCCTCGCCGCTCAGCCGGAGCTGCATCCCGTCCTCGATGCCCGCCGGGATCTTCACGGACAGGAGGCGCTCGGCGCGCTGGCGCCCCTCGCCCCGGCACCGCGTGCAGGGGTGCCGGTTCAGCTGGCCCGCGCCCTGACACTTGGGGCAGGGCTGCGCGACCGTGAGGAAGCCGTGCGTGCGCCGGACCTCGCCGCGGCCGTGGCAGAGGTCGCACGTCTCGAGCCGGCTCCCCGCCTCGACACCGGTCCCGCGGCAGGCGTCACACGGCTCGAGCCGCGGGATCTGAATCTTCGTTTCGACGCCGGCCGCCGCCTCCTCGAGCGTGATCTTGAGCTCGTACTGGAGGTCTTCGCCGCGGGCGGCGCGGGAGCGGCGGCTCGAGCGCGCGCCGCCGGAGAAGAAGTTCTCGAAGATATCCTCGAACAGCGTGCCGAAGCCCGTGTCCGTGAAGCCCCCGCCCGCGGCCGGACCGGCCGTCCCGAACCGGTCGAAGTGCGCGCGCTTGTCGGCGTCGGAGAGGACGGCATACGCCTCGTTGGCTTCCTTGAAGCGCTCCTCGGCGTGCTTGTCCCCCGGGTTGCGGTCGGGGTGGTATTGCATCGCGAGCTGCCGGTACGCCTTCTTCAGATCCGCGTCGGTCGCGCTGCGTGGGACTCCGAGGACCTCGTAGTAGTCGCGCGGCACGGGCTCAGGCGTCCGCGTCGGGCGCGGTGGCGACCACGACGAGCGCGGGGCGGAGGACGCGGTCGTGCAGCAGGTACCCCGGCAGCTGCTCGCTCACGACGGTGTTGGGCGCGGCCTGTCCGCTCACCACACGCGCGATCGCTTCGTGCCGGGTCGGGTCGAAGGTCTGGCCGACCGCGGAGTAGCGCGTGACACCCGCGCGCTCGAGCACCTTCAGCAGCTCGCGCTGGATGAGCTCGACGCCCTCCACGAGGTTCGCCGCGGTGCCCGCGGCCCGCGCGGCGTCGAGGGCCCGGTCGAGGTTGTCGAGCACCGGGATCAGGTCACGGAGCAGCGACTCGGTCGCGTACTTGGCGAACTCGTCGCGCTCGCGCTGGGCGCGCCGCCGCGTGTTCTCGGCGTCCGCGAGCGCACGGAGCAGGCGGTCGTGCTTCTCGTCGAGCTGGCGTCGGAGCTCCGCGACCTCAGACCTGGGAGCCTGCGCCGCCTCGGCCGACGGCGCCCCCTCGAGAGACATGGCGTCCTCCATCGGAGAATCGTCCACCATGATTGAATTATAGCAGCCGCGGAGCGCCGACCCCGGCTACGAGGGCAGATACAAGTCTTGGCGGACGCGCGAGAGCGCTTCGGTCACGTGGCGCGCGGTCTCGTTGACGACGGAGATGACGTCGGGGTAGGGGAGGCGCCGCGGGCCGACCACCCCGAGGATGCCGACCACCCGGTCGTGGTAGAGGTACGTCGAGGTGATCAGCGTGCACTCGCGCATCTCTGAGTACGGGTTCTCCTCCCCGATCGTGACGCGCAGCCCCTCGCCCTCGGCGAGCACGGTCATGAGGTCGGCGAGGCGCTCCTTCTGCTCGAACGTGCGCAAGAGGTCGCGCGTCGTCTCGATGTCCCAGAACTCGGGGTGGTCGAGCATGTTGATGGCGCCGCTGACGTACAGCGTGCGTCCCTTCAGCAGCGCGACGATCTGCTCGGTGACGGCGCGCGCCCGGGTGTGCAGGGTGTCGAGCGGGTCGCTCGGCGCCGACTCCATGTCGACGATCTGCTCGACGGTCCGCCCGCCGAACCGCCGCGAGAGCTCGCGCCCGATCGAGCGCACCTCGTCGGCGGAGCGGGGCGGCTCGAGCGTGACAGCGCGGGCCGTGACCCAGCCGGCGTCGGTCACGAGGACGGCGAGCGCGCGGTCCCCCTCCTCGAGGGGGATCAGCTCCACGCGGGCAAGGGTCGTGTTCTGCAGCGGCGGCGCCAGCAGGAGCCCCGTCAGCTTCGTCGCGACCGACAGGTGCGCCGACGTGCGCTCCATGAAGCCGTCGATGCCCGAGCGCCGCGTGGGCAGCGTCCCGGGCGCTGGGGGCGCCTCGGCCGCCTGCGCCGGCGGGAAGGAGTTCACGTAGAACCGGTACGCCTTGTCCGTCGGCACTCGCCCCGCGCTCGTGTGCGGCTGGGCGAGGTAGCCCGTCTCCTCGAGCTCGGCCATCACGTTGCGAATCGTCGCCGGCGAGAGGGTCGGGAAGTGGCGCCGGGTCAGGACGCGCGATCCGACCGGCTCGGCCGAGTCGACGTACTCACGAATGATCGCGATCAGGACGTCGCGATGACGGGCATCCATCGACCTGAATTATAGCAATTCGACGAACAGCGCGTCCGAGAGGAGGAAGCCCGCCTCGGTCAGCCGCACCCGGTCGCCGGCGTCCGTCAGGAGTCGCTCGCCGCGCCACGCGTCGACCGTGCGGCGGAGCGGCGCGGCGTCACGGAGCCACGCCGCTCCTCGAGCAGGCGACCCACGGTTGGAACCGGGCTCGCGGCCCCCGCTACAGAGAAGCCGTGCGTCGAGCCACGCCGCCGGCACGCCGTCGGCGGTCCGGAGCCCGAGGATGAGGCGCTCGGCGAGGCGCTGGCGCGGCGTGAGCTCCTCGAAGGTGTCGAGCGGCAGCCGACCCTCCTCGAGCGTGTCCGCGTAGCGGGGCGTGGCCCGCACGTTCGCGTAGCGGACGCGACCGACGAAGCCGCACGCGCCCGGCCCGGCGGCGAGGTACTCCGCCGCGCGCCAGTAGATCTGGTTGTGGCGCGAGCGGAAGCCGGGCCGCGCGTAGTTCGAGATCTCGTAGTGCTCGAAGCCGCGCTCCGCCGCGCTCCGCGCGAGGCGCCAGTACTGCGCCACCACCGTCTCTTCGCGTGGCAGACCGGCCACGCCGGCGGCGCCCCAGAGGCTCCCCGCGTCCAGCGTGAGGCCGTAGGCGGAGAGGTGGTCGGGTTGCCAGTCGAGGACCGCGTCGACGGTGTGGCTCCAGCCCTCGAGGTCGAGCGCCGGCAGGCCGTACATCAGATCGACGCTGACGTTGTCGACGCCGGCGTCGCGTGCCGCCTCGAAGGCCCGGCGCGCCCCCCGCCCGTCGTGGAGCCGGCCGAGCCGCCGGAGGATCGCGTCGTCGAGCGACTGGACGCCGAGGCTCAGACGGTTCACCCCGGCCGCGCGGTACGCGTGGAGCTTCTCGCGAGTCACGCTCTCGGGGTTGCTCTCGACGGTGATCTCCGCGCCCGGAGCGACGGGGAAGCGGCGCCGGAGGCGCGCGAGGATCTCCGCCAGCGCCGCGGGGTCGAGGAGCGACGGGGTCCCACCGCCGAAAAAGACGGTCTCGATCCGCACGCGCGGGGCCCACGGGAGCGCGCCGAGCAGCTCGAGCTCGCGCCCGAGGGCGGCGAGGTAGCGTGTCATCGCGCTCGCGTCGAGCGGCGCCGTGTTGAAGCTGCAGTAGTGGCAGCGCTGCGCGCAGAACGGGACGTGGATGTAGAACCCCAGCGTGTCAGCCGCTGGCGGGTTGTCCGCCAGGACCGAGCCACCCCGTTCCTCCGGCAGGCCACCCACGGTGGGAACCGTCCTCGCGGACCCCGCTACAACGGAGCCGGGGCGTGCCTGTCTCGGGCCACCCACGGTCGGCGCCGGCCTCTCGGCACCCGTTAAGGGATATAGCGGGCCAGTCGCCACCAGCGGAGCCAGTAATGGTCGCCGTCCCACGACCAGTAGATCAGGAACGCCTTGCCCTTGATCTTGTCGCGCTTGACGAACCCCCAGTAGCGACTGTCCTGAGAGTTGTCGCGGTTGTCCCCCATGACGAAGTAGGAATCGGGCGGCACGAGCGTCGGCTCGCAGCCGTAGGCGTAGCCGCAGTAGGCGTCCTGCGCCGAGCGCCCGCCGTCGGCGAACTTCGTATAGGGCTCGACGAGCGATCTGCCGTTCACGTACACCTGGCGGCCGCGGATCTGGATCCGGTCGCCGGGCGTCCCGATGATCCGCTTGATGAAGTCGCGCCGCTCGTCTTGCGGGTACTTGAACACGATGATGTCGCCCCGGTGTGGGCTGCGGAGGCCCGGCATGTGCCAGGGGGTGAACGGCACCTCCGCGCCGAAGAGGAATTTGTTCACGAGGATGTAGTCGCCGACGAGCAGCGTGTCCATCATCGAGCCGGACGGGATCGTGAAGGCCTGGACCACGAGCGTCCGGATGACGAGGGCGAGGAGGATCGCGATCCCGATCGCCTCCACGTACTCGCGCAGCGCCGACTTCCGCTTGGGCTTCACGGCTTCGGCGACGCGCTCGGGCGCGGCCGGCGCCGGGACGGTCACACCGATCTTCGTGGGCTCGATCTCGATCTTGCGCTCGTCCATGCTCAGCTCTTCAGGACCGAGAGAAATGCCTCTTGCGGAACTTCGACGCGGCCGACCTGTTTCATGCGCCTCTTCCCTTCCTTCTGGCGCTCGAGGAGCTTGCGCTTCCGCGTGATGTCGCCGCCGTAGCACTTGGCGGTCACGTTCTTGCCCATCGCCTTCACGGTCTCGCGCGCGATGACCCGGCTGCCGATCGCGGCCTGGATGGCCACCTCGAAGAGCTGGCGCGGGATGACCGCGCGCAGCTTCTCGACGAGCACCTTGCCCTTCTCGTACGCTTTGTCGCGGTGGACGATGACCGACAGCGCGTCGACGGGCTCGCCGTTGAGCAGGATGTCGAGCTTGACGAGATCCGAGGCGCGGAAGTCCGCGAACTCGTAGTCGAACGACGCGTACCCCTTCGAGATCGACTTCAGCTTGTCGTAAAAGTCCACGACGATCTCGGCCAGGGGGAAGTCGAACCGGATGTGCACGCGCGTGCCGTGGTACTCGAGCGCCTTGTGCTCGCCGCGCTTGTCCTGGGCGAGCTTGTAGATCGCCGTCATGAACTCCGTCGGGACGAAGACCGACGACGCGACGTACGGCTCCTTCATCTCGGCGATCCGGTCCGGCGTCGGCAGCTTCGATGGGTTCTCGATGTCGAGCACCTCACCCGCCGTGGTGAGGATCCGGTACCGGACGCTCGGCGCCGTGACGATCAACGAGAGATCGAACTCGCGCTCGAGCCGCTCCTGGACGATCTCCATGTGCAGCGTGCCGAGGAACCCGCAGCGGAACCCGTAGCCGAGCGCGAGGGAGGTCTCCGGCTCGTAGGTGAAGGCGGGATCGTTGAGGCGAAGCTTCTCGAGGGCGTCGCGCAGGGCTTCGTAATCGGTGTCCTCGATCGGGTAGAGGCCGGCGAACACCATCGGCTTGGCGTCGCGGTAGCCGGGGAAGGACGCGGCGGTCGGCCGCGCGGCCTCCGTGATCGTCTCCCCCACCTTCGCGTCAGCCACGCGCTTGATCCCCGCGATGATATAGCCCACCTGGCCCGCGGACAGCTCCTCGACGGGTCGCATGTCGGGCGAGAAGACGCCGACCTGCTGGACGTCGTCCGCGCGGCCGTTCGACATCAAGAGGATCCGCATCCCGGGGCGCACGTGGCCATCCGTGAGGCGCACGTAGACGACGACGCCCTGGTACGAGTCGTAGAACGAGTCGAAGACGAGCGCCTTGAGGGGCGCGTCCGGGTCGCCGACCGGCGGCGGGATCCGCGTCACGATCGCCTCCAGCACCTCGGGCACGCCCGTCCCGTGCTTGGCGGAGATGGCGAGCGCCTCGCTGCCGTCGAGGTCGAGCGTGGTCGTGATCGCCTCGCGCGTGCCCTCGACATCGGCCGCCGGGAGGTCGATCTTGTTGATCACGGGAAGGATCGTCAGGTTGGCGTCTCGCGCGAGGTAGAAGTTCGCCAGCGTCTGGGCCTCGATCCCCTGGGCGGCGTCGATGATGAGGATCGCCCCCTCACAGGCGGCGAGCGCCCGCGAGACCTCGTAGGAGAAATCCACGTGGCCGGGCGTGTCGATCAGGTTGAGGGTGTACTCGTGGCCGTCGCGCGCGCGGTAGAGGAGACGGACCGTGTGGGCCTTGATCGTGATGCCCCGCTCGCGCTCGAGATCCATCGAGTCGAGCACCTGGTCGACGGCCTTCTTGGCGTCCATCGTGCCCGTGAGCGCCAGGAGCCGATCGGCCAGCGTGGACTTCCCGTGATCGATGTGGGCGACGATCGAGAAGTTGCGGATGCGGGACAGGATCATCGACTCAGTCTAACACGCGGCCTTCCCCGGTCGCGGGCGCCGCGTCGCCAGCGGCGTCAGCGGGCGAGCGTCGCGCGCTCGGGAATCACGGCCCCCGACTCGAGCACGATCCCCGGGCCCACGCGCGCGTGCGTGCCGATCTTGACGTCGGCGCCGATGACACACTCGCGCAGCACCGCGCCCGCGCCGACCTCGACCCGCTCCCAGAGGACGGCGCCCTCCACCCGCGCGTCCGGGCCGATCGTGGAGCCGTCGCCGATCACGGCGGCCGGCCCCACCTGGCAGCGCGGGTGCAGCGTGACCCGCGCGCCCAGGACCGCGGGCGGGACGACGCGGGCGTCGGACGCCACCGAGCCGCCGGCCGCGCGCCAGCTTCCCCCGTCCCACGCGCCCGCCGGTGAGAGGAGCATGCGGGCGCGCCCCTCGAGCAGGTCCATCTGCGCCTCGCGGTAGGCGGCGGGGCTCCCGATGTCCCGCCAGTACGCCGGCGCGCACCAGCCGTAGCTCGGGACGCGGTCGGCGATCAGCGCGGGGAAGAACTCGCGTTCGATGGACACGGGCCGGTCGCCCGGGATGCGCCGGATGAGCGCGGCGTCGAGGAGGTACACGCCCGCATTCACGGTGTCGGTGGTGATCGTCTCCGTCGCCGCCGGCTTTTCGCGGAAGCGCGCGAGGCGCGAGTCGGCGTCGAGCTCGACGAGGCCGTACTGGCGCGGGTCGGTGACGCGCGTCAGGAAGATCGTCGCGCGGGAGCCACGCTCCGCATGGAACCGCTGCATCGCGGACAGGTCCACGTCCGTCAGGACGTCGCCGTTGAAGACGAACACCGTCCCCGCCACGAGGTCGGCGGCGTTCCTGACACCGCCGCCCGTCCCGAGGGGCTCCTTCTCGACGACGTACCGGAGCCGCACCCCGAGCTGGCTGGCGTCGCCCAGCGCCGCGCGGACGTCGTCCACGCGGTAGGAGCAGGCGAGGATGACGTCGGTGACGCCGTGCTCGCGCAGCAGGGCGAGCTGGAAGGCGAGGAAGGGACGGTTGAGGAGCGGCACGACCGGCTTCGCGCGCGCGAGCGTGAGGGGGCGCAGCCGCGTCCCCTGGCCGCCCGCCAGAATCACGGCCTGAGCCGGTCGCTCGCCCGCCACTACCGTCCCGGCGACCAGGCCTCGGCCTCGTTGATCAGCATCACCGGGATCCCGTCTCGGATCGGGTAGGCCTTGCGACAGGCCGGACAGATGATGCGGGTCTCCTCGAAGAGGAGATCGCCCTTGCACGCCGGGCAGACCAGAATCGCCTTCAGCTCGTCGTCGATCATGCGCGGGTCTCCTTTGGAGCGGGGTTCGCGAGCCCGCCTCCACCGTGGGTGGCCTGCTGGAGGTTCGCGTGGCTCCGTTCTCTGAAGTATTCGAGCGTCTTCGCCAGGCCGGCGTCAAGCGGCGTCGCGGCGACCCACCCGAGGAGGGCCTTCGCGCGGGAGGCGTCGAGCACGCTCTTCCGCTGCTCGCCGGGCCGCGCCGGCCCGTGGCGCGACGGGCGCGTCACGCCGGCCAGGCGCGCGAGCCGTGTGTAGAGGTCGTTCACCGACGTCGCGACGCCGGTGCCGATGTTGACCACACCCGTGGCGTCAGCGTGCGCCAGGGCGCGTGCCACCGCATCCGCCACGTCCCCGACGTAGACGTAGTCCCGCGTCTGCTCGCCGTCGCCGTTGACGACGCACTCGACTCCGGCGAGGAGCCTGGAGCTGAAGATCGCGACGACGCCGGCCTCGCCCGCGGGATCCTGGCGCGGGCCATAGATGTTCGCGAGCCGGAGCGTCAGCGCCGGCGTCCCCGTGAGTCCCGCCCAGCACTCGAGGTAGCGCTCACCGGCGAGCTTCGACACGCCGTACGGCGAGGCGGGCCGCGTCGGATGCTCCTCCGGAGTCGGCAGCACGTCCGTGTCCCCGTACACGGCGCCGCCGGTCGAGACGTAGACGACGCGGCGCACCGCCGCGCGGCGGGCGGCGTCCAGGAGCCCGAGCGTGCCGAACACGTTGACGCTCGCGTCGAAGCGCGGGTCGGTGACCGAGCGCGAGACGGCCGCCTGGGCGGCCAGGTGGGCGACGGCGTCCGGTCGCGCAGCCGCGATCGCGTCGTCGAGGCGCGCACTTCTCAAATCACAGACGACGAGGCGCGCCGCCGGGTTGACGCGCTCGCGCCGGCCGGTCGAGAGGTTGTCGAGGACGTCGACCGCGTGGCCGTCGGCGAGCAGCCGGTCCACCACGTGGGAGCCGATGAACCCCGCGCCGCCCGTGACGAGGACCCTCACGCGCGGAGCCTCCGCCTGAACCAGTCGATGGTCAGGCGCAGCCCTTCGTCGACTTCCACGCGCGGCTCCCAGCCGAGGAGCGCGCGGGCGCGGCCGATGTCCGGCTGGCGGACCTTCGGATCGTCCGTCGGGAGCGGGCGGAAGACGATCTCGCTCGTGGTCCCGGTGAGGCGGAGGATGCGCTTGGCGAGGTCCAGGAGCGTCATCTCCTGAGGATTGCCGAGGTTGACCGGGTCGTTGACGGACGCCCGCATGAGGCGCCAGAGGCCGTCGATCAGGTCGGCGATGTACTGGAACGAGCGCGTCTGCGAGCCGTCGCCGAAGACGGTCAACGGCCGGCTGGCGAGCGCCTGCGAGATGAACGCGGGGATCGCGCGCCCGTCGTCGCCCCGCATGCGAGGACCGAAGCAATTGAAGATGCGGGCGATCCGCGTGTCCACGCCGTGCGTGCGGTGGTAGGCCATCGTGATCGCCTCGGCAAAGCGCTTCGCTTCGTCGTAGACGCCGCGTGGGCCGACCGGGTTCACGTTGCCCCAGTAGTCCTCGCGCTGCGGGTGAACGTGCGGGTCGCCGTAGACCTCCGACGTCGAGGCGAGCAGGAACCGGGCGCCGGTGGCCTTGGCCACGCCGAGCGCGTTGTGCGTGCCGAGCGCGCCGACCTTGAGCGTCTGGATCGGCAGCTCGAGGTAGTCGCGCGGGGAGGCGGGGCTCGCCAGGTGCAGGACCCAGTCGAGGGGCCGGTCCACCCGGATGTACTCGGTCACGTTGTGGCGTACGAGGCCGAACCCGGGCCGCGCCTGGAAGGGCGCGACGTTCTCCGAAGACCCGGTGACGAAGTTGTCCATGCAGACGACCTCCCAGCCCTGGTGCAGCAGGAACTCGCAGAGGTGGGAGCCGATGAACCCCGCGCCGCCCGTGACGAGCGCCCGCATCGCGAGCGTCAGGCTGGGAGCACGGGCTTGCGGCCGATCGAGTGGTACTCGAAGCCCAAGCGCCGCATTCGCTCGGGCTCCCAGAGGTTACGGCCGTCGAAGACGATCGGCCGGCGCATGACGGCGCGGAGCCGCTCGAGGTTCAGGAGCTTGAACTCGTTCCACTCGGTGACGAGGGCCACCGCGTCGGCATCGGTGGCGGCGGCGTACGGCGAGTCGCAGTAGACGACGCCCGCCGGTAGCACGCGCCGCGCGTTCTCTGCGGCGACGGGGTCGTACGCGCGGATCTGGGCGCCGAGCTCGACCAGACGCGCCGCGATCTCGCTCGATTTCGCCTCGCGCATGTCGTCCGTGTTCGGCTTGAAGGCGAGGCCCAGGACGGCGACGCGCTTGTCGTCCAGCGGGGCGAGCGCCTTCTCGATCATGCGCACGAAGTGGCTGGCCCGCTCCGCGTTGATCTCGACCGCAGCCCGGAGCAGGGCGAAGTCCACGCCGAGCGCCGTGGCCGTGTGGACCAGCGAGTCGGTGTCCTTGGGAAAGCAGCTGCCGCCGTAGCCGAGCCCGGCCCCGAGGAACGCGGGCCCGATGCGGGGGTCGAGCCCCATGCCCTTGACGACCTGGGTGATGTCGGCGCCCGCCAGCTCGCAGATGTTGGCGATCACGTTGACGAACGAGATCTTCGTCGCGAGGAACGCATTGGACGCGTACTTGATCATCTCGGCCGAGGGCACGTCGGTGATGATCATCGGGCGCTCGAGCGGCGCGTAGAGCTCGAGGAGCGTCATCGCGACCTGCTGGGTCGGCGCGCCGATGACGATGCGGTCCGGGCGGAGCGTGTCCTCGATCGCGCAGCCCTCGCGCAGGAACTCGGGGTTCGAGACGACGTCGAACGCCACGGGCCTCGGCTGGTGGCGCTCGATGACCTCGCGCACGAGGTCGCCGGTGCCGACGGGCACCGTGGACTTGTTGACGACGACCGTGTACCGCTCCATCGCTCGGCCGATCTCGCGCGCCACCGCTTCGACCGCGCCGAGGTCGGTCTGCCCGCCGTCCTTGGCCGGCGTCCCGACGGTGATGAACACGACCACGGAACGGCGGACCGCGTCGGCGATGTCGGTCGTGAAGGCGAGCCGGCCGTCGGCCACGTTGCGCGCGACCATCTCCTCGAGCCCGGGCTCGTAGATCGGCAGCCGGCCCGCGCGGAGGACGGCGATCTTCTCCGCGACGTTGTCGACGCAGACGGCATCGTTGCCGAGGTCCGCGAAGACGGCCCCGGTGACGAGGCCGACGTACCCGGTCCCGACGACGCAGATGTTCATAGACCCTCGATCATAGCAGAGGTTTCCCGACGGGCGAGGGTTCCTCGTCGGCCTCGGCGGCGGCCCAGCGGAAAAACACGACCGTGAACGCCAGGAGCGGGATCACGCCGGCCGGCACCCACATGATGACGCCGCCCAGGCGCTGGTCGGCGAGCGGTGTCAGGCCCCAGAGCCGGGGCGCCGCCCCGTAGAAGGGGTAGAGGATCTGCTCCGCGCCCGTGATCATCGCCGCGACGACCGTCATCGGCATCCCGAAGGCGAAGAGGTAGAGGATTTGCGCGCCGTAATGGAGCCGCGGCGCCAGCGTGGACGCGGAGGCGACCGGCCACCACGCGAGCACGGCCGTCGCGAGCAGGACGAGGTGCTCGACGATGTGCCAGCCGTGGATCTCGAGGGCCGTGGTGTACGGTCCGGGCAGATGCCACGCGATGAGCGCCGCGGCGTACAGGGCGAGCGCGGGGACGGGTCGCGTCAGGCGGACGGCGCCCCGACCGAGCGGCCGCCGGAGCAGCGGGGCGAGCAGCCGATCGAGCATCCACCCGGGGGTGCCGGCGAGGAGCAACGGGGCGACGACGAGCGTCAGCACAAGATGCTGCACCATGTGGGCGCTGAAGAGATAGTAGTCGCTGAGGTCGTGCAGCGGCCCGTTGAGCGCCGCGAGCAGCGCGCCGAGCCCGGCGAGGAACGCCACGGGCCGCGTCGCGCCCACGCGCGGGCCCCGCGCCCAGGCGAGGGCGTACGCGGCCCCGAGGAGCCCGGCGCCCAGGAGGATGTCGGCGTGGATCTCGCCCGAGGTCCAGGCGAAGGGCGGCGGCGCGGGGGAGGCGTGCATGCCTACCTTTGTAGCGGGGGCCGCGAGCCCGGCGCACTCCGTGGGTGGCCTGAGACAAGGTGCGACCCGGCAGTGTGCCTCAAGCCCCGTCTCATTCCATTCACCTGCCGAAGACGAGGAAGGCGCCCGTCAGCGTCATGAGCGCGATCATGATGCCCGTCGCGAGGAGGAGCGGGCCGCAGAAGAGGAGCGTGAGAACGCGCGACTCGTAGCGCAGGTGCATGAAGAAGAGGACGACCAGCGCGAACTTCGCGGCGGACATCGCGAGCAGCAGCGGCACGATGATCGGTGTGAGCTGCCGGATGTAGATCGAACCGACTTCCAGGATCGTCACGCCGGTCAGCACGAGCGCCACCTTGAGGTAGGTCCGGACGGTGGCGTGGGCGCCTGTGACATTCACGTCTGCGGCCCTCACGGGATCAGATAGACGAGCGTGAAGATCGCGATCCATACGACGTCCACGAAGTGCCAGTAGAGCCCCGCCACCTCCACCTTGACGGCGTCGGCGGCCCGGAGGCGACCGCGGAGGTCGAGGAGCCAGAGCGAGAGGAGCCAGACCACGCCCACGGCCACGTGCGCGCCGTGGAAGCCGGTCAGCACGAAGAAGGTCGAGCCGAACAGGTTCTGCTGAAGGGTCAGCCCTTCCCGCACGAACTGCGTGAACTCCCAGGCCTGGAAGGCGAGGAAGATCAGCCCGAAGAACGCCGTCCCGAACAGCCAGAGGCGGGCGTGACGCCGGTCGTCCCGCTCGACGGCCGCCAGCGCCAGCACCATGAGCAGGCTCGACATCAGGAGGTCGAAGGTCGAGACCGTCGTCAGCGGGATGTTGAGGATCTCGTGGGGTTCGGGGCCGACCACGCTCCTTCCCCTGTAGGCGAGGTACGTCGCGATCAGCGTGCCGAAGAAGAAGCATTCGGAGCCGAGGAACACCCACAGCGCGACCTTCCGATGGTCGAGGCCGAGGCCGCCCGTCTGGTGCTCGTGCGCGGGGGTCCGGTGGTGCTCGAGTGCCAGGCGGAAGATGCCGACGATCGTGACGAGCGCGCCCATCAGCACGATCGTGAGATGGGTGAGCGCGCCGACCGCCAGGACCGCCATGCCGAGCCCGACCACCACCGGCCAGTGGGACGGAGCCGGGAGGTGGATGTGGTCGTGGGTGGGGGCAGGGGGGGCCCCGCGCGGACCATACTTCTCTCTCCAGAACGTGTCTCTCCCGAGGACCGGAGGGATCGTGTCGAAATCGTGCGGCGGCGGCGGCGACGAGGTGCGCCACTCGAGCGTGCGCCCGTCCCACGGGTCGGCGGGCGCAGGGGCGCCCGCACGCAGGCTCCACCACGCGTTGACCATGAAGAGGAGGACGCCCGCCGCGATCCCGAAGGCGCCGACGGT
>QHSA01000107.1 GCA_003220315.1 Candidatus Rokuibacteriota bacterium
CGTCATCCACCGTCGCGACGGGGTGTCCGCCGATCGCGACGATCGAATCGCCTTCGCGCAGGCCCGCCCGCGCCGCGGGGCTCTCGTGCTCGACGGAGAGAACCTCGACCGCTTGCGCGCTCGGAAGGTCCCAGCTCCTCGCGAGACGGCGGTCGAAGGGACGCGTCTGCGCCCCGATACCGAGCCAGGCGCGCCGGACCCGGCCTCCCACGAGCAGCTCAGCGATCACCCATTTTGCGGTGTCGATCGGGATCGCGAAGCTCAGACCTTGCGCCATGGCGATCACCGCGGTGTTGATGCCGACGACCCGCCCCTCGGAGTCCACGAGCGGACCGCCTGAGTTGCCCGGGTTGAGCGCGACGTCCGTCTGGATCACGGCGTCGATCAGCCGCCCTGTCGTGCTTCGGAAAGAGCGCCCGAGGGCGCTCACCACCCCGGTCGATACCGTGGACTGGAAGCCGTAGGGATTGCCGATGGCCACGACGAGCTGGCCGACCCGCAGTGTCGCCGATTGCCCGAGCGTGGCGGTCGGCAGGCCCGTGTCGTGGACGCGGATGAGCGCCAGGTCGGTCGACGGATCGTCGCCGACGAGCACCGCACCGAGCGTCCGACCGTCCGTCAGGGTGGCCTCGAGCCGACGGGCGCCGTGGATGACGTGGCTGTTCGTGACGACGTAGCCATCGGGCGCGACGATCACCCCCGAGCCAGCGCCCGCCGTCGCCGAGCGGCCGCCACCGGGACGCGGCCCCGCCGAGATGCTCACGACGGCGGGCCCCACGCGCTCGACCACCGAGACGACTACCCGGGAGTAGGCGTCTAAAAGCCCGGTGTCATCCGTCCTTGCCTCTGTCACGTTCTTCCTCCTCCACCCTTTAGATGCGACCCGGATGCGGGACGCACCAGGGTGGGGGTGGAAAGGGCGCGGCGATCCAGGGGGCCGAAACTACTGGACTCGAAGCACCCCCATGCGTTAGCTCTGGCCTAGTGGCGCGCTCGGGAGTGGCCTGGATCGCCGTCGCCATCGTCCTGCTCGCGGGATGCGCCCGCCCGCGCCCCGCCATTCTTCCCCCAGTACCGGCTCGGATCGGCTACGAGGAGACCGGACTGGCGTCCTGGTACGGGAACCCGTTCCACGGTCGGCGGACGGCCAGCGGCGAGGTGTACGACATGGGGGAGATGACCGCCGCGCACCGAACCCTGCCCTTCAATACGTGGCTGATCGTCGAGAATCTCGACAACCGCCGTACGGTCGAGGTGCGGGTCAACGACCGTGGACCGTTTGCCGGCTCACGCATCCTCGACCTCTCCTATGGCGCCGCACGGCTCCTTGGGGCGACCGGGCCGGGGGTCATTCCCATCCGTCTGCGCGTGATCGGCGGTTCCACGTCTGGGCCGGCGTCGCGGGACCGCGCCTTCGCGGTCCAGGTGGGAGCATTCAGCGCCCAGGAGAAGGCGCTCGCGCTCCAACGGGAGCTTGCGGGAACCGGGGCCGAGGCGAGCGTCCGGCAGGCGGAGGTCGGTGGGCGAACGATCTACCGCGTACGCGTCGGACGGTTCGCCAGCTCCGGGGAGGCCACGGCGACCGCGCGGCGCCTCGCCAGGAGCGGGTACGCGGTCATCGTCGTAACTGAATGATCCCGAACTCGCCGGGCGCGATCAGCTGCTGGCTTTCCGCCAGCGTTGACTCGGGTCCCAGGCCTTTGCGTCATCGAGGTCCAGCCGCCGCAGGATGCGACTCACGTACTGGCGCGTCTGCCGATAGGGTGGGATTCCACGGTGGTCGATCACGGCTTGCCTGCCGGCGTTGTACGCGGCCAGGACGAGCGGCAAATTGTTGTCAAATTGATCCATCAGGGCGCGAAGATGTCGGACGCCGCCCTCGATGTTCTCTCGCGGATCGAAGGGATCGCCCACCCCGAGGCTGGCCGCAGTCTCCGGCATGAGCTGCATGAGCCCGCGGGCGCCTCGGCGGGAGACGGCGCGCGGGTTGAACGATGACTCGGCCTCGATGATCGCGACGATGAGGTCTGCCGACACGCCGTATCGGTTCGCCACGTCCTTGATATGGGCGTCGAGAGCGGCCGAGACGTTGATGACGTGAGACCGGTCATGCGTGCCGGCCACGCGCGAGGCCACGTATCCCGAGACCATGGTCAGCAGAAGCACCCCCAAGCCGAGCAGGGGCCGGATCCGTGACGACATCAACGGGCGCGGCCTCGACGCGGCGCGATCCTTCGTCCGTCGCTGATCATGGACGTTTAGGCCTCCGAGGGGCCTCCGAGGCGGTTCCGCGCGAGCGCGTGAGGTCGCGAAGCGCCAGCCACTCGACGTACGGGTCTGCCGCGGGCCTGCGCGGCCTCCGGGCTGCGATCTGCCCTGCCCCGTACAAGAGCAGGACGACCCCGGCCAGTGGCGCCACGAGGAGGGCGACCGTCACCAGCAGAACCCTGGCTTTCCTGCCAAACATCATCCTGGGGATAGCGCAACGATCGGACCAAACGGCCGGAATCGCGATAACCGTCGGATTCGATGGACGTTCGAGGGCGAGAGGGCCGTGCCGCAGGGGCCGAGGGACTGATCAAAATCTTACCTGAGGGGCCGATTTCTCCCAGGGGCGGATACCGCCTGACGTTAGTCGACGCGCCTGACTGAATAGCCCTTCCGCTCCATGCAGCGGTTGAACCGCCCACGGTCGAGACGCTGCTCGAGCGTGAGCCCAAACGCCCCCGGATCCTGTGACTCCTGGCGGCAGGCTGCCAAGTCGTGGTCGAGCCGCGCCGGCGTCACGTCCTTCTTGACGTAGGCCCACTGCGCCTTGGTCGCGCATGCGGTGACAAGCCCGACGATCGCGAGGGCGACGACGACACTCCGCCTCACTGGATCACCCGGTCCGCGCGCGTGAGCAGCGACGAGGGGATCGCGAGGCCGAGCCCCTTCGCGGCGTGGAGGTTCACCAGGAGCTCGAAGCGCGTCGGGCGCTCCACGGCGAGCTCCATGGGCCGCGCGCCCCGCAGGATCCGGTCGACGAGGCCCGCCATGCGGTGGAACGCTTCGATCCACGTGGGACCGTAGGCCAAGAGACCACCGGCGTCGACGAACTCCCCGAGCGGGTAGACCGCCGGCAACCGGCTCTTGGTCGCGAACACCGCCAGGTCGCTGCGCCGTGTCACGGTGACGGTGTCGGCCAGCACGAGCAGCGCGTCCGCGTCCTGCTCACGGAGCCGTTTCAGCGCGCTCCGGAACTCGGCGTCCTCGCGAAGCTCGACCGGCGCCAGCTCGACACCGAGCCGGCGAGCGGCGAGCCGCGTCGCGTCGAGCTCGAGGGCGGCGGTCGGATTCGACGGGTTCCACAGCACGGCGACGCGTGCGGCGCGGGGCAGTGCCTGCTTCAGGAGCTCGAGCCGGCGCTGCGCGAGCTCGGGGACGAAGAGGCTCACCCCCGTGAGATTGCCGCCCGGACGGCTCGCGCTGGCGACGAGCCCGTTGGCGACCGGATCGTCGGTCGTTGCGACGACGATCGGGACCGTCGTCGTCCCGCGGCGCGCGGCCTCGATCGCGGGCGAGCCCGCGGCGACGAGGACGTGGACGCCGATGCCGCGGAGCTCGTCGGCGTGGCCGGGGAAGAGCGCGAGCTTTCCCTGGGCGTAGCGGTACCACGTCTTGACGTTCTGCCCCTCGACCCAACCGAGGTCGCGCAGCGTCCGACGGAGCACCGGCCCTGACTCCGGCGTGGCTTCGTCGGCGAGGAAACCGATCCGTGCGACGCGCGGCTCCTCGGCGATCGCGCGCGGCGCCGCCGGGAGGGCGAGCGCCGCGACGACGAGCGCGGCCGCGGATCGGGTCGACGGCGGTCTCACGCGCGCGCGAGCGTCTCCCACGCGGCGGCCTGCACCGCGCGGTGCGGGCTCACCTCGAAGGCGGAGCCCGAGGCCCCGGTCGGCGAGTGCTCACGGCCCGTGGCGTAGAACGTCGCGCGCCAGCCGAGATCGGCGTAGCGCGTGAGCGCGAGATCGTAGCCCTGGCGCGCCATGCCCGCGGCGACGAGCCCGATCCCGCGCCACGTCCCGAGCCACGTCGAGACGGGCGCACAGTCGAGCGCGGCGAACCCGAGCGCGGCCTGGAGCAGCCGCCGGCGATCGGCGTCCGTCGGCGCGGGCGTCATGGCCCCCCACGGCGTATCCGGAATTGACGCTCGTCCGCGACGACCGGAGGGCGGGGCATGCGGCGAGCCTATCAAAGTGACGATGAAATTGGTATGATCCCCCGCGAGATGGCGCAAGGGCTGCGGGACTTGGTGGGCCGGGCGATGGTCGATCCGGACTTCCTCATCGCGCTGCAGCGATCCCCGAACGCCCTGCTGGCGGATTACGAGCTCACCGCCGACGAGCGTGCGACGATTCTCCAGGCGCTCGCGCGGCTCGCCAAGACGCCCGCCGGTCAGCGCCGGCACGAGTTCCGCAACGCGCTCCTCCGTCGCGTGGCCACCTAGGCGCGTGGGGCGCGACCGGTGCGGGCGCCCGCCGATCTCCTGAGATTCCTGCGGGACGTCCGCCTCTTCACCCGGTTCGCGGAGCCTGAGCTGATCGCGCTCGCGGAGAGCCTCCACGAGCGGCGCCTGCGCAAGAACCAGCTCCTCTTCCGCGAAGGCGATCCCGGCGACGAGATGTTCATCGTCCGCCAGGGCGCCGTTCTCGTCTCCAAGGCCATCAGGGGCCGCGTCGAGCAGGTGCTCGATCACGTGCGCCCCGCCGACTTCTTCGGCGAGATGAGCCTCCTCGACGGCTCGCCGCGCTCGGCGACGGTCCAGGCCGAGACCGACGCCACGCTGCTCGCCCTCGACCGGGTGGGCCTGCAGCGCCTCACCGACACGAACCCGCGCGCCGCCGCGGCGTTCTTCCACGCCCTGGTCCACGTCTTCATCGAGCGGCTCAGGCGGTCCACCCACCAGGTCGCCGAGGCGACACGCTGGGGTCTCGAGGCGACCGGCCTGGACGTGGAGTCGCGATGACGGAGCGCCCCGCGCCGGCGAAGCTCGAGCTCCTCGTCCGCCGCGACGACGAGAGCTTCGAGGTCCGCGAGGTCGGCAGCGCGCTCGGGTTCATCCAGTCGCGCCCTCAGCGAGGCGCCGAGGGCTCCTTCGAGGTCTCCGAGGTCCGGTCGTCCGTCGCGGCGGAGCGCTCGTTCATCCTCAAGAGCGCCGCGACCGAGCGGTTCCTCGTCCTCTCGGAGCCAGAGAAGTTCCTCTGGGAGCAGATGGACGGCAACACGTCGCTCCAGGAGATCGCGAC
The DNA here is from genome assembly GCA_003220315.1 of Candidatus Rokuibacteriota bacterium. Lineage (GTDB taxonomy): Bacteria > Methylomirabilota > Methylomirabilia > Rokubacteriales > CSP1-6 > 20CM-2-70-11. The sequence continues at coordinate 5,289 of QHSA01000107.1, forward strand.
CGCCTACGTCCTGCGATACGGCGAGTTCGACTTCGACATCATCCCGAACCTGATCAGGAAGCTCCAGCGCGCCCGGCTCCTCACGCTCGAGCCGAAGTCGCGACTGCGCCAGGCGCTCGCGCGGAACCGGGGCCAGCGCGTGGCGAAGGCCGTCGAGGCGACCCTCACGAGCCTCGAGCGCATCAACCTCTCGAGCCGCAGGGTCCAGTCGGTCTTCCAGCGGCTCCACCGCTGGGGCGGCTTCGTCCTGTTCACCCGCGCCGCCGTCGTCGCGTGCCTGGCGTTCGGCGTGATCGGGGGCGTCGCCGCGGTCGCCCTCATGCGGGCGCTGGACGACGTCTTCTCTGGCTTCGGGGGCCGCGCGCTGCTCGGCGTCCTCGCCGTGAAGCTCCTCTTCTTCGCGAGCGTCGCGCTCCACCAGCTCGTCCACGGGCTCGCCTGTGTCCACTACCGTCGCCGCGTGCGCGAGTTCGGCTTCGCCTTCCTGCACGGCTTCGTGCCGACCTTCTACGTGGACGTGACCGACATCTTCATGGCGACCCGGCGGGCCCGCGTCGTCACGGCGGTGTCGGGCACGCTCGTCCACCTGGTGCTCGGCGCCGTCGCGTTCCTCGTCGCGGCGCACGCGCCCGTGGGGAGCTTCACGCAGGCGTTCGCCGCGGCGTCGGGCATCATCCAGTGGCAGGCGCTCGCGCTCTCGCTCTACCCCTTCTGCTTCATCGAGATGGACGGCTACCACGTCTTCGTGGACCTGCTGGGCGTCCCGACGCTCAAGCACGACGCGGTCTCGTACGTGAAGGCGCTGCTCCGCGGCCGGGAGCGACTCCGCTGGGGGCGGCTCGAGGCGCTCTGGCTCGCCTACGTCGGGCTCTCGTCGCTCTCGATCGCGGCGTTTCTCGCCTTCAACGTCTGGATCGTCGTCAGCGCGGTCTCCTGACGCTCAGCCGTCCACCTCCCGCAGCAGGGCCTCGATCGCGTCGCCGATCGCGCGCGCGTGCCGGCCGTCCGTCGGCGGCGGCGAGTCGAGCGCCGCGGCCTGAGCCGCCGGCGGCAGCGCCGCGAGCCGCGCCTGGGCGCGCGCGCGGAGCGCGTCGCCGACGAGCACGCCGAGCTCCACGATCGCGGCGAGCGCGAGCGTGGCCCGCGGGCCGCGCCCGTGCGCGGTGGCGAGCCGCTCGGCGAGCGCCGCGCGGAAGCCCTCGGAGACGCGGATCCGGTCCGCCCCGATCGTGACGAGGTCGCGCGCGACCGCGCCCCACTCGAGGGCAACCGCGCGCGCGACGTCTTCGATGACGGGCGCGAGCGGGCGGGCGCTCCCCGCGGCGACGATCGCCGCGACGCCGCCCACGACCTCGGGCGGCATCGGGCGGGCGGGACATTCGTGCACCACCGGCTCGAGGACGCGCAGCAGGTCACCCTCGGAGGCGAGGAGCAGATGGTCCTCGACCGGGCGCCCCAGCGCCCAGAGCGAGCAGAGCACGCCCTCGGGGACGTCGCGTACGCGCTTCGGGGCCTGACGCACGACCGACTGCCAGTCCGGCCGGTAGTAGGCGGCGCCGCGGAACACCACCTTCTCGACGCGCGCGCGACGCTGGACGTAGAGCCCGTCGGCCACGAAGAGACGCTCGTGGGGCGCGGGCGTCCAGGCGAGCTCGCCGGCCATGAACGCGGCGAGCGGATCGGTCGCGTCCGCGGGCGCGTAGCGGAACGACTCGAGGAGCGCGACGAAGAGCTGCTCGGTGGGGTAGGGGCCCCGGTAGGCGAGGCGGGCCACGCCCTGCGCGCGCGCGAGCTCGGCGATCAGATTCAGCACGGCGGTGCCGCCACCGGGCGGCAAGCGCGTGGGTTCGGCGAGCGGTGGGATGCGATCGATGCGCGCCCAATCGAGCGCTTCGAAGACGGTGAGGGGCTCGCCCGGCGGGTCGCCGCCTTCCGGAAATCGTTCCGCGCGCCACAGGCGATCCGCGAGCCCCCACGGCGCCGCCGTCGTCGCGCGGGGCTCGATCGCGAGCCACGTGCCGTCGGGGAGCCGCACCCGCGCGCGCGCGAGCGAGCCGTCGCTGGCCCAGGCGAGCTCGCTCACGAGGTGGCCGTGACGATCGAAGGACAGCACGACGCAGAATGATACAATGCGAACAGTCGATGCTGATCTGGCAGTCGGCCCTTGAGATCTCCGGCCTCGTGCGAGCCAAGAAGCTCTCGCCGATCGAGGTGACCGACGCGGTCCTGTCGCGGATCGACGCGATCAACCCCGTGCTGAACGCGTTCTGCGTCGTCGCCGCCGAGCAGGCGCGCGCCGCGGCGCGCGAGGCGGAGATCGCCGTCACGAAGGGCGAGCCGCTCGGGCCGCTCCACGGCGTGCCCGTCTCGATCAAGGACGTCCTCTTCACGCGCGGGCTCACGACGACGGGCGGCTCGCGGCTCTTCGCCGACCACGTCCCCGACGAGGACGCGATCGCTGTCGCGCGTCTCCGGGCCGCCGGCGCGCTCGTCCTCGGGAAGACCAACACGTCGGAGTTCGGTCACAAGGCCGTCACCGAGAACCCGCTCTTCGGCGTGACGCGGAGCCCGTGGAACCCCGCGCTCACACCGGGCGGCTCGAGCGGTGGCGCGGCGGTCGGCGTGGCGAGCGGCTGCGGCCCGCTGGCGCTCGGCACGGACGGCGGCGGCTCGATTCGCATCCCCGCCGCATTCTGCGGCGTGTACGGCTTCAAGCCGTCGTACGGCCGCGTGCCGGAGGGGCGCGGGTTCCCTAGCGGCTTCGCCCGCGTGTCCCACGTGGGGCCCATCACGCGCACGGTCCGGGACGCCGCGCTCGTGCTCGACGTCATCGCCGGTGGCGACGACCGTGACCGGCACTCGCTCCCGCGCGAGGCGGGCTCGTACCTCGAGGCGTGCGACGGCCGGATCAAGGGGCTCAACGTCGCCTGGACGTCCGACCTCGGCTACGCGCGCGTGGACCCGCGTGTCATCGAGCACGCCGGCGCCGCCGCCGCGGAGTTCGAGTCGCTCGGCTGCCACGTCGAAGTCGTCAACCCGGGCTGGGAGGATCCGGAGGAGTTCTTCGGGACCATGATCGCCGCGCAGTTCTACGCGGCGTGGTCGGATCGGCTGCCGGAGGCCGAGGCCCTGATGGATCCGACGCTCGTGAAGTTCATTCGCCGTGGCGGCGCCGTCACGGCGAGGGACTACATCCGGGCGCTCGAGCGCGCGGACGCGTACTGGCGCGAGGTGCACGCGTTCCTCGAGCGCTTCGACCTCTTGCTGATGCCGACGGTCGCGGTGCTGCCGTTCGCCGCGGGCCACGCCCCGCCGCGCGAGGTCGCGGGTGAGCGCGCCTCGATCCTCGCCTGGATGCCGTTCACATTCCCGTTCAACCTCACGGGCCAACCCGCCGCCTCCGTGCCCGCGGGCTGGACCGACGACGGACTGCCGGTCGGCCTGCAGATCGTGGGCCGCCGGCACGCCGACGCGACGGTCCTCGCCGCCTCGGCGGCCTTCGAGGAAGCGCGGCCCTGGAGCGACCGCCGTCCCGCTCTGTGAGCCCGCTCCCGTGAGCCCATGACCGATCGCGCGCGCTGGGCGATCGTCACGGGCGCCCTCTTCGCGACGCTGGCGCTCGTCATCTGGCTCGTCACCACGGAGTCCCCCTTCATCCACTGGATGATCCGACTCTACCAGGACAAGCATTTCCTCAAGGAGACGGTGCGGTCGTGGGGGTGGATGGCGCCGCTCGTGTTCATCGCGATCCAGGCGCTGCAGGTCATCATCTCGCCCATCCCGGGCGAAATCACGGGCCCCGTCGGTGGCGTGCTCTTCGGGACGTGGCTCGGCGTGGTCTACTCGACGATCGGCCTGACGGTCGGCACGCTCTTCTGCTTCTGGGTCGGGCGGAAGTGGGGCGAGCCGCTCGTGCGTCCGTGGCTCAGCGAGCACAACTGGAACCGGTTGAACTTCATCCTCGAAGCCGAGGGCGCGATCATCTGCTTCATCCTCTATCTGATCCCTGGGTTCCCGAAGGACATCATCTCCTATCTCTTCGGGATCAGCCCGATGCCCTTCTGGGTCTTCGCGGTCGTCTCGACGATCGGGCGTCTGCCGGGCACGGTGATCTCCTCGTACTTCGGCGCCCACGTCGCCGAGCAGCAGTACATCTACGCGATCGCGTTTCTGGCGATCGTCGTGGCGTTCTGCCTGCCGCTCTACTATTACCGGGACCGCATCCTGAAGCGCCTTCACAAGCCCGGAGCCAGCAAGGCCCAGAAAAGCGCTTGACGGCCAGGCACGGCGCCGGTAGAGTACCGCCACCATGGGCAGCGAGTTGACGTGGTTCCACTCTTTTTACTTCGCCGGGGTCTGCCCAGGCGCTCTGAGCTAGGACGCACAGAGCCCCGCGGGCGGACCGGTCGCCCGCGGCGCCGACGATTCCAGGCCGCGGGCCGCTCCCGCGGCCTTCGTTTTTAAGGAGGCGCGACCGTGATTATCGTACTGAAAGCGGGCTCGACGGACGCGGAGGTGGAAGACGTGTGCGGTCGCATCGAGCGGATGGGCTACCGGGCGCACACGATCCGCGGTGAGCTCCGGACCGTCATCGGCGCCATCGGCGACGACCGCGGCAAGGATCGGCTCAAGAGCCTCGAGTCGCTCGAGTGCGTGGAGGCCGTGCAGCCGATTCTCCAGCCCTTCAAGCTGGCCAGTCGCGAGGTGCGCCGCGAGGCGACCGTGATCCCGGTGGAGGGCGTGCGGATCGGCGGCAACGAGATCGTGGTGATGGCGGGGCCGTGCTCGGTGGAGTCACGTGGGCAGGTGCTCGAGGTCGCCGCGAAGGTCAAGGCCGCGGGCGCGCGCGTCTTGCGGGGCGGCGCCTTCAAGCCACGCACGTCGCCGTACTCCTTCCAGGGGCTCGAGGAGGAGGGGCTCAAGTACCTCGCCGAGGCCAAGCGCGAGACGGGGCTCCCCGTCGTGACCGAGGTCATGGAGCCCGACAAGGTCGACCTGGTCGCCCGCTACTCGGACATCCTCCAGATCGGCGCCCGCAACATCCAGAACTTCTCGCTGCTCCGCCGGGTGGCGGAGACGCGGAAGCCCGTGCTCCTCAAACGCGGCATGGCCACCTCGATCCAGGAGTGGCTCCTGTCCGCCGAGTACGTCCTGAGCGGCGGCAACCCGCACGTGATCCTCTGCGAGCGCGGCATTCGTACCTTCGAGACCGCGACGCGCTTCACCCTGGACCTCAACGCCGTCCCGGTCGTGAAACGGCTCTCGCACCTGCCGGTGGTCGTGGACCCGAGCCACGGCACGGGGTACTGGGAGTACGTGGAGTCGATGGCCCTGGCGGGCGTGGCGGCGGGGGCGGACGGGCTCATCATCGAGGTGCACCCGCGGCCCGAGGAAGCGCTGTCGGACGGTCCCCAGTCGCTCAAGCCTGATCGGTTCGCCGCGCTGGTCGAGCGCGTTCGGCGCGTCGCCCGGGCCCTGGACCGGAACCTCTAACGGCTATAATCGGGGGGTGCGCATCAGTCTCAGGGGGCTCGGCCGCAGGCGGACCGTCATCAGCGTCGTTGGCTCGGTCGCGGCGCACCTCCTCGTTCTCGGCGCGCTCGTCTGGGTGAAGCCCCCCTCGATGGTCGTGGACGTGAAGCGGGGCGAGCCGCTCTTCGTGGAGCTGCCCGCGGCCGACGAGCAGGCCCAGCGCGGCCTGCCGCCCGCTTCGACGCCCGAGCGTCCGAAGGCGCAGCCCGCGCCCAGGCCCGTCGCGCCGGCAGCCAGCCCGGCGCCGGTCACGCCACCTCCGCCGATGGTCGCCAGGGCAGTGCCTGAGCCAGCGCCGCCGACGCCGGTGCCTCCTCCCCCGACGCCCCCTGTGGCGCCAGCCCCGGCGCCACCGCCCCCCGTCGCTCAAGCGCCCGCAGCCGCAGAGCCAGCGAAGGAGGCGCCGCCCGAGGCCGCCGCGCCGAGGGTGGCGCCGCTGGCGCCCGCGCCACCGGCGCCCCGGGAGGCGGCCCCTGACATCCGCGCGGCGCTGCGCCGCGGCGGCCCCGGCCCGGGCGGGGCCGGCGGCAGCGGCGAGGGGCGCGCGGGAATCGAGGGGGAGCCGATCCCGCTCGACTCCAGGGACCCGCGCTACAACGACTATCTCGACCGCGTGCGCCGGATGATCAAGGAGAAGTGGGCCTACCCGTGCGTGAAGAACGACGCGACGGGCCACTGCGAGTACAAGTCGGCGCAGCTCGTGATCGAGTTCGGCATCCTGAAGGACGGCCGGGTGCCGTTCGTGGTCGTGCGCAAGCACTCGGACTTCGACATCTACGACGAGTACGCCCTGAACGCGATTAAGCTCGCGTCACCCTTCCCGCCGGTCCCGGACGCGCTGACGAGCGGGCGCAAGGGCATCCCGATCCTCGCGACATTCAGCTATATCGTCGAGTCGTCGTTGACGAATCTGCTGCGCTAGGGGTAGCATGGGCGGTACTCTGGATAGGCTCGTAGCTCAGTGGGAGAGCGCCTCTCTGACGCAGAGGAGGTCGGCGGTTCGAAACCGCCCGAGCCTACCATTCATTACCCAGGACGAGCGCACCCCTGTCTGAAGAAGAGCGACACCTCAAGCTGACCGGCGAGTTCGACTGCGATCCCTCGCCGCTCGCGACGCTTCGCCACTCGACCTCGCACGTGATGGCCCAGGCCGTGAAGCGCCTGTTCCCCGATGTGAAGCTGGCGATCGGCCCCGCGATCGAGGACGGCTTCTACTACGACTTCGCGAAGGCCGAGCCCTTCACGCCCGAGGATCTGGTACGGATCGAAGCGGTCATGCGCGAGATCGCGAAGACAGACTACCCCTTCGAGCGCCAGGAGCTCCCCCGCGCGGACGCCATCCCCTTCTTCCGCGAGCGCGGCGAGCCTTACAAGGTCGAGATCCTCGAGGGCATCGACGCCCCGCGCGTGTCGCTCTACCGCCAGGGGGAATTCGTCGACCTCTGCCGCGGGCCGCACGTCCGCTCGACGGGCGAGGTGAAGCACTTCAAGCTCCTCGCGTCCTCGGGCGCCTACTGGCGCGGCGACGAGCGGAACCCGATGCTCCAGCGGATCTACGGCACGGCGTGGCTCTCGCAGGAGGAGCTCGAGCGTCACGTCTGGCGCCTGGAGGAGGCGAAGAAGCGCGACCACCGCAAGCTCGGGCGCGAGCTCGATCTCTTTATCTTCAACGAGGTGTCGCCGGGCGCGCCGTTCTGGCTGCCCCACGGCTGGACGATCGTGCGCGAGCTCGAGCGGTTCGTCCGCGAGGCGCTCGATGCGCGCGGCTATGCGGAGATCTCGACGCCGATCCTCGTCAACAAGAAGCTCTGGGAGCAGTCGGGGCACTGGGAGCACTTCCGCGAGAACATGTTCCTCGTGGAGTCGGAAGACCAGATCTTCGGTCTCAAGCCGATGAACTGCCCGGAGTCCACCCTCGTCTATCGCCACGCGCTGCGCTCGTACCGTGACCTCCCGCTGCGCTTCGCCGACATGGGTCGGCTGCACCGGAACGAGCGCTCCGGCACGCTGACGGGCCTCCTCCGCGTGCGGCAGTTCACGCAGGACGACGCGCACATCTACTGTCGCCCCGACCAGCTCCAGGACGAAATTACCTCGCTCCTCGAGCTGGTCAGCGACTGGTACAAGACCTTCGCGCTCGACCCGTTCTTCAAGCTCTCCACGCGCCCGCCCAAGTCGCTGGGAACGGACGAGCAGTGGGAGACGGCCGAGCGGGCGCTGCACGACGCGCTGAAGGCGAACGGGCTCGCGTACGACCTCAATCCGGGCGACGGGGCGTTCTACGGGCCCAAGGTTGACATCGACGTCCAGGACGCGCTCGGGCGCCGCTGGCAGCTTGCCACCATCCAGATCGACTTCGCGCAGCCGGACCGGTTCGAGCTCGAATACATCGACAGCGACGGGCACGCGCGGCGCCCGGTCATGGTCCACCGCGCGATCTTCGGCACCTTCGAGCGGTTCATCGGGGTGCTCACCGAGCATTACGCGGGCGCGTTCCCGACGTGGCTCGCGCCGGTGCAGGCGCGTGTCCTGCCGGTGAGCGAGAAACACACCACGTACGGACGGACCGTCTGGGAGAAGCTCCGCGCGGCGCGCCTGCGGGCGGAGCTCGACGACCGCAACGAGAAGCTCGGCTACCGGATCCGCGAGGCGCAGCTCCGGAAGGTCCCGTACATGCTCGTCGTCGGCGAGCGGGAGAGCCAGAACGGGACCGTCAGCCTCCGGCACCGGAGCGGCGAGGACCTCGGGGCCGTCCCCCTCGACCGCGTCCTGGCCGACCTCGCGCGCGAGATCGGCTCGCGTGCGTCCGGTCTCACCGTAGGCCGCTCGTGATCGGGCGGCCGGGCCTCGCCATCCACGCCGGCTGCGGCGACTAACCACGAGGAGCGCGCCTATCAGTCAAGCGAAAGAGATCCGTATCAACGAGGGAATCCGGGTGCGGGAGGTTCGGGTCGTCGGCGCCGACGGGGCGCAGCTCGGCGTCATGCCCATCCAGCAGGCGCTCGAGTCCGCGCGGCAACAGGAGCTCGACCTCGTCGAGGTCGCACCCGAGGCGCAGCCGCCGGTGTGCCGCATCATGGATTTCGGCAAGTACAAGTACACGCAGGCCCGGCGGCTGAAGGAAGCGCGCAAGAAGCAGACGACGATCCTGGTCAAGGAAGTCAAGATGGGGCCGAAGACCGAGAAGCACGACTTCGACTTCAAGCTCAAGCACGTGCGGCGTTTCCTCGAGGAGGGCCACAAGGCCAAGGTGACGGTGCGCTTCAAGGGGCGCGAGATGGCGCACACGGAGCTGGGCTGGAAGATGCTCAACCGGATGGTCGAGGCGACGCAGGACATCGCCGTGACAGAGAACAACCCCAGGATGGAGGGGCGCATGCTCCACATCATCCTGAGCCCGAAGTCGCACAACTGAGACCGAGCGGGAGACCGACGCGATGCCAAAAATGAAGACCAAGCGCGGGGCGGCCAAGCGCCTGAAGCGTACGGCCTCCGGGACGCTCCGGCGTGCCGGCGGGTGGAAGCAGCACAAGCTCGAGAAGAAGAGTCCGAAGCGGCGCCGGCACCTCCGCGCGAACAAGCTGATCGACCCGAGCGACGAGCGCCGTCTGCGGCCGCTCGTGCCCTATCTCTGATCGGGGAGGACGGGACGTATGCCACGAGCAAAGGGTGGACCGAAGACACGCCGCCGGCGCAAGAAGATCCTCAAGCAGGCGAAGGGGTACGTCGGCGGACGGCGCAAGCTCTACCGTACGGCGGCCGAGACCGTCCTCCGCGCCGGCGCGTTCGCCTATCGTGGGCGAAAGCAGAAGAAGCGCCTCCTCCGCGGCCTCTGGATCATCCGCATCAACGCCGCGTGCCGGCAGGTCGGGCTCTCGTACTCGCGGTTCATGGCCGCGCTCAAGAGGGCCGGGATCCTGCTCGATCGCAAGGTCCTGGCCGAGATGGCGGTGCGCGACCCCCAGGGGTTCGCGAAGCTCGCCGAGACCGCCAAGGCGCAGAGCCGGTAGTTCGTGGGCCATCCGCGCGTCGACGCGATCGCGCAGGAAGCGCGTGAGGCCGTCGCCGCCGCGCAGTCCTCCGCCGAGCTTGAGCAGGTCCGCGTCAGGTTCCTCGGCCGCCAGGGCGTCCTGACCCAGCTCCTCCGCTCGCTCGGCACCCTCGCGCCCGAAGAGCGGCCGCGCGTCGGCGCCGCGGCGAACGCGGCCAAGCGCGAGCTCGAGGCCCTCCTGGACGCGCGTCTGCCGCGGGCGCTCGAGGCGGAGCGCCGCGCCTCGCGCGCGCGCGAGCGGCTCGATCTCACGCTGCCGGGGCGGCGCCCGCCCCGCGGCGCGCTCCACCCCCTCACGCGCGTCCACGACGAGATCGTCGCGATCTTCGCCGGCCTCGGCTTCTCGGTCGTCGAGGGGCCCGAGGTCGAGACCGACTACTTCAACTTCGAGGCGCTGAACATCCCGCGCGACCATCCCGCGCGGGACATGCAGGACACCTTCTACCTCTCGGAGTCCACGCTCCTCCGCACCCACACGTCGCCCGTCCAGATCCGCGCGATGCGGACGCGGAAGCCGCCGGTGCGGATCATCGTCCCCGGGAAGGTCTTTCGCCGCGACGTCGCCGACATGTCGCACTCGCCGATGTTCCACCAGGTCGAAGGGCTCGCCGTGGACCGCGCCATCACGATGGGCGACCTCAAGGGGACGCTCGAGCTGTTCGCGCGCCAGATGTTCGGGCCCGCGTCACGGATCCGCTTCCGGCCGTCGTTCTTCCCGTTCACCGAGCCCTCCGCCGAGGTGGATGTGCTCTGCTTCGTCTGCGACGGCGCGGGCTGCCGGCTCTGCAAGCAGGGCGGGTGGCTCGAGATCCTGGGCTCGGGCATGGTGCACCCGCGTGTTCTGAAGAATGTGGGCTACGATCCCGAGCAGGTCACGGGCTGGGCGTTCGGGATGGGGATCGAGCGGATCGCGATGCTCAAGTACGGCATCGACGACCTGCGGCTCTTCTTCGACAACGACCTGCGCTTCCTGCGACAGTTCGCATGACGATGCTCACGCGACGGGTCTTGGCCGGACGGAGCCACGCCGCGCCTTTCTCAGGCCACCCACGGAGTGGGCCGGCCCCGCGGCCCTCGCCGATCGCGCGACGGGTCTTGGCCGGACGGAGCCACGCCGCGCCTTTCTCAGGCCACCCACGGAGTGGGCCGGCCCCGCGGCGCCCGTTACCATGAAGATCCCGTACAAGTGGCTCCAGGAGTTCGTCGACCTCCGGCTGTCGCCCGCCGAGGCCGCGGACCGCCTGACGAACGCGGGGATCGAGGTCGCCGCCGTGACGCCGCTCGCCCCCGACGTGCGCGGGGTGGTGGTCGGCGAGATCGAGGCGATCGAGCGTGAGCTCGGCGAGAGCCACGGCCACCGCCTCCTCCTCTGCCGCGTCTCCACCGGCTCCCAGAAGTTCTCGGTGATCTGCGGCGCGCCCAACACGAAGGTGGGCGTGCGCGCCGCCTTCGCCCCGCCGGGCGCGGTACTGCCGGGCCAGCGCCGGGTCGAGACCGCGACGATCCGCGGCGTCCCGTCCCAGGGGATGCTGTGCTCGGAGCGGGAGCTCGGATTCGGCCCGGAGCCCGAGGATGGGATCCTGGTCCTCGACGGCGACGCGCCGCTCGGCCGGGACCTGGTGGCGCACCTCGGCCTCGACGACCACGTCCTCGAGGTCGAGGTCACGCCGAACCGGCCGGATTGTCTGTCGGTCCTCGGCGTGGCGCGGGAGCTGGCGGCGCTCACCGGGGCGCGCCTGCGCGCGCCGAAGATCGTGTTGAAGGAAGCGGGACCACCGGCGCGAACGCTCGTCCGCGTGCGCATCGAGGCACCGGACCTCTGCCACCGCTTCACCGCAAGGGCCATCACCGGCGTGACGGTCGGCCCCTCGCCCGCCTGGCTCCAGGCGCGCCTGCGCGCCGTCGGGTTGCGCCCGATCAGCAACGTGGTGGACGTCACCAACTACGTCCTCTGGGAGCTGGGTCACCCGCTCCATGCCTTCGACTACGACACGGTGACCGACGCGACGATCGTCGTGCGGCGGGCGCGCGCCGGCGAGAGCTTCACGACCCTCGACGGCCAGGCGCACGCGCTCGACGACTCGATGCTCGTCATCGCCGACCCGCGCCGCGCGATCGGGATCGCCGGCGTCATGGGCGGCGCCAACACCGAGGTCACCGATAGGACGACGCGCGTCCTCCTCGAGAGCGCCTGGTTCAGCCCGGTCTCGATCCGACGCACCGCACGGACGCTCGGCCTCAAGACCGACGCGGCGTACCGCTTCGAGCGCGGCGCCGACATCGAGGCCCTCGTGGACGCCTCCGCGCGCGCCGCAGCGCTCATCGCGGAGCTCACGCGGGGCGTTGTCGCGCGCGGCCTGGTGGACGCCTACCCGCGGCGCCGCCCGCCACGGCGGATCAGCCTGCGGATGGCGCGCGTCGAGCGCGTGCTCGGGGTGGTCCCGCCGCGGGCGAAGGCGCGGGCGATCCTCGCCGGCCTCGGGCTCCCGACGCGGCAGAAGGGGAGGGACCTCGAGGTCGACGTACCGAGCTTCCGGCGCGACCTCGCGCTGGAGGACGATCTCGTCGAGGAGCTGATCCGCGTGTGGGGCTACGACAAGCTCCCGTCGACGCTCCCCGCGAGCGTCGTGGACGTCGTGAGGCATCCGGCGACGCTCGTCCAGGCCCAGACCGTCCGCCGCGCACTCGTCGGCGCCGGCCTCGCCGAGGCGATCGCGCACGCGTTCAGCGACCCGGCGCGCGCGGCGCTCCTCCGAGCCCCCGGCGCGCCCGAGCCGCTGCGTCTCCTGAACCCGCTGAGCCAGGACGCGTCGCTCCTCCGGATCCATCCGCTCGAGGGCGTGCTCGCCGCCGTCGCGGTCAACGTGCGGCGCCAGCAGCCCGACGTCGGCGTGTTCGAGATCTGCAAGACCTACGAGGCCGACACGGGGGAGACGGGCGCGCGCGAGCCGCGCTGGGTGGCCATCGCGCTCACAGGGGCGCGCGCCGAGCACGCGTGGCACACCACGGATGCCCGCGTGGACGTCTACGACGCCAAGGGCCTCGGCGAGCACGTCCTCGACGCGCTCGGGGTCAGTGGCCTCCGGCCGGGGGGTGTCGGCCGGCTCGCCGGCTTCGAAGCCGACTGCCACGGTACTCTCGTCGGCGAGGCTGGAACGATCGCCGCCGAGTTCGGCGAGGTAGCGGCCGCGGTGCGCGAGGCGTTCGGCATCGACACTCCCGTCCTCGCCGCCGCGGTGTCTCTCGACGTCGCGGCGGCGGCGCCGCAGGTTCCGCTCCGCTACCGTGCGCTTCCGCGCTTCCCCGCGGTCCAGCGCGATCTCGCGTTCGTCCTCGGCGCCGACCAGCCGTGGACCGCCGCCGAGATCGAGGCGAAGCTCGCCGAGGCGGCGGGGCCCCTCCTCCGGCGCGTGACGCTCTTCGACGTCTTTCGCTTTCCCGACGGCCGGCGGAGCCTCGCGTGGCGGCTCACCTTCCAGGCCGAGGACCGGACGCTGACGGACGACGAGGTGAACCGGGTCCAGGAGCGCATCACCGAGGCGCTCAGGGGGACCTTCGGCGTCACGCTGAGAAGCGCCTGATGGGGAGGAGTGCCTGATGGGCGACTCTGTCGTCGAGCGTGTGGCACAGCTCGAGGAAGCGGTCCGCCGCGCCGTCGATACCCTCGGCCGGCTCCGCGACGAGAATCGGGAGCTCAAGCGCGAGGTGCGGCGGCTCACCGACGAGCGCAAGCAGGTCCTGACGCAGGTGGACTCGATCCTGAAGGACATCGCCAGGCTCGAGCTGGACAAGCCCGAATGACCGAGGGGAGGCGCGTCGAGCTCACGTTCCTCGGCCAGTCGCTCGCGCTCCGCACCGAGGCCTCGCCCGACTACGTCCGAAAGCTCGCGAAGTTCGTGGAGGAGCGCGTGGCCGAGCTCAAGCGCGCCGGGGTCAAGGATCCGCTGAAGGCGGTCTCGCTCGCCGCGCTCGACATCGCCGACGAGCTCTTCCGTGCGCGAGACGAGAAGGGGCACGGGGCCGCCGACGTCGGCGCGCGCCTCGGGGCGCTCGTCGCCCTGCTCGACCGAGCCGCGCCGAAAGAACCGTCCTAGCTTTTCAGACTCGCCTCGCGGCGCGCGTCGCAGAGCCTCCGCGGCCGCCGTTCGGCACTACGCGAAGCTGCCGTGGCGGCCGGCGCCCGCCGCGAAGCGACTGGCGCCTTCGAGGCTCTCGCCGGTGGCCGCCGACCGCATCCCGAGCGCGTGCTCGTGGCGCAACGCGGCGCCGAGCCGCACCCCGAGCGCGTCGTAGGCCGACTGCCGGTCGCTCTTGACCGAGTGTGGCGGGAAGGCGGCGATCCGGAGCGCGAGGGCCTGGGCCTCCTCGCGCGCCTTGCCCTTCGCCACGACCCGGTTCGCGAGGCCGATGCGCTCGGCCTCACGCGCGTCCACGGGACGGCCCGTCAGGATCAGATCGAGCGCCCTGCCGAAGCCGACGACCGCGGGCAGTCGCACGGTGCCGCCGTCGATGAGGGGAACGCCCCAGCGGCGGTTGAAGACGCCCAGGATCGCGTCCTCCTCGACCACGCGCAGATCGCACCAGAGGGCGAGCTCGAAGCCACCGGCGACGGCATGGCCCGACACCGCGGCGATCACCGGCTTGCCGAGCCGCATGCGCGTCGGGCCCATCGGCCCCTCGCCGTACGCGCGAGCGAGGCTCCGC
>QHSA01000108.1 GCA_003220315.1 Candidatus Rokuibacteriota bacterium
ATGTATGTTCAACCTCATGTGCGCGGTATCGGCGCGGGCCGACTTCTCGTAGAGCGGCTGTTAGCCGATGCGCAATCCATCGGATATCAAGTCGTCAGACTGGAAAGCCTTAAGCTTCTTTCAGCGGCTCACGCGCTATATAGATCTGTCGGCTTTGTCGAGATCATGCCGTACGCAGAGAACAGCATGAAGGAGTATCAGCCCGCAGAGACGATGGACACTTATCGTTCCAGTGCCGTGTTCATGGAGTTGCGCTTTCCGCGCCACGAAATGCGGTGACGCCTGCCGAGCACGGGACGCCGGGTGCGCCAGGCGGCGCTGGCTCAGGTCAAGGACAAGCGGCGCGGGGGCCGGCGTGAGCAAGGGGGAACATCGCTAACAGAATGACCGGCAACAATGGGTACCATCTGCTAGGCGGCGAGAGAAGCTTATGTGGCCCTTCACGAAACATCCCCCGGGCACGCTCCGATGCTCCTTCTGCAACAAGCATCAGAACGATGTCCGAAAGCTTATCGCGGGTCCCGGCGTGTACATCTGTGACGAGTGTATCGCGCTGTGCAACGATATCATTGCCGAGGAGCTCGGAGAACGTGAGGAGGCGCAGCGCAACGAGGAAGCGGGATCGGGTGCAGCGCTCCTGGACTCTCCCTCGCATGCAAAGCCGAGGGTGAGCCCCCCGGCCCTCTGTCGCTTCTGCGGGCTACCAGCGCCGCTCGAGCAAGTTGTCGCGGTGCCGGATCGCGGCTTCCTCTGCGTTGTATGCTTAGACGCCATCCGCGCCGCGTCGGAACAGGATTCGAAGGACTAAGCTTGCGACCGCGAGCCTTAGCCGTCAGAGAGAAACGGAGAGCCGCGATGCCATACGCCGCAATCAGCTTGTCCGAAAAGTTCGCCAAGTTCAGTGAGCACTGGTCACCGAAGAACATCGCTCAAATGAACGACTACCACTTCAAGCTGGTGAAGATTCAGGGTGATTTTGTCTGGCACTCGCACGCCGAGACGGACGAGGTGTTCATTGTTGTGGAAGGAGAAATGACGATTCAACTTCGCGACGGAGAGGTGGTCCTACGTTCTGGCGAGATGTTTGTCGTCCCCAAAGGCGTGGAACACAGGCCGTCCGCGCGCCGAGAGTGCAAGATCATGCTGGTGGAGTTGGCCGGCACCATCAATACCGGTCAGGTGCAGAGCGAACTCACTGCAAAGGACGGGGTGTGGGTCTGAGATGACTCCGCGGCGAACAACAAATGACCACAACCGCAACGTCTGACGGGGCGCTGCGCCTGACCCGGCCCGCGATGTCGGGTTCTGGGGCTTCATAGCCCACTCGCGAGAAGGTCAGCCGTGGACCGGGTCCTGTGGCTCGCCCCGCCGACCGCCGTACTGGTGTTCGTGGGCGCCTCATCGCCGTGGGTAGCCCAGTGGACCCCGCGATTTCTCTTTCCGGCCCTGGCCGCGGCCGGCGCCGTACTGGTCGTGTTTTCTTTCGTGAGCTCGCTCGCTCGGTTCGTGCGGCGCGCCCGCGGCGAACGGCGCTTCCGGTTCTTTCCCGTGGTCGTCAATGTCGTCGCAACGATGTTTCTGGTGATTCTGCCCCTGATGCACCTTGTGCGCGCGATGACTGCCCCGGCAGATGGAGCTCCGCGAATTCTCGCGGCCTTTGGCGACTGGCTGGGCTCAGAAGGCTATCCGCGCCCGAGTCCTCATCGCGGCGTCGACATCGCAGGCCGTATGGGGACCGACGTGCTCGCGGCGGCCGACGGCCGCGTCACCGTGGCGCGGGACAACCGCGATTTGTGCGGCCTGATCATCGTCATCGACCATGATCCCCACGGCTACCGAACGGTCTATTGCCACTCCTCCGTGATCGCGGTTCGGCCCGGAGACCGTGTCAAGCGCGGCCAACGGATCGGGGCAGTCGGCACATCGGGCCAGCGCGCGTGGCCCGGCTTTGAGCACGTGCACCTGGAGCTCCAGAGGGGGCGCGACAGCAGGGATATCGAAGACCCTCTGCCAAAAATTATCGGATGCTTCGATGGGACGAAGGCATACTCGGCAGACCGCTTGGTACTCACCTATCCGGTGAAGTGCTGAAGACCCGTCCTTAGTAAGGAATCTCAGGAAGCGCCGCTCGCGGCGCAGGCGGGCGGATCGCGGAAGACCGGGCATAACGGGGGTGCAGGGGTTGACGCCCGTCCCGTAAGTGTGTAGATTTCCAGGCACGGACGATTAGCTCAGTTGGCAGAGCGCTGGCCTCACATGCCAGAGGTCACTGGTTCGAGTCCAGTATCGTCCACCAGAAATGCCAAGAGGCGGGGCGGTGTGAGCCGCCCCGTTTGTTCGTCAGTGAGATGGCGGTCACCCCGTCGGGGAGAGCGTGGCGACGGAGGACCCAGGATCGGGCTGCTTGCGAGTCAAGCTCGCGACGATTCCGATCAGGACGTGCAGGTCGACTGGCTTCTCGATGTGGTGCTGAAAGCCTGCGCGCAGCGCACTCGCCCGGTGCTCCGGTCCGGTGAGCCCCGTGATGGCGGCGGCGGGGGTCGTGCCCCCCTGCTCCGGAGACAGCGTGCGGACCTGGCCGATCAGCCAATAGCCGCCCTTGTCGGGCATTTCGAGGTCGCTGACGAGGACATCCGGGCGTTCTTGTACGATGATCCCGAGCGCCGCCTCGGCGGTGCCAACCGCTGTGACCACGGCGCCACGCTCCTCGAGCGTCGCCGCGAGCAGGTCCCGAATGACGGCGGAGTCGTCGACCACCAACACCCGCACGCCGTCGAGACGCGAGAGGTTGTCGACGCCCTCGTCCATGACCTCCGTCGGGTCCTCCGGCAGTGAACTATAGGCGAGCGCGACGGCGGCTCCTACCGGGCATTCCCCTGCATCGTCTGGCGGAAAATACCTCGGGCGCTCGGTCGCCACATCTCCGGGGCGTGAAACTCCGGGGGATTGCAACGCGAGGATTTCGATCGAATTTTCTGGTATGGTCTGGTCGCTGGTTCGGGTCGAGGGTCGTCCACGACTATTAACACGGTCTTTCCATTGGAGCAGGCGTGATGAAGGTCGCCATTTTCTTTGACGGTCAGAACTTCTACCGCTCCCTCCTGCGCTACGACGAGTCGCTCCGCGTGGACTACGACCGGCTCGCGACGTGGATCACGCAGCAGGCGGGAGGCGCCAACGCGCTCTTCTCCGGCGCCTACTACTACGTCGGCGTCTCGCCGGACGCGCCGCCGCTCGTCGAGGGCTTCTTGAAGGGACTCGAGCTGCGACCCGGGTACTTCGTCAAGCGCGAGCCGCGGGTGCGTCGTGCGGGGCGCTGTCCCGGGTGCGGGAAGGAGTACGAGTACACGACCGAGAAACGCGTGGACACCCGCCTGGTCGCGGACCTGATCCACTACGCCGCCTCGAACGCCTTCGACGCGGCTGTCCTCGTCTCGGGCGACGACGACTTCGTGCCCGCCGTTGAGGCGGTGAACGCGCTCGGCAAGCAGGTGTGGGTGGCGACGTGGTCGGCCGACGAGCTGTCGAAGGACTTGCGGGTGAGATGCTTCGGTCACATCCACCTGAGTGACGGCGTGTCAGGGTTCCGCGCCGAGCGGCGTCCCTACGAGCGGGCGTCGGGGCGCGTGCCGGCCGTGCGGCCCCCGCGACCCGCGATGAGCCCGGCGTCGGGCTCTCAGCTCGAGCGCGGGCTCCAGGAGCTCCAGCGCGCCGAGGCGCGCCTGCCGCACGTGGGCCGTGGGTACTTCGTGATGCGCTGGAAGTCGCACGCGCTCCCGCCGCCCGGACCGGAGCGCGAGGCGCTCATCCAGCAGCTCGTCGACGCCGGCCTGGCCGAGGAGTTCGAGACGCGGGACGCCGAGGGCCGGTCGGTCACTGCGATCCGCAGTCGCGAGCCCGACGGCAATACCCGAGAGCCCGACGGCAACGTCGCGCTCCCCGAGTAGGGGGGCATCTCAGGACGGTGTTATCGTCTTTTCCCGCAAAGGGAGGCCAGAGGATGAACGTCACCAAGAGCACGAAGGTTCGAACCTGGCGGCAAGCCCTGGTTCTGTTGGCGCTGCTGTCCTTGCCCCTCGTGCCGCCGGCCTTCGCGAGTGACTTCGCCCAGATCGTCTTCTTCGGCGACAGCCTGTCGGACCCTGGCAATCACTTCATCGCGTTCGGGACGACCGCGCATCAACCCTTCGTCCCGATTCCGGATGACTCGTACGCCATCGGTGGCCATCACTTCAGCAATGGCGCCACCTGGGCCGAGCAGCTCGCCCAGGCTCTCCACATGCCGAGGAGCGGCAGCCCGGCGCTTCGCGCGCCTGGTGTCTTCACGAACTACGCGGTCGGTCGGGCGAGGGCGCGCCCGGCCGCACCCGTGTTCCGCTTCTACGACCTGAGCACTCAAGTGGGTCTCTTCCTGTCTGACTTCGGAGGGCACGCCTCGCCCGACAACTTGTACGTGATCTGGATCGGTGGGAATGATCTGCGCGATGCCTTGGAGACCCTGCCGAGTGACCCCTCGAGCATCATCGGCGCGGCGGTCGCCGCTGTCGCCGAGAATATCCAGGCGCTCTGGTTGGCCGGCGCCAGAACCTTTCTGATCCCCGACGTGCCGAATCCGGCGAATACGCCCGCGGTCCGTGCGCTCGGTCCCGTGGCACAGTTCGCGGCGACGCAGCTCACGGATGCCCACAATGGAGCGCTTCATCTGGCGTTGAACGCGCTGCAGGCTGCTCTGCCGGGGATCCATCTCATTCGGCTCGATGTGAACGCGTTATTCGGCGACCTTCCCTCCGAATTGAACACAGAGGACTCGTGTCTCACGTTCGGCGTCATCGGCGGCGCAATCTGCGCGAGACCGAAAGGGTACGTCTTCTGGGACGGCGTCCACCCGACGACAACGGGACACGCCATTATCGCGGAGGCCGCCCTCGAGGTCCTCGCTCCATGATTTTGCGCTGGCACTGGGGACTCGGATCGGCCCCGTCGGGGTTGCGGGCTAAGGCCCGACGACGCGCGTGAGGAGCCGCGCCACCGCGCTCGCGATGACGTCCGAGGTCGGGAGCCGGCGGGAGGCGCGCGGGTCGTCGCAGTCGGCGTCGAGGTCGGTCACCGTGAGCCCGGCATCCTCGGGGATCGCGAGCCGCGCGGCGCCGTCGCTCGATCGGAGCACCTGGACCGACTGGCTCCAGACGGTCGCCGGCGCCTGGAAGGGCCGGCGCCTCTCGCGGCAGAAGATCATCTCGCCCGTGGCGACGCGGACGTCCACGACGATCGCGTGATCGGCGCCGAGCGTGCGGGCCCGCTCGAGCGCGGCGTGCGCGTCGAGCTTCGCATCGCCCCCGGCGAGGACCTGCACGTCCTTCGCCAGTACCGCGCGCGCGTTGAGCCCCTCGAGCAGCGCCCCCTCGTACTCGGCTGGCAGCGCCTCGCGCTCCCTGTCCGAGAGGCCCCCGGCGAAGGTGACGCGGACGACGACGGCAGGCTGGCGGACCTCGGCCGGCCTGAAGTCGGCGGCACGGATCGGCACCCGCTCGACGCCGCTCGGGGAGACGCAGGCGGCGGCGGCGAGAGTCAGGAGGGCGAGCGCCGGTCGCCTCGGCATGGCGCCAGAGTATCATCGCGCCATCCGCTCGAGCTTCCGCTAGGCGAGGGCCGGATTCGGCGGTACGATGAACGCATGAAGATCTTCGTGGCCGCCGCGTTGGTGCTGCTCGTGGCCACACCGGTCGCGGCCCAGCCAGTCGAGATCGAGAAGCCTGCGCCGCCTGCGGAACGGCGCGAGCGGGAGCGGGCCGTCATCACGCCCGGGCTCTCGGGCGAAGGCCGTCCGCTCGACGCCGACAACTATCCCAAAGGCGGGCGCGTTCCCTACGAGCCGGGCTTCATTCGCGGCCTCAGCGCCGAGCGCGAGACACCCGCGTCAACCGGCCGGGTTGGCGTCGCGGGCTGGACCGCGCCCAACACACCGGTCGGCAGCCCGCTCAGCGGCTGGAGCGAGATCAACGGCTGGTTCGCGATCGGCCTCTCCGTGACCTGGGACGGGCCGCCGCCCGTCCGCAGCGTCAGACCTCCCGCTCGCTGACCGGGTCCGAGCTCCACGGCCGATGGCCTGGCTCCGCGGCAACCTCCACGCGCACACGACCTACTCCGACGGGGTGAAGACACCGCAGGACCTCATCGCCGAGTATGAGGCGCTCGGCTACGACTTCCTGGCGATCACGGACCACGAGGACCTGATCGGCTCGAGCTACTGGCGGGCGCTGCCGCGGCTCCGCACGCGCCTGCTCCTCTTCCACGGGGTCGAGGTCAACTATCAGGGATTCGACCAGCACATCGGCCGCGTGTTGGGCGACCGCGAGGTGCTCCACGTCCTGAACCACCCCGCGCGTTACAGGCTCTCGGTCGCGGAGACGCTCGAGCGCGTGCGGACGATCCAGCGCTCCGGTCTTGCCCTGGACGCCGTGGAGGTGACCGACACCGGCCACCACCGGCCGCTCTACGCGTCGGGGGAGATCCCGCTGGTGAAGGTCGCCACCGACGACGCGCACCGGCCCGTCCACTTCGGCCGGGCGTGGATCGAGGTGGACGCGCCGCTGGATCGCGACGCGATCATCCGCGCGATTCGTGCCGGAGACTTCCGTCTCGGCTTCGCTCCCGACGAGTTATCTAGCGCTTGAGTCCCGTGTGCGTCTGCTCGACGACCGCGAGCGAGCTGTGACTCGCGGGCCAGTCGTACTGGATCGGCCCGAACCCTCGGTTCACGGTCGCCGCACAGACCGCGGCGGTCTTGTACTCCATGCCCTGCGGCAGCGCGATGTCGATCACGTGCGCCCCACCGGTCGCCAGGTTCTTGATCGGCTCCACCCTGGTCTCGAGGAGACCCGGGACGACGACCTGAGCGCGACGCTTCTTCACGTCGACCTTGAACTCGATCTTCGCGACCTTCGGCTCCAGCACCCGTGAGACCAGTGAGGCGACGACCTCGAACCACGCGTTGCCCGCCTTACCGCTGAGGATCTGCAGCACCGCCTCGCGTTGCGGCGGCGACGAGCGCTCGTCGAGGATCGGGAGGACCGTCCCGTTGCCCTCGTGGAGGGGACCCGGCCAGTGGTACTGGGCGAGGAACGTGACGCCCTTCATGCTCGTCTTGCCATAGAAGCCCTCGTCCACGTGCATCCCGAGCATGCCCTCGCACTTGTGGTGGGTGGGCGGCGCCCAGAAGTCGCAGGGGCATCCCGGGTTGCAGCTGCAGTTCTTGAGCCACTTGCCCTTGAGGCGCCACTTGATCATTGCCATCGGCGTCGTCCCTTCTCTCAGAGGACGTAAGACTCAGAGGACGGAGTACAGCGCCCAGACCCCCCAGGCCAGAAGCGCGCCCCCGGAGAGCCAGCTCACGACGCGCCCGGCCGGAACCAGCTTCTCGACGAGCACGAAGCCGGCGATCGCCGCAACCCAGGCGAGGTTCATGACGCCGCCGACGAAGAGCAGCGCCATGAGCGCCCAACAGCAGCCCAGGCAGAAGAGGCCGTGGCGCAGCCCCATCACGAGCGTCCCCCCGTTGCCCTCGCGCCACTCCGAGAGCAGGAAGCCGAGCGGCGTCTGGCAGCGCGCGAGGCACGCGTACTTGAGCGGCGTGAGCTGGTAGACGCCGGCGGCGAGGAGGATGAGCGCGCCCGCGACGGGGCCGGCGCGCATGGCGTCTTCGGAGAGGAGCGCGGCGGTGTGCAGACCCCACTGGGCGAGCGCGGCCCCGACGCTGAAGGCACTCCAGACCGCGAGGTAGCCGAGGACGAAGAGGCCGAGGTTCACGTACGGCGCCCCGTCGGCCTCGCCCCCGAGGCGGCGTTTCCGGTTCACGGTCGCAAAGACCAGGATCATGGGCGCCGCGCCCGGCAGCATCATCGCGACCATCATGACGGCCCACATGCCGCCGGCCAGCAGCGCGTCGGTCGCGCTCCACGGCCCGGCCGGGGCCATGTGCATCGCTGCCATGTCGGCCATCTCGTGGCCGAGGCGGGAGAGGGAGAGCCAGGCGAGCAGGGTGAGCCCGGCGAGGCCCAGCAGGGCAGCCACCCCCTCGCGCCGGGCGACGGCCTCGATCAGCTCGTCGCGTCCCACGCGCGCTCGGGGAGGTGGACGGGCACGCACTCCATCGGTATGGGACGCCATTCTACGCTTCCACTCGCCCTGTGGTAGCCTTTGCGGGCGAACACTGACGGAGCCACGGATGCGGACGATACGGATAGGTCACAGCCCCGATCCCGACGACGCGTTCATGTTCTACGCGCTCACGGCGGGGAAGGTGCGGATCCCGGGCGTCAGGATCGAGCACATGCTCGAGGACATCGAGTCGCTGAACCGCCGCGCGCGGACCGCCGAGCTCGAGGTCACCGCGGTCTCCTTCGCGACCTATCTCCTCGTCGCCGACGGGTATCGCATGATGGACCCGGGCGCCTCGATGGGGAAGGGGTACGGCCCGATCCTCGTGGCGCGCGAGCCCATGAACCCCCGCATCCTCCCCGAGCAGGTGGTGGCGATCCCCGGGAGCCACACGACCGCGGCGCTCCTGCTCCGCCTCTACGTCGGCGACCCGCCGCTGATCGAAGTGGCCTTCGACAAGATCCCGAGCGCGGTCCTCGAGGGGCAGGCCGATGTCGGGCTCCTGATCCACGAGGGCCAGATCACGCACGCGCAGCTGGGGCTCGTGAAGGTGCTCGACCTCGGCGAGGTGTGGACGCGTGAGACAGGCCTGCCGCTCCCGCTCGGCGTCAACGTCGTGCGACGCGACCTCGGCGAGGCGATGCATCGGGCGCTCTCGCAGGGGCTGCGCGACTCGATCGCCTGGGCCCAGGCGAATGTCGACGAGGCGCTCGAGTACGCGATGCGCTACGGGCGCGGGATCGACAAGGAAACGTGCCGACGGTTCGTCCTGATGTACGTCAACGAGTTCACGCTGGCGCTCGGCACTGAGGGCCGCGCCGCGGTCGAGCGGCTCTTCGCCGAGGCGCAGAGGAAGGGGCTCATCGCGACCGTGCCCCCGATCGATCCGATCTAGAGCATCGAAGGGGGCCTCGACGGCCCCCTCCGAGCCTCCCCCAGAAACGGATTGCGCGGGCGAAGCCCGCGCTCGAGCGGCGGGTCAGCCTACCACGTTCTGAGGATCTCGTAGGTCGTGGTCCGCTGGGCGGGCGTGAACCCGGCCTCGCGGATCAGGGCCGTGATCTCCTCGACGGTGATCGTGTTGACGTAGTCGGCCGCCTTGTGGACGTTCTCCTCGAAGAGCGTGCCTCCCCAGTCGTCGGCGCCGAAGTGGAGCGCGATCTGCCCCGTCTGTTTGCCCTCGGAGAACCACGAGGCCTGGACGTGGAGGAAGTTGTCGAGGTAGAGGCGCGCGCACCCGAGGATCCTCAAATAGCTGTTCGGGCCCTTCACCTGCTTGATCCACTTCTCGAGCAGCGTATGGCCCGGCTTGAACGACCACGGCACGAACGCGGTGAAGCCGCCCCACTCGTCCTGGAGCTCTCGGATCGCGTCGAGGTGGTCGAGCAGGTCGTCGGGCTGCTCGACGTGGCCGTACATCATCGTCGCGGTGGACTTGAAGCCCCGCCGGTGGGCCTCGCGGTGCACCTCGAGCCAGGCCGAGGGGCCGCCCTTCTTCGGCGCGATGCGTTGGCGCACGCGCTCGGACAACACCTCGGCGCCGCCGCCCGGGAGCGTCCGCTGCCCGGCCTCCGAGAGGCGGTCGAGCACGCCGCCCACCGTGAGCCGGCTCACCTGGGCGATCGTCTGGATCTCGGAGGCGGTGAAGAAGTGGGGCGTCACCGCCGGGAATCGCCGGCGCGTCTCCCGCACGAGGGAAGTGTAGTAGTCGAGGGGAAGCGCCGGGTTGTGCCCGCCCTGGAGCAGGATCGTCGTCGCGCCCTTCGCCGCGGCGAACGCGACCTTGGCGAGGACCTCCTCGACGGTCAGCGTGTACGCCTCCGGGTCGCCCGGCTTGCGGTAGAAAGCGCAGAACTGGCAGTCGGTGACGCACACGTTCGTGTAGTTCGGGTTCGAGTCGATCACGAAGGTGACGACCTTGTCCGGGATCCGCGCGAACCTGACCTCGTTGGCGAGCGCGCCCAGCTCGAGGAGCGGCGCCTCGGTGAGGAGCCAGCGGCCCTCGTCCCGCCCGAGGCGCTTGCCGTTGAGCGCCTTCTCCCGGATCGAGGCCAGCACGGCTAGGACCATTTCAGAGGCTCGCCTCAGACGGCGGGGGCTCGATCACAGACTCGCCTCGCGGCGCGCGTCGCCGAGCCTCCGCGGCCGCCGCTCGGCTCGCACTACCGGGATCACAGACTCGCCTCGCGGCGCGCGTCACCGAGCCTCCGCGGCCGCCGCTCGGCTCGCACTACCATACCTGGAGCACGTTGTAGAGCGCGTCGCGCTCGACCGGGATCTTGCCGGCGTCCTTGATCATGCGGAAGAGCTGCTCGCGCGCGAGCCCGGCCGGCGTCTCGGCCCCCGCCATGTGCTGCACGCGCTCGTCCTCGAGCGTGCCGTTGACGTCGTCGGCGCCGAAGTGAAGTGCGACCGACGCGGTCGCCTCGCCGAGGAGCACCCAGTACGCCTCGACGTGCGGGAAGTTGTCCAGGAGAAGCCGCGCCGTGGCGATCGTCCGGAGATTGTCGGTGGGCGGCGTCGGCCGCTCCACGAGCCGGGTCGTCCCGACCTGGTAGGGGAGGGGAATGAAGGTGAGGAATCCGCCGGAGGCGTCCTGCTGCTCCCGGAGACGCAGCAGGTGATCCACGCGCTCGGCCAGTGTCTCCACGTGGCCGTAGAGCATCGTCGCGTTGGTCTTGATGCCGAGCGCGTGGGCGATGCCGTGGATCTCGCACCAGCGCTCCGCATCCGCCTTGCCCGTATAGCGGAGGCGCTTCGCCACACGCGCCGAGAAGATCTCGGCCCCGCCGCCCGGCATCGTCTGGAGGCCGGCGGCCTTGAGCCGCGTGAGCGCGTCCTTCGGCTCGATTCGGGAGCGGCGCCAGAAGTAGTCGATCTCCGCGGCGGTGAACGCCTTGATCTGAACCTCGGGGCGCGCGGCGTGGAGCGCGGCGATCACCCGCTCGTAGTACTCGAAGGGCCAGTCGGGGTGATGGCCGCCGACGATGTGGACCTCGCGCACCTCCGCGCCGACCATACCGACGATGTCCTCGACGGTGTACTCGAAGGCGCCGTCCTCCCCCTTCTTCCGGGCGAATCCGCAGAAGGCGCACGAGAGCACGCAGACGTTCGTGGGCGAGATGTAGCGGTTGATGACGAAGTAGACCCGGTCGCCCTCGCGGCGCGACTTGACGTGGTCGGCCATCCGTCCCACACCCAAGAGGTCGTCCGTCTCGAGGAGCTGGAGGCCGTCCTCTCGGGTGAGCCGCTCGCCGGCCTGGACCTTCTCCCAGACAGGCTCCAACTTTCGATCGGAAAAGCGCACGATTCGGGCCCCTCCGTCAGATCGATTGGTCGGTCTGACTCTACCCTCCGGCTCCGGCGCCAGTCAAGGAACGCAGGCCCACCGGCAGGGGTTTCACGACGCGGGACCACCAGGCGAAGGAGAGGAGCGGCGACGCCGGAGCTCGCGCTGGATCCGGAGGTCTTCCTGGCGCATGGTGAAGCCGACCACGCCGGATGCGACGGCGAGGGCCAGGAAGAGGCCGACGGTCACCTGATCGATCACCGTCTCGACACCGCGAAGACCGAGGTACGTCGCGCCGATCGCGGCGACCAGGATGACGGCCAGGCTCGCGCCGCGCAGGAGCCAGCGCTCGATCAGCAGGCGCTCGAGCGCCTCGTCGTTGAGCGTGCGCCAGCTGTCGTCGCGCATAGCGTGGTTCCCCCAGAGTTGCGTTTCGGGTGGTACCTTATAGTAGTATCTGCGCAGCAATTGCGGGCAGTTAACCCATTGGCCGGAGGTCGCCGATGACGGCAATGTCTTCGGTCCGCGTCGACATCGTCACCTACGTCCCCACGCAGTACAACCACTGAAAGCACTGCGAAGTGACCTGGCAGGTCATGGGGCTCAGGCAGAAGGTGCAGCGGGAGATGGCGGATTCGGCCTTGCCGGACGACCTCAAGGCGGAGTTCCACAGCCTCTCGGAGTGGGCGCACACGCTCCCGGGGAAGTTCGCCGATCGTGTGCGCATCCGGCTGATCGACGCCGCTTCGATCGAGGGCTTCTTCCGATCGTTGCTTCACCGGTTTTGGCGGTACCCGGCCTTCGCCGTCGAGGGCCAGCGATACGTCGGCTCGGACTTCGTCCGGGTCGACGCCCTGATCGCGCAAGCGCTCCGCCGAAAGGAGGAGGACGCGCGAGTCTCGACCAACGCCACCACGTCCCACTGACTCGGGAGGAGGCAGGATGAACACCTTATTGGCAGTCATCATCGGGGCGCTGACGGTGTACCTCGCGTACACCCTCTACGCCCGGCGGATCGACCGCCACGTCATCCAGTCCGATCCGAAACGCGCGACGCCCGCGACGCTCTACATGGACGGCGTCGATTTCATGCCGACCAACCGCAACATCTTGTTCGGCTACCACTTCAAGTCGATCGCGGCCGCGGGCCCCATCATCGGCGCGATCGTGGCGGCCAACCTCTGGGGCTGGCTGCCCGCGATCATCTGGCTGATCCTCGGCGTGTCCTTCCTCGGCTGGGCGAGCGACTACAGTGGCATCGTGATCTCGGTCCGGAACGACGGCAACAGCCTCTCGGCGATCGCCCACCGGCTGGTGTCGCCGCGGACGCGCACGATCCTGTTCGTGTTCATCTTCTTCTACCTGTTGCTCGTAGCCGGCGCGTTCGTCGGCATCATGGCGACCGTGCTCGAGTCGCAGCCGAAGACGCAGCTCGGCGTCATCGTCCTCACGGTGATGGGTCTGCTCTTGGGCCAGATGCTGTACCGCTGGCGCACGGGGCTCGTCGGCGCGACGGTGCTGACCGTCGGCCTCACGCTCATCGCCATCCTCGGCGGCGGCTGGACCGAGGAAGTCTTCAAGGCCTTCACCGCCGGCCTCAACAACCTGTCCGGCGGCGCGCCGCTCGTGACGTACTTCGATCCGACCCTGGCCAACTTCAAGGGCGCGGACGCGAAGATCATGCCGAGCCTCCTCTTCTGGGCGCTCGCGATCTCCGCGTTCTGCTACGCGGGCTCCGTCCTCCCGATCTGGCGCATGGCGCAGCCCGTCATCTACGTCGGCTTCTGGATCACGGCGCTCGCGATGGTGCTGGGCCTCACCGGCGCCCTCGTCGCTCCGTTCATGAAGCCCGAGGTCGCTCAGTTCGTGATCCCGGCGTTCAGGGGATTCAACCCGCAGCTCGGCCCGGCGGGGATCATGCCCCTCTGGCCGATGCTTTTCGTCACGATCGCGTGCGGGGCGATCTCCGGGTGGCACGCGCTCTTCGGCGCGGTCGGCACGGCCCGGCAGATCCAGAACGAGGCCGACATGCTCCCGATCGGGGGCGGGTCCATGTTCGCCGAGTTCCTGCTCGGCCTCCTGGCGCTCCTCGCCGTCTCGGTGGGCGCCAAGGGCGCGCCCGTCGGCGCCTTCGCGACCGGCCTCGGCGGCTTCATCAGCGTCTGGGGCCTGCCGATCCAGTACGCGACGTCCCTCGCGTTCGCGGCCTTCATCGTGATCGTGCTGGTGGTCACGCAGCTCCTGTTCCGCGTCCAGCGTGTGACGCTCTCCGAGTGGCTCGGCGACGTCTTCCCACCCTGCCGCAACCAGCACATCGCCTCGCTGATCTGCGTCGCGCTGGCCATTCTGTTGATGATGACGGGCACGTGGGTCTATCTGTGGCAGCTCTTCGGCGGCGCGAACCAGATGATGGCGGCGCTGTCGCTCCTGCTGGTGACGGTGTGGCTCGCGTCGGTCGGGAAGAACTGGATGTACGCCGGCCTGCCCGCGGCGTTCATGTGGGTGACCACGTGCGCGTCGATATTAGTGACCGCGTACAACCTGTACTCGAACGTCTACCAGATCAACATGGCTGCCGGCCGGACGATTCCGGTCGTCGGCTCCGCGCTGATGATCCTGGTGGCGCTGTTGCTGGTCGTCGCGGCGCTCTACATCGGTCTCGACACGTGGCGGGCGTTCCAGCGGTACCGTCACCGTCCGGTTCAGCAGCGGAAGCCGGCGGCGGCGCGGGCCTGAGGCCTTCGGCTCCAACGTCACGCGCCGGGGGAGGGACGCCTCCCCCGACGCGCCGCTTCTGGAGTATGCTCGGGTGCTGACCGAGAGGTGGGCGCGCCTGCGCGGCGCGCTCGCGCAGTTCATGTACGGCCTGACGGGGTACGAGTTCGCCCGTCACGCGCTGGAGATGCGCCATGAACTGGAGTCGGTCTTCATGGTCGTGACGTTCGGTGACCTGGTCGGCGTCCCGGTGCTGCCGCCGGTCTACTCGCTCCGGCTGCTCCCGTACGTCGTGCCGGAGATCGCGACGTGGAAGCGGCACATGGCGCAGCGCAAGGAGTTCTGGGAGAAGGACGAGTACGACCTGCACGGACTCTGAGACGGAGACCCTGATGACGGACGCGGCGAAACCGAAGAAGAAGGGCGGGATCCTGGGCGTCTTCAAGGACATCGTCTACGGGATGTCCACGCACGAGATGACGCGGCACGCCGTGCGCACCCGGGCGAGCATGGAGCACCTGTTCATCCTGATCACGATGGGCGACCTCCTCGGGGTCCCGATCCTGCCGCCCTACTACTCGCTCCGGCTCCTGCCGTACGTGACGCCGCAGATCGCGGGGTGGAAGCGGAGGATGCTGCGGGAACGCGACGTGACGGACGTCCTGGGCTAGGCCATGTCGCTGCGGCGGGTGTTCGAGAGCCAGCCGGATCGGCGGTACATCATGTTCGGGGGCAAGGGGGGGCTGGGCAAGACGACCCTCTCGGCCACGAGCGCCTACTGGCTCGCGCAACAGGGCAAACGCGTCCTGCTGTTCTCGGTCGATCCGCAGGCGAGTCTCTCGGATATCTTCCAGCGGGACATCTTCGGCAAGGGACCCGTGCCGATCATCGAGAACCTCTGGGCGCAGGAGGTCGACGCCGACCGGCGGATCAAGGACTACCAGGAGGAGATCCGGAAGAAGATCCTCGACATGTACGGGTTCGAGAAGGTACCGGAGGAGATCGACAACTACATCGCGGCCGCCTCGGCGGAGCCCGCGATGGAGGAGAGCGCGATCTTCGACGCCGTCGTCGACATCATCGTCCGGGGTGACTACGACTACTACATCTACGATCTGGTGCCGCTCGGCCACGCGCTCTACTACCTGTCGATGGCGAAGGTGTACGACGAGTGGATCAACAAGATCACCAAGCTCCGCGAGGACATGCGCCAGTACGACCAGGTGGCCGCGACGATGCGACGTGAGGAAACGGTGCAGGAGGACCAGATCCTGTCCGAGCTGACCTACATCAAGGACCGGATCAACGCCTCCTCCCGGATCCTGACGGACAAGGCGCGGACCGCCTTCTTCTTCGTCGTGGTGCCGGAGGAGATGATCCTCCTCGATACCAAGAAGGCGGCCGAGCTCTTCGCCAAGTTCGACGTCCCCCTCTCCGGCTACATCGTCAACCGCGTTCTACCGGCCGACCTCGGCGCGGGGACCATCCCGCCTTACCTCCGCAACCGGATCGCCATGCAGAAGAAGTACCTGGACGACATCAAGACCAGTTTCGGCGACGAGGTGCTCGCGTACGTGCCCGAGATGGAGCGTGACGTCACCGGCCTCCCCATGATCGAACGGCTGGCCCGCCGGCTGTTCGATGAGGGTTAGGTCGTGAGCGTCGTCGGCACGGAGGTGCCGATCCGGACGTCGATGGCGCGGTACGTCACCGAGCGCCCGGCGCTCAAATACACCTTCTTCGGTGGCAAGGGCGGCGTCGGGAAGACCGCGATGGCCGGGGCCACGGCGCTCTGGCTCGCCAAGCAGGGGAAGCGGACGCTGCTCGCGTCGACGAACCCCGTTCACAGCCTCTCGGGGCTCCTCGGGCAGAATGTCGCCGAGCGACACACGCCCGTCACGGGGGTCGATCGGTTCTGGGCTTACGAGATCGACACGCGCGACACGATCGAGCGCTCCAAGCGGGAGATCCGCGAGAAGATCCAGTGGTTCCTCAAGTTCGCGGACATCTCGACGAAGGCCGACGACTTCGTCGAGTCGGCCACGATGAACCCCGCGTTCGAGGAGTCGGCCATGTTCGAGAACATGGTCGAGCTGATGCTGAAGAACGAGTACGACGCGTACGTCTTCGACACGGCCCCGACCGCGAACGCGCGCCGGCTCCTCGGCATGTCCAAGGTGTATTCGCTCTGGGTGGACAAGATGCTGAAGTCGCGCGAGGAGGCGCGCACGCTGCGGGAGATGCTGTCCTTCACGAAGAAGAAGGAGGCGGACCCGCTGCTCGAGTACCTGCTGGGGTTCCGCACCCGGATGGGGCAGGCGCGCCAGCTCCTGACCGACGCGACCCGGACGGCGTTCTTCTTCGTGACGCTCCCCGAGGCGCTGCCGATCGCGGTGATCAGCCGCTTCATCGGCTGGTTCCACGAGTTCGGGATCCCGGTCGGGGGCGTGATCGTCAACATGGTCCTCGACCGGCGCGCGCTGGGGGCGGACGCGCCGGAGTTCGTGATGAACCGGATGCGTATGCAGGACGACCACCTCAAGACCATCCGGGAGAAGTTCGACGGGAGCGTGCGCGCCGTCGTCCCGCTCTTCGACCAGGAGGTGCGGG
>QHSA01000174.1 GCA_003220315.1 Candidatus Rokuibacteriota bacterium
CGATGACGGCCTGTGCCACGACGATCGCCGCGGGCGTGTAGAGAATCTCGAGGGCGCCGAGCGGCCCGCTCCGCCAGAGGAGGATCGTGACGAAGAGGCCGACGACGACCGGCGGCAGCCCCATCCCCGAGTTCACGGCGCTCACGACGAGCCCCCGCCCCGGGAAGCGCGTCAGGGCGAGCGCCGTCCCGGCGGGAACGCCGAGCAGCAACGAGATCAGCGTCGCGCTCCCCGACACCTGGAGCGAGAGCCAGAGAATGGACCAGATCTCGCCGTCGCCCCCCACGAGCAACCCGATCGCCTCTCGCACCCCGTCGAGCAGCAGGGTCATGGCGCCACATCCTCCTCGTGCTGGCCGGCGATCGGAACGAACAGCGGTCGGCCGTGCCGGTCGACGCCGAAGGTCCGGATGATTTGCTGGACCTCGGGCGACACCATGAAGTCGGCGAACGCCCGGGCGCCCCCCGTGTTGACGCGCGGCCCGTTCGCCGGACTGACCTCCATCACCGAATAGACATTGCGCAGCCGCTGGTCCCCCTCGACCATAATCGTGAGCGCCACGCGCTTGCCGAACGCGAGCAGCGTCGCACGGTCGGTCAGCGTGTACGCGCGGCGGTCGTCGGCCAGGCCCAGCGTCGCGCCCATGCCCTGGCCCGACTCGATGTACCAGGGCGCGGCGGGCACCACCCCCGCCGCCTTCCAGAGGGCGAGCTCGAGCGCGTGGGTCCCGGACCTGTCACCGCGCGACACGAACCGCGCGCCCGCGGCCGCGATCCTCCCGAGCGCGGCGACCGCGCTCGTCGCTCCGGCGATCTTCGCCGGATCCGCCGCGGGGCCGACGAGCACGAAGTCGTTGTACATGACGAGCCGGCGATGCGTCAGCGTCCCGTCCGCGAGGTAGCGCTTCTCCAGCGACGGCGCGTGGCAGAGGACGACGTCCGCTTCCCCGCGCGCGGCCAGCGCGAGCGCCTGACCCGTACCGACCGAGATCGTCTTCACCGTGTAGCCCGTCTGCCTCTCGAAGCGCGGAACCAGCACGTCGAGGAGCCCGGAGTCCTGCGTGGACGTCGTCGTCGACAGGATGACGACGCTCGACCCCGCGCCCGCCGGCGCGGCGAGCGCCCACGGCGCAAGGGCGGCGACCAGCAGACGCGCGAGCCTCACTCCCATCCGTGCGCAGTGTAGCGCACGAGCTATACTCTGCGGGACCCCCCACATCTCGCGGGACCAGGAGGACACGGTCATGGCGCAGGAAAGGAAGGGCGTCGTCACCCTCAAGGGCACCCCGCTCACTCTCGTGGGGCCCGAGATCAAGCCCGGCCAGCGCGCTCCCGACTTCACGGCGGTGGACACGAGCCTCCAGGCCGTGCGTCTGAGCGACGCGAAGGGCAAGGTGCTCATCGTGAGCTCCGTGCCGTCGCTCGACACGCCCGTGTGCGACACCGAGACGCGCCGGTTCAATCAGGAGGCGGGCAAGCTCGGCGCCGGCGTCGAGGTGTGGACGATCAGCATGGACCTGCCGTTCGCCCAGAAGCGCTGGTGCGGCGCGGCCGGCGTCAACAGCGTGAAGACGCTCTCCGACTTCCGCGAGCGCGCCTTCGCGCAGAGCTACGGCGTCGAGATCAAGGACGGGCCGCTCGCCGGGCTCACCGCCCGCGCCGTCTTCGTCGTCGGCCGAGACGGCACGGTCAAGCACGTCGAGTACGTGAAGGAGATCGCGTCCGAGCCGAACTACGACGCGGCGCTCGCCGCCGCGAAGGCGGCCGGCTAGGAGCCTTCCCACTCGAACTCGACGCGCACCGGCTTCGCGAAGCGACCCCTCGCGGAGGGCATGATCTGCATCGTCGGCTTGCCGATGCGCACCGTGACTTTCTCGGTCTCGTCCGGGACGGTCACGCTCGCGCCATAGTGGAACCCCTGGGCGCCCACCATCGGCACGAGCCGCACCATGCGCGGCTTCATGTCCGCGGCACTCAGCGTCGCGGTGACCGGGAGGTACGGGACCGGCTCGCCGCTCTCGAGATCGGTCACGAAGACCATCAGGTGACCCGGCGTCGTGCCCTCGTAGGCCAGACGGACCGTGTAGTCGGCGACGGCCTGCTCGGCCGCGCCGCCGTGATGGTGACCGCCAGCGTCGCCCGTTAGGCTCTTGAGGTACGCGACGAGGTCGAGCAACTGCGTCACGCTGAGGCTGTCGGCGTAGCTCGGCATGGTCGACGTCCCGTCCGGCCCGACGTAACCCGGGCCGTCGAGGATCACGGCGTTGGGCGCGAGGATCGACTCGGCGAAGTACTCCGCCGGATGATGGGTCCCCATCCCCGTCAGCTCCGGACCCACGCTCTTCGCGTCCCCGCCCGAGGCCGGGAAGCGCTCGCCCTGGATCGCGTGGCATGTGTAGCACTCGAGGGCCGCGAAGGCCTGGCGACCCTTCGCCGGGTCGCCGGCCGGCAGCGTGAACCTCCAGCCGCGCGGCACGCCGCCGCTCCTGTGGAGCTCCTCCATCGTGAACCGGCGAAGCCCCGGCGAGACCGGCGCGCTCGCCCCGTGGCCCGCGTGCTGGGCGCCCGCATGGAGCACGAAGCCGCCGAGCGCGCCGAGGACGAACAGCATCGGGACGATCGACCCCCTGAACATCCTCGTCATGTCGTTCCCCCTCTCCTGTCCCAAGGGCGGTCAGGCAACGCTCAGCTCGCGTCGCCCCGTCTGAGGACGCCGAGCTCGAAGAGCAGCGCCGCGCGCTGGATGAGGCCGGAGATCACCTGGCCATAGAACTGCGGCATCGCCTCCAGACTGCCAAGCCGGTCGCTTAGGTGAAAGTGGCCCCGGCTGTCCTGGCCCGCGTAGTCGCGGGCGAAGTCCAGGTCGATGAGCGGCTTCACCCAGGGATACGTCTCCTCCGTCAACTCCACCACCGCCGCGCCCCGCACCTTCCCGTCCGGCCCCAGGCTGACGGCGACGCGGACGGGGCCGTGGATGGTGAACTCGGTGACGAAAATGGTCCCGGCCACGAGCCGGCCCTGACCGTCGCGACCCAGATAGAAGCGGTAGAAGTCCTCGTCCGGCGTCCAGCCGGTCTGCCGCTTGATCACCGCCTGCTCCGCCGGCGAGAGCCGCACCTCGCGGACGAAGAACCGTTGCGCGCCGGCCAGGAGCGCGACGACCGCGTCGCGGTCGGACATCAGCACGACCGGCGGGGTGATGTGGGCAGAGGCGACGCCGGCGAGCATCACGGCGCCGGCAACGACGGCTCCAAGCGATCCGAGCATTCGGCGTGTCATGCGCGGACCTCCTTGTTCATAGACTCGCCTCGGACGGCGGGGCCCCAGCCCCGCGTATTCCAGAGGTCCGTACTACCGTCCCGATCCAGAGCTGCCACAGGGAGATGACCGTGATCAGCGCGTAGCCGAGCGCGAAGAGGCTGCCCCCGACGATGACGAGCACGGATAGCCCCGGCCAGACGAAGCGCGTCAGCCACATCCCGCCGATGTCGACCAGCGTGCCGACGAAGGGCAGGGCCAGGACCAGGGCCTTCGCCCACTCGCGCAGCGACGAGAAGAGAAAGATCAGCCCGAGGAGCCCGGCGATGAGCGTCTGGCCGAAGAGATGGGTGTGGCTGGTCTGGATGAGCAGCGGCGTCCGGATCCACACCTTGGCCGCGCTGCTGATCTCGCCCAGCGTGATCTCCTTCTCGCCCATCATCTGGCCAGGGCTCATGTGCGTCATCGGCATCGCCGGAGCCAGGCTGGCCTGCACCTCGGCAGGAGAGAGACCGATGGCCGTCGCCGCCTGAGTGAAGGCGGCCAGAGCGCCGCAGCCGATTCCGAGCAGGTACAGCGTGCAGAACACCTTGCCGCTCCACGGCAGGCGCGAAAGGTAGATTCCGTTCATCTGTAGCGCCTCCTTCCACCGGCACTCTAGAAGTTGACCACGAGCTGCAACGTCACCTGGTGGCTATCCCGGTCCGCCTCCGAAATGGGAATTGCGGGCTTGGCATCAGAGAAGACCGGCTTGTTGGAGTGGTCGAGCCGGTACTCGAGCCTCAGGTCCACCCAGTCCAGAGGGTGCCGCGTGCGCGCGTAGGTCACGCCGAGCGGCCGGAGATCGGGGATGAGGCGCCAAAGATGGACGATCGGCGCGATCGTGAACGACTGGAGCATCTGCGCGACGCCGGTCCGGGCGCCGTCTTTGTCGTCGAAGAACCCGTAGCGGAACGAGAGGCCGAGCCACCGGGTGAGGTCGTAGTGGGCGAGGGCGTACAGACCGAGCCAGTTGACGTCCTGGTTGGTCACGGCAGGGGCGGCAATCGGCGTCCCCCGACGGCGAAAGGACACCCCCGAGTCGCCTCCGTACACGAGTTCGCCAGCCAGCAGCAGCCTGGGGAGGGGAGTCCACGTCACGTCGAGGTCCAGGATCCACCGGTCATGCTTGGTGTCGTCGTCCTGCTCCGGGCCCCACCACCCGCCGAGGCCGAAGTTCAGCAGCTGCGCGCCGGAGAGCGGCGTGAAGCCGACGCGGCCGCCGAAGCTCTTGTCGCGGTTGTTATCCTCCAGCGGGTCTTCGGTCGTCTCGTTCTCCCATCGGTTGACGACCCAGGCGGTGGCGTCGAGCCAGGGTGTGAACTGGTAGGCAGCCTGGAAGCCCGTCATGCTCATCGGCCGCCCGAAGCGGTTCACCTCGGACGTCGTCGCCGTCAGGTTCAAGGCGGCGTCGTGGCGCTCGTAGCCGAATGGGGTGTCGAAGCGTCCGAACGAAAGCGCCAGCCCGTTGCCGATGGGCGCGATGCCGGTGATGTTGAAGCGGTGCAGGCTGACCTCGGTCGTGATCTCCTCCGCGCCGAACTGCTCGGTGCAGGAGGTGCCGCTGCCCGGGCAACCGGAATCCGGGTCGAAGCCGTGGCTGTGGCGGTGGCCGTGGCGCTCCACCTCGAGACTCGCGCCGGCCGAGAGCCACGGCGAGAACGTCTTGTAGGCGCCGATCGTGAACTGGTCGAATCTGAAGTCGAGACTGCGGGGCTCCGAGCT
>QHSA01000175.1 GCA_003220315.1 Candidatus Rokuibacteriota bacterium
CGGGTGCTGACCCTGCTTCGTGTACCAGCGCGCGAGCTTCGCGGCGGTCGTCGTCTTGCCCGAGCCCTGGAGCCCGATGAGCATGATCACCGTCGGCGGATGGGACGCCGGGGCGAGCCGGTGACCGCTGCCGCCGAGGAGCTCGACCAGCTCATCGTGGACCACCTTGACGACCTGCTGGGCCGGCGTCAGCGACCTCAGGACGTCCTGGCCCACGGCCTTCTCCCGCACGCGGTCGACGAAGGCGCGGACAACCTTGAAGTTGACGTCGGCCTCGAGGAGGGCGACGCGCACCTCGCGCAGGGCCTCCTGGATGTTCTCCTCCGTCAGGCGGCCGCGGCCGCCCAGGCGGTCGAAGATCGACTGCAAGCGTGTGCTCAGGGAATCCAGCATGGAAATCCCAACTTTACGGAATCACGTGCGGAATAGCAAACAGAAGGGACCGCGCAATCTCGCCCAGTGGAGTTATGCTAGGGGCGTGGAGTTCAAAGCGTTCCTCGCCGCGGGTCTGGCGCTCCTGACAGTGGCGCCAGCGGCCGCCCAACCAGGGAACCCCAATAACCCGGCCGACTTCATCAGAAACCCGCACCCGGCCATGCCGTGGGCACCCAACAACCCGGACCGGTTCCTGTCCGAGACTTACGGGACGGTGATCCAGTACATCCCGGTGCCGCCGCAGCAGGTCGTGATCCAGGTCCCGGTGCCGCTCCCCGCCGGCGCGCCCGCCCAAGCGCAGGAGCCGCCCGGCGTGCCGGCTCAGTCCCGAGGAGAGGAGCCCAGCGCGCCAGCCCAGACCCAGGAGCAGACCGTCGAGATCCCTGGCTACTACGTCGCCGAGACGACGACGGGCTACTGGTACCCCGAGCGCTGGACGCTGCAGCAGCAGAACGGCGTCTACCAGTGGGTGAAGCTCCCGGCCGAGTTTCGCAAGAAGTAGGCTAGACGAGCTCCACGGAATCACCGACCCGCAGGACGCTGCTCTCGAGAACGTCGCAGTCGAGGGCCATCCTCCCGCCGAACTCCGCGACGATCCGCTTGAGTACGGAGAGGTCCTGCGCCTGCGTGTCGGGGTCGAACGTCGTCATCACGCACCGACCGCGGAGCTTCTCGACCGCGATGAGCGCGTCGCCGATCCTGAGACGCCGGCCCGGCCACGCGCGCTCGGCCAAGCCCTCGACGCCCTCCACGAGGATGTTCGGACGGAGCCGGCGGCCATCCACGCCGAGCGCCGCGATCGCGCCGTCGGTGGCGACGAGGAGCGGCAGCACGTCGAACCGCTCGCGTCCATCGTAGCGCGCGAGTCGCGCGTCGGGGCCGGCCGCCTCTCGCACCGCCTCGGCCGATTCCTCCGACGCCCACGGGCGGCCGCCGATCCGTGGCTCGCCGTCGGGCCCGAGGGTCGTACGGAGCCCGAGCAGCTTCGGATGGGTCCGAGCGGTGATCACCCGGCCGCGCGCGTCGCGCACGTGGACGACCCGGTCGCCGGTGATCCCGCCGACGGTGAGCTCCGCGCGCTCGAGGCGCTCGCCGGCGAGCGACTTCACGGGATAGCGCCAGAGCTCCGCGACTCGCATCATCGTCTCGTTGGGACGACGCGCCGCCGCGCGGGGATTCAGCGGCGCCTGAGGGCTGGCCCGCCCTACGGCAGCAGATCGGCGACGACGATCCGTGCGGTCGGGGCGGCGAGCGGCGAGACGCTCGCCCCGGGCTTCAGCACCCGTACGCGGCGGTACTTCCAGCCGTAGCGCGCTGACGCCGCGCGGACCGGCTGGCGATAGACCTCGAGGACACGACCCACCAGGTTGACGATCAGTAGTCCGCGATATCTGCCCGCGCATAAAGCCCAGCTCGACGAGCCGGTCGTACTCCTTGCGAGTCCAACGTCGTGTACGGATCGAGAGCGTGCTCATGATGACTCTGGACACACTCTAGGCGCGGCCCCCGCGAGGGTCAACGTGCCGCGCGGAGTGCGCCCGGGGTTCATGTCGGTCGCCGTGTTGATGCTGCCAGTGTCAACCCGCAGACGCGTTAGCGAAGCGGGGCGCGTCAGCGGGCTGACTCCCTGCGTTCTGGGCGTGTCACTCCGCGCCTTCTGTGCGTGCCACTCCGACGCGTCGGCGTCGGGATTCTTTACGGTCATCGCGCGGACCCCCTGCGAGCCGCGTCAGGGAAATCCCAGAGTCCCGTCGCGGGAAGGTCGCGGAATTCAGACGGTGGCAGACGCGTTGCAGGCTCGCGCGGCGATCCGACGGCAGGCGCGTTGCAGTCCGGACGGCGTCCCCACGTGGGAGATGTGACTGAGATGTAATGCGGAGATGTAATACGGTGAACGACAAAGGAGAGCCCGTCATGTTCAGACGCATGCTCGTGCTGCTCGACGCTGGCCTCGTCGGCTGGCGGGTCGTGCCGTGGGTCCGTCGCCTGCTGGTCCCCGTCCCCGGCGACGTCCGTCTGCTCGTCGTGCTACCGCCGGGACGGACGGTCACCGCGGGGTCACGAACGCTGATCTACGCCGATCAGGGCGAGGACGCGGCGCGCGATGCGGTCGGCGTTGCGCTGGCCGTGGTTGCCGCCCAGCTCCGCGATGACGGACTCGCGGTGAGCTCGGAGGTTCGGTTCGGGGAGCCGGCCTCCGTGGCGCTCGACGCGGCGCAGGCATGGGGCGCCGAGGCCATTGCTCTCGTCGATGTGCCCGCGCACGGCGCCCGCCGATGGCTCACGCGAAGTGTCGCCGATGAGATCGTCCAGAAGTCTCCGCTTCCGGTCCTCGTCGCACGCGCCTCGGGACAGCGGGCAGCCTAAGGCTAAGGAGGCCTCCATATGCGAATCAAGATGCTGATGCGGTGCACGAGCGGAACCGTCGAAGCCCGGGAGAGCCTGGCCGCAGCCTCGATGCGACTTGCCTCGGATTCGGGCGGCTGTCTGGTCGTGACCGATGGTGGCCGCCTCGCGGGCGTGCTGACACCCGCCGATGCGCGGGCCGCCAGCCCGTCAACCGTGCCGAGCCTCGCGGTCCACGAGTGGCCGGCCTTTACATCCCGCCTGACGGTAGCGGACGCGATGCGCCGCGACCCCGTCGTCGTCCCGCCGGACGCGACACCGGGGGACGCCGCGCACGCGATGAGGACGCGTGGACACCGCGCCGCCGTCGTGGTCGACGGCTCAGAAGTCGTGGGAGTGGTGACCACGACCGACCTGCTCGGTACGCTCGTCCAGCGTCTCGAGCGGGCGACGCCGCCGCGCCTCTCGCGGCTTCTTGTGGCCGTCAGCCTGGCGGCCTCGACGAGCCGGCGTTGCCACTCGCGCACGCCGCTCGACCTCGCCCTCGGCATCGCGCGGCGGCACCGTGCGACGCTGACGCTGCTCCACGTCATGCGCGGGCTGTCCCTGCGAGTCGCGGAGGGCTTGCCCGCTGGCGTCGATGCGGACGTGCAGCGGTGGCGCCTTGCGGAGGTGCGCGCCGCCCTGATCCGCCGCGTGCCGCGCGAAGATCGCTCGATGGTCCGCGTCGACGTACGGGCCGGCGACGTCGTTGAGGGCGTCCTCAATGGCGCAGCGACCACGGGCGCCGAGCTCATCGTCATGGGAGGCCGACCGGGTGCCTCGCTGGTGCGCGAGACGATGCGCCGCGCCCCCTGTCCGGTCCTCGCCGCGTGACGCGGAGTGTCCGCTCGCTCCTGCGCCGCCCGGTCGTGGCGGTCGAATCGACGGCGACGCTCGCGGACGCCGACGCCGCGCTGCGTTCGGACGGCTTGGAGGCCGTCGCCGTCGTCCGTGATGGTCGGCTCGTCGGGTTGGTCACGGCGGACGATCTGGTTGCGGCCCGGCCCTCAGCGGCGACGACCCTCTCGATCGGCGAAATCAACGGGGCCCTCGCCACCATTCCGATTCAGTCGATTATGCGGCGTGACATCGCGACGATCGCGCCCGACACGCCGATCGCCGAAGCCGCTCGACTGCTCAGGGACGGCAGCGGGCCCCTCGCCGTGCTCGAGGGGGGTGACCTCGTGGGACTCGTCGGCACGGCTGATCTGCTGCCCGAGCTGGAGCAACCCGAGCCGTTCTAACCAAGGAGGCACGCATGCGCAAGCTCTTGCTGATGGTCGGCGCCCTGATCGTCCTCGCGCTCGGGAGCCTCGAGGTGATCGTGGCCCACAACCTGGCGGTCACCGAGGAGCTCTCGGCGCCCAGCGCTGGCTCCTCGAAATAGCCTGGAGACGGCGCGCGTCCCGCGGGAGCGTGCCGGGCCCGGCTTTGTTAGCGCGCGGTCGCGGCATCGCGGAGCGCCCGGACCGCGGCCGCCGGATCGGTGGCGCCGAAGATCGCCGAGCCCGCGACGAGCGTGGAGGCCCCGTCGTCCGCGAGCGACTTCGCGAGGTCGGCCTTCACGCCGCCGTCCACCGACACGTCCACGCGACGGTCGCCGAGGAGCGCCCGGGTGTCACGGATTTTCCGGTGGGTGCTCGGAATGAACGTCTGCCCCCCGAACCCGGGGTTGACCGACATCACGAGGACGAGGTCCAGGTCGTCGAGGACGTACTCGAGCGCGTCGGGTGGGGTCGACGGGTTCAGCGCCGCGCCGGCCCTGGCGCCGAGCTCGCGGATCAGGGCGAGCGTGCGCGAGAGGTGCGGGCAGGCCTCCGCATGGACCGTGACCATGTCGGCGCCCGCGGCCACGAACTCGGAGATGTAGCGCTCGGGCTCCACGATCATCAGGTGCACGTCCAGGGGCAGCCGTGTGCGCTTGCGGATCGCGGCGACGACGACGGGACCGATCGTGATGTTGGGCACGAAGCGGCCGTCCATCACGTCCACGTGGAGCTGGTCGGCGCCGCCAGCCTCGACCCGCGCGATGTCGTGGCCGAGGGCGGCGAAGTCGGCGGACAGGATCGAGGGCGCGATCTTGATCACGGTGCTGTTATACCCCGATCCGAAGACCGGCGGAAGCGGACCGCCGTGAACCCGTCCGTTCCATGGCGGTGGGGCAGGCAGCGGAGCGTGCCGTCCGCGTCGAGGGGGAGCGGAAACTCTCTCGGCGGGTCCGGCCGGAACTCGGGATGCGCCGCCAGAAAACCGTGGGCGAGGTCGTCGTTCTCCTCGGGCTCGAGCGAGCAGGTCGCGTAGACGAGCCGGCCGCCGGGCTTGACGAGCGCCGCCGCGGCCTCGAGGATCCGTGCCTGGCGCGCCGCGTTCTGCGGGAGGTCTGCGGCTCTTCGCCGCCACTTCACGTCCGGATTGCGCCGGAGGACGCCGAGGTTCGAGCAGGGCGCGTCGACGAGGACGCCGTCGCAGGCGGCGCGGAAGCGGGGTACCTGCGCCTCGACCGCCCCCTCGAGGGGCTCGACGCTCCGGAGCCCGAGCCGCGCCACCGCCTCCCGCACGCGCTCGAGCCGTCCGGGCTCTCGGTCGAAGGCGAGCACGCGGCCGCGGTCCTGCATGAGCTCGGCGAGGTGAGTGGTCTTGGTCCCGGGCGCGGCGCAGGCATCCGCGATCGTCTCGCCGGGGCGCGGCTCGAGCAGTCGCCCGACGAGCATCGACGCCTCGTCCTGGACGACGAAGCTCCCGTCGGCGAAGGCTCCCCAGCTCCCCGGGGCGCCGCCGGGCCCGACCACGAGCCCCTCGGGCGCCCACCCGGCGAGTCGCCAGGCGAGGCCCTCCTCCGCGGCGAGGCGCGCGGCGAGCGCCTCGCGCGAGACGCGCAGGACGTTCGCGCGGAGCGTGACCGGTGGGCGCTCGTTCATGGCGCGCATCAGGGCGTCCGCCTCCTCACGGCCGAAGCGGGCCACCCAGCGCTCGGCGATCCACGTGGGGAACGAGCAGCGCGTCGCGAGCGCGTCGAGGGGATCGCGGGGCGGCCGAGGCTCGCGCTCGCGGGCTCCCCGCCGCGCGAACGCGCGGAGCACGGCGTTCACGAACGCCTTCACGCCGGGCGTCCGCGGCGCGAGCGCGACCGCGTCGTTCACGGCGGCGAACGAGGGGACGCGCTCGAGGAAGGCGACCTGGTACGCCGCCATCCGGAGCAGCACGCGCACGCGGGCGTCCAGCGACTCGAGCCGGCGGCGCGAGTGCGGGCCGAGGATCCAGTCGAGGTAGCGCTGCCAGCGAAGCGTGCCGTAGACGAGCTCGGTCGCGAGCGCGACGTCGCGCGGCGAGAGGTGCCGGGTCGCGAGCGCCCCCTCGAGCGCGACATCGGCGAAATCCGCGCTTGCTTCGACGCGCTCCAGCGCGTGCGCCGCGACGGCGCGAGCGGGCGACGGGTGGGGCGGGGGGCTCCTCCGTTCGGTACCCCACTCACTCGGGGCCCCCCGCCCAGCCCGCCGCCTGCGCGTCGTCATGGCGTCACGAACATCGCGCCCGGGGCCAGGCGCGCGCCGCGCAGATAGTCGTCCCACGACATCGGGCGGCGGTTCTCGGGCTGAACTTCGACGGGGAGGAGCGCCCGCTCACCGGTCGCGATGACCAGGCCGGCGTCACTCCGGACGAGCGTGCCGGGTGGCGCCCCGGGCGGCGCGTCCACGGCCGCCGCGCGCCACATCGTGAGCTGGCCCGTCGGGGCCTTGGCGACGGCGCCCGGCCACGGATTGCACCCGCGGATCAGATTGACGAGCTCGCGCGCGGGTCGCGCGAGCTCGAGATGGCCGTCGGTCTTCTTGAGGCGGGGTGCGAGCGTCGCCTCCTCGTGGCGCTGGGGCGTGGGCGTGAGCGTGTCGAGGCGCGCCAGCGTGTCCACGAGGAGCCCGGCGCCGAGCGCCGCGAGGCGCGCGGCCAGCTCGCCCGCGGTCTCGTCCGCGCCGATCGGCGTCGTGGCCGACATGAGAATCGGTCCCGTATCCATGCCCTCGTCCATCTGGAACGTCGTCACGCCCGTGACCGTCTCCCCACGGATCAGCGCCCACTGGATCGGCGCGGCGCCGCGATAGCGCGGCAGGAGCGAGGCGTGGACGTTGATGGAGCCCCGCGCCGGCACCTGGAGCACCGCCTTCGGCAAGATTTGCCCGAAGGCGACGACGACGGCCACGTCGGCGCCGAACTCGGCGAGGCGCCTCGGCCACTCCGGGTCGCGTAGCCGCACGGGCTGCACCACGGGAAGCCCGGCGGCGAGGGCCTTGGCCTTGACTGGCGGCGGCGTCAGGCGCCGGCCGCGGTGCGCGGGACGGTCGGGCTGGGTGACGACCGCGACGACCTCGTGCTGGTGGAGGAGCGCGTCCAGGGTCGGGAGCGCGAACTCGGGCGTTCCGTAGAAGAGGACTCTAAAGCGCGAAGGCGTGGTGGGCGGCGTCCTCGCGGAGACCTTCCTTCTTGATCCTCCGCTTGATGCGGTCGCGGGTCACCGGGTCGAGGCGGTCAATGAAGAGGATCCCGTCGAGGTGGTCCAGCTCGTGCTGGAAGAGGCGTGCGCGCAGCCCGCGCGCCTCGATCGAGACGGGCGTACCGTCGGCGTCGTGGGCCTCGACCCTCACCCACGCCGAGCGCGTGACCGGCGCGAAGACGCCCGGGATCGAGAGGCACCCTTCCTCGGCGGTCGCCTCTCCTCCGTGGACGGCGATGACCGGATTGATCAGCGCCTGGGCGCCGTGCCCCTCCTCGTCGCCGACGACGATCAGCCTGAGCGCGACACCGACCTGTGGCGCGGCGAGGCCGATGCCGACCTCGTCGTACATCGTGTCGATCATGTCCAGGATGACCGAGCGGAGCTCGGCCGTCACCTCGCCGACGGGCTCGGAGCGCCGCCGGAGCACCGGGTCGCCGTATTTCCGGATCCTCAAAACGGCCATTCGACCGGATCCACCTCGACGTCTATGATACCGCGGCCTTCCCGGCGGGGCCTCCGGAACTCCTCGAGCGCCGCGCCGACGAGCGACGGCAGCTCGGCGGGGCCCTTCACGACGATCCGCCGTATGCGGTTCCGTCGGTCGGCGCCCGGCGGATAGACCTGGAGCGGCGTCGAGGCGCGGAGCGCGGCACCGACCCGCGCGGCCAGGCGCTCGGTCTCGGGCGCGTTCGCGCCCCGCACGGTGACGATGGCGAGCCGGCGGAACGGAGGGTAGCCGAGCTCCTCGCGG
The DNA here is from genome assembly GCA_003220315.1 of Candidatus Rokuibacteriota bacterium. Taxonomy (GTDB): domain Bacteria; phylum Methylomirabilota; class Methylomirabilia; order Rokubacteriales; family CSP1-6; genus 20CM-2-70-11. The sequence continues at coordinate 8,064 of QHSA01000175.1, forward strand.
AAGCGGAGCTCGTGCGCGTAGAAGGCGGCGAGGTCCTGCCGGACCACGGCGTCGAATGCGTAGTGCGTCGGGTTCTGCGACTGGATGACCAGCGCGCCACCCGCTCCGACACGCTCGGCGGCGGCCCATAAGAGCGCGAAGGTGCGCTCGCCCGCGCGGAAGTCGGGGACGCGCAGGAGCTGGTCGGCCGATACGAAGCCGGCGAGGCCGAGGGTGGCGCGCCCGAAGAGCCGGAGCGCGCCGCGCGTGCCGATGACGACCTGGGCCGCCGCCGCGGCGGCGCGCTGGGTCTCGCCGCGCGCGCCCCGGAGGGCGTCGGGGTCGTAGCGCGCGATGCGCGCGTCGGGGAAGCGGCGGCGGACCGCGTGCTCGACGCGCTCGACGCCCCACCCGAACGGCGACACGCGGCGGCCGTGGCAGCTCGGGCACGTGTCGGGGACCGGCACCGTCCGGCCGCAGAGTCGGCAGGCGAGCGCTGCGGCGGCGCGCGAGTAGGCGAGCGCGAGCGCACACTCCGCGCAGCGCACGACGGTGCCACACTCGTCGCACGCGAGGGCGGACGTGAGCCGGCTCACGGCGAGGAAGACCCGCCGGCCGGCGGCGAGGGTCTCGCGGACCGCGCGCGCCAGCACCGGCGTCAGCGGCTCGCGGCGGAGGACCGTCCGTGTGTCGGCCAGGCTGACGGCGGGCCACGGGCCGGGCGGCGCCGGGGCGGCGTCGGCGCGCCCGCTGCTGGCCCGCCACCACATCTCGGTGCTCGGCGTCGCGGACGTCAGCAGGAGGGTCAGGCCCTCGCGCGTCGCGCGCTCGAGCACGACCTCGCGCGAATGGATGCGCGG
>QHSA01000176.1 GCA_003220315.1 Candidatus Rokuibacteriota bacterium
GGATGCGCGCCTTCCGTCAGTTTCTCGCATATGCCGGCTCAGCGGCGCGCGCGGCCCGGCGACGCCGGCATGGCCACGTTCGCATCGAAAAATCATGGATCGCGGCGCGATCGTCTAGGCACCACACCGGCTCGAAAACCCGGGTGTAGAGTCGCTCCAGCGGAAGGGGGACTCGCTCATGGAAATCGATCCCGTCCAGGCCCTGCGGGCGCGGCACGAGGCGCAGGGGCTCCGCCTTCACGCGCGGACGGCGATCCCTGGCTGGCTGGGAGAGCGCCTGGACGTGGGCTGGGCCATCGACGTCATGCATCCGTTGGCGGGATAGGCGCGATGGGCGACAACCGAGGAAGCTCAAAAGAGGAAGGCAACGGGCGGGGACTCACCACCCCGTGACGTACGGCAACTTCCTCGCCGTCGCCTCGATCGCCGCGCCCGCCTCCAGTAGCACCGCCGTCGAATCCCATGTCCCGCCGACGAGCTGGTTGCGGGGGCCGTCAGGCACAGTCGCCTTGATGACGCGGTCGCCGAAGCGGACCTCTTGCCGTTCCACGTCCACCGCCACCGGCGTCTGAGGCGCCCGACCGATCTCGCGCTGGAGCCACTCGATGTCCTCTTGGGAGGCGCGCAGGCAGGGGATCCCGAGCATCACGCAGTTGCCGAAGAAGATCTCGCCGAAGGAGCCGCCAATCATCGCGCGGATGCCCCACCGCATGAGCGCTTGTGGCGCGTGTTCACGCGACGAGCCGCATCCGAAATTCTGACCCACGACGAGCACCGTCGCGCCCTGGTAGACCTTCTGGTTGAAGGGGTGCTCGGGGTTCTGCTTCTTGGCGTCCTCGAAGGCGTGCTCGCCCATGCCCTCGAAGGTCACGGCCTTCAGGAAGCGCGCGGGGATGATTCGATCGGTGTCGATGTCGTTGCCGGCCACGGGGATGCCGCGCCCCGACACCTGGCGGCGCTTGAAGTCGGCGGCGCTCATTTCAAGATCTCCCTCACGTCGGTGACGACGCCGGTAATAGCGGCGGCGGCGACCATCGCTGGACTCATGAGCAACGTACGGCCTGTCGGGCTACCTTGCCGGCCGATGAAGTTTCGATTACTCGACGACGCACTCATCTCCCGCCCCTGCAGTTTGTCGTCGTTCATGCCGAGGCACATGGAGCAGCCGGCCTTGCGCCACTGGAAGCCCGCGGCCAGGAAGATCTCATTCAGACCCTCGGCTTCTGCCGCTTTCGCCACCTGCTGGGATCCGGGCACGATGAGGGCGCGCACGTGCTTGGCCACCTTGCCCTTCTTCGCCACCTCTGCGGCCGCACGAAGATCCGAGAGACGCCCATTCGTGCACGAACCCACGAAGGCGACGTCGATCCTGGCGCCCTTGATCGGCTGGCCCGCCTGGAAGCCCATGTGGGCGAGCGCCTCGCGGAACGTCGGCCGCTCGGTCTCGGGCGCCGACTCGGGCGCGGGGATCTTCTGGCTGACACCGACCGACATGCCCGGGTTGATGCCCCACGTCACGACGGGCTCGATCGCGGCGCCGTCGAGACGCGCGACGTCGTCGAACTTGGCGCCGGGCTCGGTGGCCACCGACTTCCACCACGTGGCGGCACGGTCGAATGCCCCGTCCTTCGGCGCGTAGGGCCGGCCGCGGAGGTATTCGATGGTCGTCGCGTCGGGACTGACGTAGCCGCAGCGCGCGCCGCCTTCGATCGACATGTTGCAAATAGTAAGTCGCTCCTCCATCGTCATGCGCTCGATGACGGGCCCGGCGTACTCGTAGGCGTAGCCGACGCCACCCTTCACGCCGAGCTGGTTGATGATCGCGAGGATCACGTCCTTGGCGTAGACGCCCCTGGCGAGCGTGCCCTCCACCCGCACCTGACGGAGCTTGGGCTTGGCCATGGCGAGGCACTGGGTTGCGAGAACATCGCGCACCTGAGTGGTGCCGATGCCGAAGGCGATGGCGCCGACTGCGCCGTGAGTGGACGTGTGGCTATCACCACACGCGATCGTCATGCCTGGCTGGGAGAGGCCCAGCTCGGGCCCGATCACGTGGACGATACCCTGCTTGCCGCTCGCCATGTCGAAGAGCGGCAGGCCGAACTCCTTCATGTTCCGGTACATGTGCTGGGCCATCTCCTCCGCTTGGGGGTCGGCGTAGGGACGGGTCTGGTCAGCCGTCGGGATGATGTGATCGAGCGTGCCGAACGTCCGCTCGGGCATGCGCACCTTGAGCTTCAGCTCCTTCAGCATCTGGAAGGCCTGCGGCGTCGTCACCTCGTGGATGAGATGCAGGCCGATCAGGAGCTGGGTCTGGCCGGAAGGCAGCACTCGGACTGTGTGAGCTTCCCACACCTTGTCGAGCAGCGTGCGAGCCATGGAAATCCTCCGCCCGCGTATCGTGCCCCATCGAGGGCAGGGAGTCCAGCGGCGCAACCGGCGTCGCGAGACTGATACTCTTGCGGCGTCCCAGCCCGGGGCCGTACGCTGCCCAAGGGGGTGTGACCGATGGGAACCTTCTTTGTTGAGGCGCAGCTCGCCGCGCTGGAGAGACCCGAGCGTCGTCAGCCGGTCGAGCTGCTCGTGGACAGCGGCTCCACCTACACTGGGGTCGCCGCCGCCCTTCTGCGCGGGCCGTCCGTGGTGCCCACCGAGCGACGTCGCGTCGTGACGATCGCGGGCCAGCTCGCCGAGCGCGACGCCGCGGAGGTGCTCATCACCCTCGAGGGACGAACGCTCCATACCGTCTGCCTCTTCGGTGATGCGGGCGACCTCGACGTGCTGGGCGCTTACACCCTGGAAGGGTTCGGGTTGGGGGTCGATCCCGTCCAACGGAAGCTCATCCCGGCCCTCCAGTACGGCGCGGCGACGGCGTAGCTCCTCGAGGCGATGACCAGCCCCTTCGTCTCCGGCCCGCCGGTGCGCATCGCCGGCGCACCCCGCGGTCCGCTGACCGGCCTGACGTTCGCCGCCAAGGATCTCTTCGACGTCGCCGGGCATCCGACCGGCGGCGGCAACCCGGACTGGGCGCGGCAGCATCCGGTGCCGACGCGCCACGCGTGGGCGGTGCAGCGCTTGCTCGACGCCGGCGCGACGCTGATCGGTAAGACCGTCACCGACGAAGTCTCGCTTGGCATCCTCGGCGAAAACCCCTTCGACGGCACGCCGCTCAACCCGAAGGCGCCCGACCGCGTGCCCGGCGGCTCTTCGTCGGGTTCGGCCTCGGCCGTGGCGCAGGGGCTGTGCGACGTAGCACTCGGCACCGACACCGGCGGATCGGTGCGCGTGCCGGCGAGCTTCTGCGGGCTCTACGGCATCCGGCCGACCCACGGCCGGCTCGACCTCACCGGTATGATGGCGCAGGCGCCGAGCTCCGACACGACGGGATGGTTCGCGCGCGACGCGAAGACATTCGCCCGCGTGTCGGAGGTCCTGCTCGGCGAGCCGATCCCGGCGAGCCTGCCGACCCGGCTCGTCGTGGCGGTCGACGCGTTCGGCTTCGCGGACGCCGAGACCGCCGCGGCGCTCGGGCCGATGGTGCGCAAGCTCTCGGCGCTCGTGAAGGAGGTGCGCGAGGACCTCCTGGCTCCACCCGGGCTGTCGGTCTGGGCGCGGGCGCAGCGCACGCTCCAGCCCTACGAGGCCTGGCTCACCTTCAAGGACTGGATCGATCGTGACAACCCGCGCTTCGCCTTCAGCGTGGCCCGCACGCTGGTCCTCGCCAGCACGATCGCCGAGAGCGAGCGACAGTGGGCGGCGATGATGCGCGCCGAAGCGTGCGCCCGCCTGGCGTGGCTGCTCCCGCCCGGGACCATCCTCTGCATGCCGACGACGCCGTTCCCGGCGCCCCCGAAGGGGCTGTCCCTCGCGACGCTCGAGCCGCTGCGCGCGCGCATCGGTTGCCTGGCCTCGCAGGGCGGCCTGACCGGAGTGCCGCAGGTGAGTCTGCCGGGGGGGGCCGTCGACGGCCTGCCGGTGGGCCTGTCCATCCTCGGGGCGCGCGGCAGCGATACAGTGCTCGTGGCCGTGGCGAAGGCGATGGAGGCCGGCCGGTGATCGACGCACTTCTGTCCGCCGACTAGGGCGCCGCGCTGCGCCGCGGGGCCCTCCTTCCGTGGATGGTGGTCGGCGCGGTGTGGGTCACGCTGGCGATCGCCTCCGGCCTCTATTTCTCGTTCCCGGTCTTCTTCGTGGCGCTGCTGGAGGAGTTCGGCTGGCCCCGCGGGGCCACCGCAGCGGCGTTCTCGATCTCGTCGATCGTGCAGGGCGCATTCTCGCCCGTGGTGGGGATCCTCGTGGACCGCATAGGACCGCGCCGGGTCATGCTCGGCGGGGCCTTCGTGCTCGGCAGTGCGTGTGTCCTGGCGAGCCGGATCGATTCGCTCTGGTCGCTCTACCTGGTGACGGGGGTACTGGCCGCAGCCGGGGTGTGCGCGGTGAGCTGGATACCGAGCGGGGCGCTGATCGCGCGGTGGTTCACCGAGCGGCGCGGCAGCATGATGGGTCTGGCGTTCTCGGGCATGGGGGCGGGCGTGCTGGTGATCGGCCCGCTCGCGCAGTGGCTGATCATCGGGTATGGCTGGCGCGCCGCCTATCTCGTCCTCGGCCTGGGCACGCTCATCGTGCTCGTTCCGCTCGTCTCCCTGGGTGTGCGGGAGGCGCCGATGGTGGCGGCGCCGGGTCGAGGCGACGTGTCGGGACCCACCCCCCGACCCACCGACGCGGGCCGGGAGGTCGGCGACGCCCTGCGGACGCGGGTGTTTTGGGCGCTCTTCTTCGCCTACCTGTGCACGCCGCTGGCCGTCTTCTCGGTCGTCACCCATCAGGTGGCCTTCGCCGTGGACCATGGCTTCCCACGCCTGTTCGTGGCCGGCATCTTCGGGCTCACCGGTTTGCTCTCGACCGTCGGCCGGATCGTGTTCGGCGTCGCGGCCGACCGGATCGGGCGCACGACCTCGGCGACCATCTCCTACGGCTGCACGGCGGTGGGAACGCTCTGCCTGCTCGGACTCGAGGTGTGGCCGCACGCGGGCGCCCTCTACGCCTACGCGCTTTTCTTCGGCCTCGGCTTCGGCGCTCGTGGCCCCATCATCACCGCGATGGCGTCGCAGCTCTTTCCGGGGCGACGCTTCGGCGTCATCTACGGCATGCTGAGCGTGGGCAACGGCATCGGCGGTGGCATCGCGCCGTGGTTCGGCGGCGTCGTGCACGACCTGACCGGCAGCTATCGCATCGCCTTCCTGATCGCGGTCGGGTTTTGCGTGCTGGGCGCGGTGTGCTTCCGGCTCGCGCGCCCTCGCCGTCGGCGCCCGTGAACCGGCCCGAGGCGCGTCGCTACCCGGCGGCCGCCAGCCGGAGGAACAGCCGCTTCAGCTCGTTGACGCGCGCGAGGTAGCCGCTGACGTCGTGGTCGCCGCACCGCTGGCCGGCCGTCAGGCGGAAGCCACGCCGTGCGTAGTCGTCGCCCGGCCCGGCTCCGCACAGGTGGATGACGGCGGCCAGATCCTGCTTCTGCTGGAGCGCGGCAGTGGCGCTCCGCTGGCGCCCCACCGTGTCCGCGACGCCACGATCCAGGAGGGCGGCGGTCAGCTCGACGGCGTGGCTCGGCACGACGCGCGTGTAGAGGCCGTTGAACCAGCACGACCTCACGTCGTACCAGGGGCCCTCCTCGACCACCACGTGGTCGTGGATGCAGTAGCGCTTGGCCTCGCGGAGCGTCGCGTCGGTGATCTGGTACATCCCGACCGCGCTCGACGCCGGCCGGTAGAGCTCGAAAGGCTTCCACGTCAGACGCCAGCGCCAGTACGTCCGGGCCACCGGGTTGCCCGCGCCTTCGACCTGGGCCAGCGCGGCCAGCAGCTCGGGCGTGATGACCGCCGTGGCATGCTCACGGAAGAGCGGCTCGTACTTCCGCCAGGTCTCGGGCGGCGTCTTTCCGAGCGCGGCGCTCACCGGAAAGAAGAGCTCGGTCGGCTTGCGGATCACCTGGTACCCCCAGTTCACCGCCGACCAGACCGCCAGGATGACGACCACACCCACGACC
>QHSA01000131.1 GCA_003220315.1 Candidatus Rokuibacteriota bacterium
ACGGCGCTCGTGACCGGGCTCGTCGTCGCCAACTGGGTGGGCACCGAAACGAAGCCTCCCGTCACCACGCGTCCGGCGAGCCCGCCGGCGCGCCGTCAGGCCCAGATGCCGGCGTTCCCGACGCAGGCGGTGGTCGACGCCTGCAACGAGTACGCGGCGGCGCAGGCCGGCGACCGCGACAAGACCGCTGACACGGTGAAGAACGCCGCGGTCGGCGCAGTCGTGGGCGCGGCGGTGGGCGCCGCGGGCGGCGCCATCGCCGACGGCGGCAAGGGCGCGGGCAAGGGCGCGGCGATCGGCGGCGTGCTCGGCGCTGGCGGCGGCACCCTCTACGGCCTCAACGAGAACAAGAGGCACGACGAGCGCTACCGGGAGGCGTATGGGAACTGCATGCGCTCGCGCGGCTACTCCGGATAGCCGCCGCCACGTCGCGGGCTGATACTACGGTAGTGCGAGCCGCAGCCGAAGGCGCGGCGAGTCTGTGACTCCGGTCACTGGGGGTGCCCTATGACATTGGTGTTCGCCTGTGTGCTCCTCTTCGTCCTGGCCCCGCCAGCCTTCGGGGCGGACGACTCGAAAGTGAAGGCCGCCACCAAGGAGGTGGAGTCCGGCGCCAAGAAGATCGGCGCGGGCAAGGTCGGCCAGGGCGTCGAGGAGACCGCCAAGGGCATCGGCAAGACCATCGTCGAGGGCGCCAAGTTCACGGGCGCGACGATCAAGGAGAGCGGCGAAAAGGCCGGTGAGAAGGCCAAGGAAGCGAGCGAGGCCGCGGAGCCCAAAGCGAAGAGCGCCTGGGCGCAAGTCCGTGACGGCGCCGTGACCTTCGGTCAGAGCGTGAAGAGCTTCTTCCGGCACCTCTTCGGAGGCTAGCCTCCGTCAGCGGTACGCCAGGTAGGGGGCACGCGCCCGCAGCCAACGGCCGTGGCCCGCCTGCCAGGAATGCTCGATCGTCGAGACCGCCGCGCCCCGCTCGATCGCGCGACGGATCGTGTCGGTGCCGCACAGGATGTCGATCGGGAGCCGCCTCTTCTCGAACTCGTACGGCGGTCGGCGCCATGCGAAGCGCGTGCGCCCCTGACGCCGGGCCACAGCGATCAGGGCGAGGCCCGTCAGAAATGGCTTGAAGCGCGCGCGGTCGGTCACGTGCACCTGCACACCATCGCAGAGCCGGCCGGCCCACTTGTGAAAGGTGGGTGCGAAGCGCGCGGGGCGGAAGTGGACGCCCGGAAGCCCGAGGGCGTTCAACGCGTCGGCGTAGCGGTGGCCGTCGAGGTAGGGCGCGCCGATCCACTCGAACGGGCGCGTCGTCCCACGCCCCTCCGAGAGATTGGTACCCTCGACGAGACACCCGCCCGGGTACACGCGCGCGGTGTCGGGCGTGGGCATGTTGGGCGAGGGCGCCACCCAGGGCAGTCCCGTGCTCTCCCAGAGCATCGCGCGGCGCCAGCCCTTCATCGAGACCACCGTGAGGTCGCATCCCAGCGCGTGCCGCTCGTTGAGGTAGGCCGCGAGCTCGCCGATGGTCAGGCCATGACGCGCTGGGAGTGGGTAGAGCCCGACGAAGGACGCAAAGGCGGGATCGGGCACGTTCCCCTCGACGACGGCGCCGCCGAGCGGATTGGGGCGATCGAGCACGACGACGGCCACGCCTGCCCGCGCGCAGACCCGCATCGTCAGCGCCATGGTCCAGACGAAGGTGTAGTAGCGCGCGCCGACATCCTGAAGATCCACGACGAGGACGTCGACACCGCCGAGCATCGTCCGGGTCGGCGCACGTCGCGCGCCGTAGAGGCTCCACACGGGTAGGCCGGTCGCCGGGTCGCGGGTCGCGCCGACGCGCGCGTGGTCCTGCGCCGCGCCCCAAAGCCCGTGCTCCGGCGCCAGCAGGCGCACCAGCCGCGCGCGCCTGAGGTCGGAGAGAAGCGGCGCCGCGTGGGCGTAGCGGGAGTCGATCGAGGCCTGGTGGGCGAGGAGCGCCACGCGGCGGCCGTGGAGGAGTCCTTGCCGCTCGTGGACGAGGACCTCGAGGCCGGATCGGACGGTGGGCATCCCGCCAGATAGTAGTAGCATGCGAGCGTGACGCCTTCGCGAATTCGCTACGAGCGGCTCGCCACCGAGCAGGTGAACCGCGCGAGCCGCGCCCTCGATCTCCTCACGCCGCTCCGGATCGCTTTGCTGATGAACCGCGAGGACCGCCGGGCCGTGCTGGCGGTGGCGCGCGTCCGGCGCCAGATCGCGACGGCCGTGGAGACGATCGTCGCGGCGCTGCGCCGACGCGGGCGCCTCTTCTTCGTCGGTGCCGGCACGAGTGGCCGCCTGGGCGTCCTCGAGGCCGCGGAGTGTCCGCCGACGTTCGGCACGCCGCGGCGCCTCGTACAGGCGATCATCGCGGGGGGCCACGCGGCAGTCTTTCGATCGCTCGAGGGGGCGGAGGACGACGCGCGCGCCGCCGCGCGCGCGGTCGGGACGCGCGTGCGACCCGGCGATGTCGTCGTGGGCGTCTCGGCGAGCGGCGTCACCCCGTTCGTGCGCGCGGCGCTCGCGACCGCGCGCCGCCGCGGCGCCCGCACGGTGCTGGTGGCCTGCAACCCGCCGCCGACGCGCGACGCCCGGGCCGACGTCGTCATCGCGCCCGCGCCAGGCCCGGAGGTGCTGGCGGGCTCGACACGGCTCAAAGCTGGCACCGCGACAAAGCTCGTTCTCAACACCCTGACGACCGCGACCATGGCGCGGCTCGGGAAGGTCTACGGCAACCGCATGGTGGATCTCCAGCCGCGCTCGGCCAAGCTGAGGGAGCGCGCGGTGCGCCTGATCGCCGAGATCGCGGGCGTCCGGCCCCCTCTCGCGCGGCGCGCGCTCGCGGAGTCCGGCGGCAGCGTGCGGGTGGCGATCGTGATGGCGCGTTACGGGCTCAGTCGACGGCGCGCCGCACGGGTGCTGCGGGACGCAGGAGGGTCGCTACGGGGGGTGCTTCAGCGCCCGCGGCGGAAGGAGCTGACGCGGACGCGGACCGGACCGAGCCTGAAGGCGAAGAGAAGCCAGCCGAAGGGGAGAACGATCGCCGCGGCGGTCAGCCAGAACGTGCCGTTTCTCCAGAAGGCCTGATCCTCAGGGGAGAGATCCCGCCACAGCGCGCTGATCCAGTCCATGACACATCGCAATACGCAAGCGTAGTGCCAGGGCGAGTCGGTGGCGAAACGACGGTAAGTGGCTGACCTGGAAGGGGAAGGCCACTGCTCGGGTGAAGGTGCTCCGCCGGAGCGCTGGCTCAACCGCCACCATACTGGCTAGTTCCTTCCCGCCTAGCTGTGCGACGGCCCCGCCGTGTCCTCCGCGCGCACCGGGGTTCGGCCTCGCAGAAAGTCGAAGTCGCACCCTTCGTTGGCCTGGAGCACGTGGTCGAGGAAGAGGCGACCGTAGCCGCGGGTGAACCGAGGCGGCCGCGGCTTCCACGCCGAGCGTCGCCGGTCGAGCTCTTCGTCGCCGACCCGGAGGGTCAGCCTGCGATTCGGCACATCGAGCTCGATCGCGTCGCCGTCACGGACGAGCGCCAGGGGCCCGCCGACCGCCGATTCCGGCGCGACGTGGAGGACGACCGTGCCATAGGAGGTGCCGCTCATGCGGGCGTCCGAAATCCTGACCATGTCCTTCACGCCTCGCTTCAGGAGCCGCGCGGGGATCGGTGCGGCGCCCCATTCCGGCATCCCGGGCGCCCCCCTCGGCCCGACGTGCTTGAGCACGAGCACCGAGTTCTCGTCGATCGGCAGTCCTGGGTCGTCGATGCGGCGGTGGAGGTCGTCGTGGTCCTCGAAGACGACGGCGCGGCCCCGATGGGTGAGGAGATGCGGCGAGGCGGCCGACTGCTTGAGCAAGGCGCCGTCGGGACACAGGTTGCCCGACAGGACGACCGTGCCGCCTTCCTTCGCGAGGGGCATCCCGAGCGGCCGGATGACGTCCTCGTTCCAGCACCGGGCGTCCCGGACGTTGTCCGCCATGGGCTGGCCGTTCACCGTCAGCGCGTCGCCGTGGAGCAGGGGCAGGAGCTCCTTGAGGACCGCGGGGAGGCCGCCGGCGTAGAAGAAGTCCTCCATGAGGTACTTCCCCGAGGGTTTCACGTTGACGAGGAAGGGTGTCGAGCGCGACAGCTCGTCGAAGCGGGTGAGCGGCAGCGGGACGCCGGCGCGCCCGGCGAGGGCGACCAGGTGGATGATCGCGTTGGTCGAGCCGCCGATCGCCATGTCGCCGCGGATCGCGTTGTCGAAGGCTTTCGCCGTCAGGATCTCGGAGGGCCGAGGCCCGCCCGCCTGCGCCAGCTCGACGGCCCGCCGACCGCTGAGTTCGGCGAGCGCCAGGCGCCGGGAGTCGGGCGCCGGGATCGCGGCGTTACCGGGGAGCGTCATGCCAAGGGCTTCAGCCATCGAGGCCATCGTGGACGCCGTCCCCATGACCATGCAGTGGCCGGACGAGCGCGACATGCAGGACTCCGCCTCGCAGAGCTCCTCGTCCGACATTCGGCCCGCGCGCCGCTCGGCCCAGAGCCGCCAGGCGTCGGTGCCCGAGCCGAGCTCCTCCGTGCGCCACTTGCCGCGGAGCATGGGGCCTCCCGTGACCATGATGGCGGGGACATCGGCGGAGGCGGCGCCCATGAGCATGGCGGGTGTGGTCTTGTCACACCCCGAGAGGAGCACGACCGCGTCGAGCGGATAGGCGCGCAGGCACTCCTCGACGTCCATCGCCATGAGATTCCGGAACATCATCGCCGTGGGCTTCATCAAGACTTCGCCGAGAGAGATGGTCGGGAACTCGAGGGGGAAGCCCCCAGCGCTCCACACGCCCCGCTTGACGGCGTCTGCCACCTGTCTCAGGTGCGCGTTGCAGTTGGTGAGCTCGGACCACGAGTTGGCGATGCCGATCACGGGACGGCCGTCGAAGACGAGATCGCTGAACCCTTCGGTCTTGAGCCACGAGCGGTGGACGAAGCCGTCGAGGTCGTTGCGCCCGAACCAGTTGCGGCTCCTGAGCGGGTGTGCTGTCATGGGAACCCTCCGAGGCACCGATTATAGAGGAAGGAGATCCGCATGCGACTCGCCGGCAAGGTGGCTGTCGTGACGGGTGGTGGCAGTGGCATCGGCCGCGGGATCGTGCTCGCGATGGCGCGCGAGGGTGCCGACATCGCGATCGCGGACATCCAGGTGCTGCACGCGGAGAAGGTCGCCACCGAGGTCAAGGCGCTCGGGCGCAAAGTCGTCGCGATGAAGACGGACGTGACGAGCTCGGCGGACGTCAAGGCGATGGTCGACCGGACCCGCGAGGCGTGCGGGAGGATCGACATCCTCGTGAACAACGCCGGCGCGGGGTCGACTCCGGGCATGCCGTTCACGAACAACACCGAAGAGGACTGGGACCGGACCTTCGCGGTGAACACGAAGTCGGTGTTTCTCGCGTGCAAATCCATCGCGCCCTACTTCATCGAGAGGAAGGGCGGACGGATCATCAACATCGCGTCCATCGCGGGGCCGCTCGCGGCGGTGACGATGCCACCGTACAGCGTGGCCAAGCAGGGCGTGATCACGTTCACGCGCGTCGTGGCCAAGGAGCTGGCGCCGCACCGGGTCACCGTCAACGCGATCTGTCCCGGGGTCCTCTGGACCGACTTCTGGCAGAAGCTCGCCGCCCACATCGCCGAGACCAACCCTGCCTTCAAGGGCATGACCCCGCGGCAGGTGTTCGAGAAGCGCGTCGCCGACATCGTGCCGATGAAGTGCGAGCAGGAGCCGGAAGACATCGGTGCGGCCGCGGTGTTCCTCGCCTCCGACGAGGCGCGGTACATCACCGGCCAGGCGCTCATGGTCGATGGCGGATGCGTGATGTGGTGACCGTGTCGAGGCGGTCTTGAACTTCGACTTCAGCGCGCACGAGGAGGCGTTCCGCAAGGACGTCCGGCGCTGGCTCGAGACCCACCTGCCCGACGACCTCCGAGGGCGCGCCTTCGCCTCTTCGCGCGCCGACCGCGAGGAGGTTCGGCGGCTCCGCGCCTGGCAGAGGGCGATGCACGAGGCGGGCTACGTCGGCATGGACTGGCCGCGCGAGTTCGGCGGGCGCGGCGCGTCGATCGTCGAGATGGTCATCCTCTACCAGGAGATGGCCCGCGCGGAGTCGCCGCAGTTCGTGAATCGCGGCGGCATCTCGATGCTCGGCCCGACGCTCATGAAGCACGGGACGCCGGCCCAGCAGAAGCGCTTTCTGCCGCGGATCCTGACCGCGGAGGAGGTCTGGTGCCAGGGCTTTTCCGAGCCCAACGCGGGCTCGGATCTCGCGAGCCTCCAGACCCGCGCGGTGCGAGAGGACGACCAGTTCGTCGTCAACGGCCAGAAGGTCTGGACGAGCATGGCGCACGTCGCCGACTGGTGCTTCCTCCTCGTGCGGACCGATCCCACGGCGCCCAAGCACCGGGGCATCAGCTTCCTTCTTGTGGACATGACCACGCCGGGCATCGCCGTCCGGCCGCTCCGACAGATCACGGGCGAGGCTGAGTTCAACGAGGTGTTCTTCGACAACGTGCGAGTCCCGGCGGACCACCTGGTAGGGAGGCTCAACGAGGGGTGGAGCGTCGCGATCACCACGCTGGCCTACGAGCGAGACCTCCTGACCTTCATCCGGCACGTCTCGCTCCGCAACGCGCTCCACCGGCTGGTCCGGCTGGTCCAGCGGCAGAAGACGAGCGTCGATCCCATCGTGCGCCAGAAGGTCGCCGGCCTCTGGATCGGCGAGCAGGCGCTTCAGCTCAACGGCTACCGGAGCCTCACGAACATCCTGCGCGGCGGCGCCCCCGGCCCGGAGGGCTCGACCTCCAAGCTGTTCTGGAGCCAGGTGGACCAGGACCTCGCGCAGGTCGCCACGGAGGTGATCGGCCCCTACTCACAGATCACCCAGGGCTCGCCCTGGGCGCCGGACGAGGGGCAGTGGGAGTTCTACGAGCTGCTCGCCCGGGCGAGCGGCATTCGCGCCGGGACCTCCGAGATCCTCCGCAACATCCTCGCCGAGCGCGTGCTCGGCCTACCGAAGGACTAGCGTATGAGTGATCTGCTCTACGAGGCCAAGGACAAGATCGCGACGCTGACGCTGAATCGGCCCGACAAGCTCAACGCGTTCACGGGCCCGATGATCGACGCGTGGGCCCAGGCGCTCGGCGAGGCCCAGGCCGACGACAACGTGAACGTGGTCATCGTGACGGGCGCCGGGCGCGCCTTCTGCGCGGGCGGCGACGTGGGACGCATGCGGCAGGGTGAGCCGAGCGCGCTGGAGGGGAAGAACAGCCTCTGGGAGGGCGTTCACCGAGTGCCGAAGACGCTGGAAGCGATGGACAAACCGGTCATCGCGATGGTCAACGGGCTCGCGGTCGGCGCCGGCATGGGCATGTGCGTGATGTGCGACATGCGCGTGGCCGCAGAGTCGGCCCGCTTCTCCACGGGCTACGTGCGGGTGGGTCTCGTGCCGGGCGATGGCGACACATACTTCTTGCCGCGCCTCGTCGGCGCCGCGAAGGCGCTCGAACTCCTGTGGACCGCCGACTTCATTGAGGCGCCGGAAGCCCACCGGCTCGGCATCGTGCAGCGCGTGGCGCCGGACGCGCAGCTCCGGGAGGTGACCTACGCGCTGGCGCGGCAGATCGCCGACGGCCCGCAGATCCCGATCCGCATGATCAAGCGCCTCGTCTACCAGAGCCTGCGGCTCGACCTCAGAACGCACCTCGACCTCGTCTCGTCGCACATGTCGATCGTGCGCCAGACGGCCGACCACGCCGAGGGCGTCGCCGCGTTCAAGGAGAAGCGGTCGCCGAAGTTCGAGGGACACTAGGCGACCCCGGCGCGCGCGGCAGCAGCACCATCTGGGTCTGGATGACGAGCGCGAGCAGGCGTCCCGCCGCGTCGGTGACGCGCGTCTCCCACACCATGGTGGTCCGACCCCGGTGGAGCGGGGTCGAGGTGGCGCGCACGGTGCCTTCGCTCGCGCCCGCGAAGAAGTTGGTCTTCGACTCGAGCGTCGTCGTCCCGGCGCCCGGCGGCAGGTTGAGGAACGTGGCCGTCGCCGCGACGGTGTCGGCGAGCGCCATGATCGTACCGCCGTGGAGCCTGCCGCCGATCGTCTTGAGGTCGTCGCGGATCGCGAGCTCGGCGACCACGCGATCGGTCGTCGCGTCGACGAAGCGCATACCGAGCAGCTCGGGGAGACACCCCGTATGATGCGCGGTCAGTCCGGCGGGGTCGATCGTCACGACGCTCTCCTTTCGACGCGCGGCCGCCCTCAGACGGCGGAGTACGCGCGGTACTCCATCTGCGTGGCGATCTTCTGGCGCGCCTCGACGCCCCAGAACCGCTCGACCAGGTAGAGCCCGAGGTCGAGCGCCGAGGCGACGCCGCCCGCCGTCACGACCCGTCCCTCGTCCACGATCCGCCGGTCTGTCACGACCTCGCGGCAGAGCGGGCGCAGAAGATCGAAGGCGCTGTGGTGCGTCGTCGCGCGCCTGTCGCGGAGATACCCCGCCCGCCCCAGCAGCAAGGCACCCGTGCACACCGAGGCGAGCGGGCGCTCGGCGCCCCACGTCCGGAGGTAGTCGAGCAGGCGCCGGTCGTTCATCAGCGTCCGCGCCCCGAGGCCACCCGGCACGTAGAGCAGATCGAAGGGCGCGAGGTCCTCGTAGACCGCATCGGGCGTCACGGTCAGACCGGTGTCGTCGACAATCTCGGGCTCGGTGCCGATGATCCGGTGAGTTACGGTCGTGTCGATGGACATCGTGGCGATCCGTCGGAGGGCGTCGTACCCGCCGACGAAGTCGAGGAACGTCAGGCGCGGGAAGACGAGGAACGCGATCCGCTTCGGCCCCATCGCGTCAGCTGGGCTTGACCGACACCCGGTGGCGCTGAGCGAGCGCCTGGTACGCTTCGGGATTGACGCGCACCCAGAACTCCGCGGGTGTGCCGGCGAGCGGGCCGCGGATCTTCGCCGGTGCGCCCAGCGCGAGCATCCCGTCCGGGATCTCGGTCTCGGGCGTCACGAGCGCGCCCGCGGCTACCATCGCTCTGGTACCGACGCGGGCGCCGTCCAGAACCGTCGCGCCGTTGCCGATCAAGCACTCCTCACCCAGGGAGGCCGCGTGGACCGTGCAGTTGTGGCCAATCGTCGCGCCCGGGCCCACCTCGGTTCCCTGGCGCGGCGTGACGTGCACGACCGCGCAGTCCTGCACGTTCGCGCCGCGGCGGACGACGATCGGGTTGAAGTCGGCGCGGAGCACGGCGTTGTACCACACCGACGCGTTCTCCTCGACCGTGACGTCCCCGACGAGCACCGCGGTCGGGGCGACGAACGCGGACGGATGGACCTTCGGGCTTCTTCCCTCGAAGCTGAACAGTGGCATGGTCTGGACCCTCGCAGTATGCTCGGACTGCTCCCATCTTACGCGAAGCCTCGGGGAAGGGAGGGGCGAATGCCGACCCCGCGCATCACCGCCGTCGCGACCGCGACGCCGCCGAATCGCCTTGCGCAGGCCGAGCTCCTGGCGCTCGCGGGCTATCGCGACGCTCGGCGCCGCGGCTTTTTCAGCCGGAGCGAGATCGAGGGGCGTCACCTCTATATCGACCCCGCCACCTTCCGCCCGGACGAGAGCGTGGACGGACTGCAAGACAGGTTCCGGCGTGGCGCGCTCGAGCTCGGCGAGGCGGCGGCGCGGCGCGCGCTCGAGAGGGCGGGCTGGGAGTCGCGTGACGTGGATTTCCTGGCGACGACGACGTGCACCGGACGGCTCACGCCCAGCCTGGACGCCCACCTGATCGGCCGCCTCGGCTGCCGACCCGACATCCAGCGGGTCCACGTGGGCGACACGGGCTGCGCCTCCGCGATGGTGGCCCTCCAGCAGGCCTCGAACTACCTCCGTGCCTTCCCCGGGCGTCGGGCGCTCGTGCTCTCAGCGGAGATCTGCTCGGCGGCCTACTTCCTCGACGACCGGCTCGAGAGCGCGGTCGCACACGCGATCTTCGCGGACGGCGCGGCCGCCGTGACGTTGACGACGGGAGGGTCCGGGCCCGCGATCGTCGCCCACCGCACGCTCTTCCGCCCCGAGCACCTGGAGGCGATGGGGTTCGAGTACCCGGGGGGGCGGCCGCGCGTCGTCCTGTCGAAGGACGTCCGCAAGATCGGTGCCCAGATGATGGGCGACATGGCGGAGGCCCTCATGGCGACGCAGGGGCTCAAGCGCGAGCATATCCGCTACTGGGTGCTCCACTCGGCGGGCCGTCGCGTGATCGATCGCGCGCGAACGCTCCTCGAGCTGGACGAGGCCCAGGTGGCGCACGCGCGCACGGTGCTCCGTCGCTACGGCAACATGTCCTCCGCGACGATCCTCTTCGTGCTGGCGGAGACGCTCCGGCAGGAGTCGCCGGTGGACGGGGAATGGGGCCTCATGATCGCGCTCGGTCCAGGCTTCGCCGCCGAAGGGGCGCTCCTCCGATGGTAGCGGCCGTGGCGAATGGCGGACGGAGCCGCACGTGCCCTGCTCAGGCCACCCGGAAGTCTCGCCGGCCGCGCGGCGCCCGCTCCAACAGATGACGCTGGAGCGGGCGGAGGGGACGCTGGAGCTCCTCGACCGGCCGGTGGCGCTGGCCGACCGGGTCGCGTCGCTCGCCGACATCGATCGCCTCAACGCGTGGTTCGGCGGGTACGCGCTCACGCTGCGCGAAGTCCGCCGCGTCGCCGCCTCGATGGACGCGGGCGACGCGCTCGTCGCGGTCGACGTCGGTGGCGGCCACGGCGCGTTCGCCGTGCGCCTGGTCGAATGGGCGCGCGCCGCGCGCCGGTTGGTTCGCGTGCTCGTGGTCGATCGGGACGCGGAGAGCCTGGCGGTCGCGCGACGCGCGTGCGCTGACTATCCGGAGATCCGACTCGTCCTCGCCGACGCGGCGGCGCTGCCCGTCCGAGAGGGCGTCGCGGACGTCGTCACGAGCGCGCTCACGCTGCACCACCTCGAGCCCGACGGCGCCGTGGCCAGCCTGCGGGAGATGGCGGCGGCGGCACGGCGCGCCGTCATCGTGAACGACCTCCTGCGCACGCGCCTGGCGTTCGGGCTGGTGTGGCTCGCGACGCGGCTCCTTCGGTGCCACCCGATCTCGCGTCACGACGGCCCGCTCTCCGTGCGGCGCGCGTACTCGGCCGCCGAGCTCACCACGCTCGCGCAGAAGGCGGGGATCACGACGCTCACGGTCCGCGCCCACCCGATCTATGGCAGGCTCGTCGCGGTGACGGCATGACGGCCCGGGCCGCTGACGTCATCGTCGTCGGCGCGGGGCCCGGGGGCGCCGCCACGGCGATCCTGCTCGCCGAGCACGGCCTCACGGTGCAGCTCCTCGACCGCGCGCGCTTCCCCCGCCCGAAGATCTGCGGCGAGTACCTGAGCCCGGAGGCGCCGCGCGTGCTCGACCGCCTGGGCGTGCTGAAGACGGTGGACGGGCTGGCCACGCCGCTCGCCGGCATGCGGATCACCGCGCCCGACGGCACGGTCGTCAGTGGCGCGTACCGGGCGGTCGGCGACTGGCGGCCGTACCGCGAGCACGCGATGGCGATCGAGCGCGCGCTGCTCGACGAGGCGCTCGTCGATCGGGTTCGAGCGCTCCCGATCGACTTTCGCGAGCAGGTGCGGGTCACCGACGTTTTCGTCGAGCGCGGGCGGGCGGTGGGCGTCGAGGCGGTCGACCGGGAGGGGCGCGCCGCGCGACTGCCCGCGACGCTCGTGATCGCCGCCGACGGCCGCGCGTCGGTCGTCGCCCAGCGCCTCGGGCTCCGGCGCGCACATCGCCTGAAGCGCATGGCGCTCGTGACCTACGTGTCGGATCTCGACGGGTGCCGCGACTACGGCGAGATCTTCGTGGACCCCCCCGACTACGCGATCATCAATCCGGTCGCGGCCGACCGGGCGAACCTGTCGATCGTCGTGCCGCTCGCCCACGGGGCGCGGTGGAGCGGGCGCCTCGAGACGTTCTTCACGGCGCGCGTCCGGCAGCTTCCGCACCTCGCCCGCCGGCTCGCCGGCGCGCGGATCGTGGCACCGGTCAACGCGATGGGCCCCCTCGCGTACGAGGTGGGCGTGCCACGCGTGGGCGGCGTGCTCCTGGTGGGCGATGCCGCGGGATTCTTCGACCCGTTCACGGGCGAGGGCATCTACGCCGCGCTCCGCGGCGCCGAGCTCGCGGTCGAGACGGCGGTCGGGGCGTTGCGCGCGGGCGACTGCTCGCGGCGAGCGCTCGCCGCCTACGGCCGCGCGCGGCGCAGGGCCTTCGGCGGTAAGGCGCGTGTGACGCGGGCGCTCCAGTTCGTCATCTCGCATCGCGGGCTCGCGAACCTCACCGCCCGTGTCCTCGCCCAGCGACCCGGCCTCCTGGACGTCCTCCTCGGGGTGATCGGCGACTTCGTCCCGCCGAAGGCGCTCGTGACGGGCCGCGTGCGCTAGAATCCCTCCCCGGGAGGGCGAGGGATGGCGAGTCGATCGGACAACCTACCGCGCCGATTCGCGCGGATCTACACCGCCGCAATCGCCGACGTCATGGACGAGCTCGGGCTGCAGCGCCAGACGCTGCCCTGGGCGATCCAGCCCCTCACCGCCGACATGCGGCTGGCCGGCTACGCCTTCACCGCGCGCGGGCGGCCCTACCGCGGCACGCCGCGCGACCGCGACACGACGCTACGTCTCTTCCTCCGGATGCTCGGCGCGGCCCCCGCCGATTCGGTCCTGGTGTTAGCATCCGGCGACAACGCCGCGGCCCACTTCGGCGAGCTCTCCGCGCAGTGGTTCCGCTCGCGCCGGATCCGCGGCGCGGTGATCGACGGCGCCACGCGCGACGCCGCGTCTATCGCGCGCCTCCGCTTCCCGACGTTCGTCCGCTACCGCACACCGCAGGACTCGGTCCCCCGCTGGCGGGTCCGTGACTGGGGGCAGCCCCTGACGATCGGCGGTGTGCGCGTGGCGCTCGGCGACATCGTCGTCGGCGACTGGGACGGGGTCGTGGTCGTCCCGCGCCGCGTCGCCCACGAGGTGCTCGTGCGCTGCGAGAGGCTCGTCGGGACCGAGAATCGGGTGCGCGCCGCCGTGCGGCGGGGGATGACGCCGCTCGAGGCGTACGAGAAGTTCGGGTCCTTCTGATCAACGTCGGCCGGAGGAGTCCGGGGGGGCGTAGCCCTCTAGCGGCGGCGCTGCGCGCTCCGCGCGGGAGCGCGCCGGGCCGGCTCCTCGCGGGCGCCGATTTCGGGCAGCCCTGCCTCGCGGAGCGGCTTGGCGATGTGGTCGCGGATCCACTTCGCATCCCACCACTCGATCGGTGTCACCGACACCCCGTGGATCAGCACCTCGAAGTGGAGGTGGTCGCCCATCGCGAGTCCCGTCGCGCCCGTGCGTCCGAGCCCCTGGCCCTTCGTCACCGAGTCGCCCACCTTGACGTCGATGGACGAGAGGTGGGCGTAGAGGGTCTGGAGCCCCAGACCGTGGTCGACGATCACGGTATTGCCGTAGATCGTGAGCGACTCGGCGAAGACCACGACGCCGCGGTTCGCGGCTGGCACGGGCGACTGCCTGGTCGAGGCCAGGTCGTAGCCGTAGTGCACCTGCGTGTCGATCTCACGGCCGCCGTATCGGTAGCTGCGCTTCTCGGCGAAATTCGCGAAGACTTTCGTCCGGCTCGGCTGAACGAGCGGCCCCTCCCAGAGCGGCGCGTCGGCGGTCGTCGCGCCGATTCGGCGCTTGGTCTCCTCCGCTTGCCGCCGGAGGTCGCGGTTGATGACCAGGAAGCCGTCCACGAGGGACTGTGACGGCGAGCGCTGTGGGAGCAGCTCCGGCACTTTCACCTGGAGAAACGGGTCCTTGATCTCGATCGTGTCCCGCGGGAAACGGCGCGGCCGGAGCTCCGACGGGATCCCGCGCGAGGCCACGTTGCCGGCTTCGTCCTCCGCGGAAATCGCGAGCGGCACGCCGCGCGTCGTGTCCCACGGCAGGGCGATCAGGGCGATCCGCGCCCCCCGCTCGGGCGGACCCCACGCGAAGCTCGGCTCGGCGAGCTTGCCCGCGCTCACCACCGTCCGTGAGGCGCCGGTCACGCGGAACACGACGAGCCCGCTGCCTCCCGGCGCGACGTACTGCGTCGCGCCCAGGAGCTCGACCTTGGGTGGCGTGAGGTCCACCGTGACCGGGTAGCTCGCGACCGGGCGGTCGTGCCGACGGAGCGGCCGCCAGAAATCGTCCCGCGCCCACACGTCGACGCTCGCGCCACCCTCGCGGAGCCCGAGCGTGGCGCTCTCGAGCACGACGGGGATCTCGACCCGGCGCCCGAGCGCGCCCTCCCGTTTGGCGACGACCACGGAGCTGGCGCCCTGCGCGACGCGGATCTCGGCCCGCGCGACGCTGCCGCGGGCGGCCTCGAGCGTGAACACGAGCGCCGTCCGCTGTCCGACGAAGCGCGGCGGCGGGGTGAGGGACGCGACGCCCGGCACCGACTGACGCCAGCCGAGGTACGACACGGACCCGACGACGCCGAGCAGCACGAGCAGGACGATCAGGGACCAGACCTTCGCGCGGGACCGCCTCGGCACGAGAACCGATGATACCATGCCGCCCCCGGTCGCGGCGGCGCATGCTTGACACCCGCAGCGACCTCTCGCTAGCATGACGCGGTGTCCACCGTCTGGTTCATCCCCGCTCTGCCGCTCGCGGGTGCCCTCGTCAACATTCTCCTCGGCGATCGCATCGGACGGCGGGCCCACTGGGTCGCGGTCTCCAGCGTGGCGGGCTCGTTCCTCGCGGCGTGCGCGGTCTTCACGCGCGTGTGGGACGGCGGGAGCTTCACGAGCACGCTCTTCCCGTGGATCGTCGCCGGGAAATTCGAGACGTCGGTGGTCGCGTTCGTCGACCCGCTCACCGGCGTGATGCTCCTCGTCGTCACCGGTGTCAGCGCGCTCATTCACCTCTACTCGGCCGGCTACATGCACGGCGATCCCGGCTACGCGCGCTACTTCGCGTACCTGAACCTGTTCGTGTTCTCGATGACGATGCTCGTGCTCGCCGGCGACTTCCTCCTCCTCTACGTCTTCTGGGAGGCCGTGGGCCTCTGCTCGTATCTGCTGATCGGGTTCTGGTACACGCGTCCGGCGGCGGCCCAGGCGGGAAAGAAGGCGTTCATCGTCAACCGCGTGGGCGACGTCGGCTTCGGCCTCGGCGTCATGTGGCTCTGGACCGCGCTGGGCACGCTGGAGTACGGCGCGGTGTTCAAGGGCGCGGAGACGCTCGCGCCCGCGACGGCGACCGGCATCGCGCTGCTCCTGTTCGTGGGTGCGTGCGGCAAGTCGGCGCAACTCCCGCTCCACACCTGGCTGCCCGACGCGATGGAGGGTCCCACGCCGGTCTCGGCGCTCATCCACGCGGCCACGATGGTGACCGCGGGCGTGTACATGGTGGCGCGCAGCCACGCACTCTTCGAGCGCTCCGGCACGGCCCTCGAGGTCGTCGCGTGGGTCGGGACGGCGACCGCGCTCTTCGCCGCCACGATCGGCCTCGTGCAGCCCGACATCAAGCGAGTGCTCGCGTACTCGACCGTGAGTCAACTGGGCTACATGTTCGCCGCCATCGGACTCGGCGCGTACGCGGCCGGCATCTTCCACCTCGTGACGCACGCCTTCTTCAAGGCGCTCCTCTTCCTCGGCGCGGGGAGCGTCATCCACGGGCTCGGTGGCGAGCAGGACCTCCGGAAGATGGGCGGGCTGTCGTCGCGAATGGTGACCACGACGGTCACGACGACGGTGGGAGGCCTCGGCCTCGCGGGCGTGCCGGGGCTCGCGGGCTTCTTCTCGAAGGACGAGATCCTTGCCGCCGCGTTCCACGGCGGTCACCTGGCGATCTGGGGCCTGCTGCTGCTGGGTGCGTTCCTCACCGCGTTCTACACATCGCGCCTGCTCTTCCTCGCGTTCTACAGCGACCCGCGCATGTCCAGGGAGGCCGCGCACCACGTCCACGAGTCGCCGTCGGTGATGACGCTCCCGCTCTGGGGGCTCGCGATCCTCACCGCGACCGCGGGGCTCCTGGTCGGAATCCCGTCGGAGCGGGGCACGCGCTTCGCCCGGTTCCTCGCGCCCGTGTTCCCCCTCCACGGGGAGCCGTCCGACGGCTCCGTCGCCTATACGTTGCTGATCCTCTCCGTGATCGTGGTCGCCGCGGGAATCGCCGTCGCGTGGTTCGTGTACCTGTCCTCGCCCCTGCGGGCGGAGACGATCGGCCAGCCGCGGACGCCGCTCCACGCGCTGCTGTTGAACGCGTACTACGTGGATCGCCTTTACGATGCGATCATCGTGCGCCCCCTCTTCGGGCTCGCGACGTTCCTCGCGCGCGGCTTCGACCTCGGGGTGATCGACCGAGCGGTCAACGGCCTGGGCGCAGCCGTCATCGGGTGGGCGGCGGCGATGCGGCGGCTCCAGACGGGCTACGTCATGAACTACGCCCTCACGATGCTGGCCGGCGCGGTCCTCGTCGTCGCATTCCTCCTGAGCCGGTAGTGGCGATGCGGCTCACGGCGGTGACGTTCCTGCCGGCGGTCGGTGCCCTCGTCCTGCTGCTCGTGCCTCGACGCGTCGTCTCGGTCTTCAAGGTCGGTGGGCTCGTGGTCACGCTGGTGACGCTCCTGCTCTCGGTGCCCCTCTACGTCGGCTTCGACGGCCGCGTCGGCGACTTCCAGTTCGAGGAGATCCGGCCTTGGATGCCGAGCTTCGGGATCTCCTACCGCCTCGGCGTCGACGGCATCAGCCTCCTGCTCGTGCTCCTCACGACGTTCCTCACGCCGGTGGCCCTCGCCTCCGCGTGGCACGCGATCGAGGACCGGTGGAAGGAATTCGTGGTCACGATGCTGATCCTCGAGACGGGGATGCTCGGCGTGTTCGTCAGCCTCGACCTCTTCCTCTTCTACGTCTTCTGGGAGGCGATGCTGATCCCGATGTACTTCGTCATCGGCGTCTGGGGCGGCGCCAACCGCATTTACGCGGCGATCAAGTTCGTCCTCTACACGATGGTCGGCTCCGTCCTGATGCTCGTCGCGATTCTGATGCTCTACGCGCAGCACGGCGCGGCCACCGGCACCTACACCTTCGACCTCCTGACGCTCACGCGCTGGGTGGTCCCACCGGGGCTCGCGCAAGACCTCATGTTCCTCGCCTTCGCGCTCGCGTTCGCGATCAAGGTGCCGCTCTTCCCGTTCCACACGTGGCTGCCGGACGCGCACGTGGAGGCGCCAACAGCGGGCAGCGTGATCCTGGCGGGCGTCCTGCTGAAGATGGGGACCTACGGCTTCCTGCGCTTCTGCCTGCCGCTGTTTCCCGACGCGAGCCTCGTGTTCGGCCCGCTCATGGTCGCGCTCGCGGTGATCGGAATCGTCTACGGCGCGTGGGTGTCGATCGTGCAGCCCGACATGAAGAAGCTCGTCGCGTACTCGAGTGTGAGCCACCTCGGCTTCGTGATGCTCGGCATCTTCACCCTCACCCCGCAGGGGCTCGTGGGTGGCGTCCTCCAGATGGTGAACCACGGGCTCAGCACGGGTGCCTTGTTCCTCCTGGTCGGCATGATCTACGAGCGCCGGCACACACGCCTGATCGCCGACTTCGGCGGCCTCTGGAGCGTGGTACCCGCCTTCTCGGCGCTGTTCCTGGTCGTCGTACTCTCGTCGCTGGGGCTGCCGGGGCTGAACGGTTTCGTCGGCGAGTTCCTCGTCCTGGTCGGGGCGTTCCAGACGAACCCGTGGCTCGCCGCGCTCGCAACCTCCGGGATCATCTTCGCGGCGGTCTACCTGCTCTGGCTGTACCAGCGGGTCATCTTCGGGGCGGTCACCCATGAGGCGAACCGCGGTCTTCGTGACCTCTCGCCCCGCGAGTGGGCCCTGCTCGCGCCCATCGTGGTCTTGATCGTCTGGATCGGCGTCTACCCGACGGCGTTCACCGGCAAGACCGAGGCGACGATCGAGGCGCTCATCGCTCAGGTGCAGGCGAAGGCGAACGTCCAGCGCATCTCTCTCGGTCCACCCACGGTCGCGCCGGGCTTGCGGACCCCGATGGAATGAATAGCGGCATGCGGAACGCAGCCGGGTCGCGCCTTGTCTCGGGCCACCCACCGACCGCACCGGCTTCGCGGCCCCCACTCCAGTGATCGATCTCGTCGCGCCCCCGGTCCTGCTGGGGCCCCTCCTGCCCACGCTGCTCGTGCTCGGGGCCGGCGCGCTCGTGCTGCTCCTCGACCTCTTGCCAGGCGCCCAGGGCAAGGAGTTCTTCGGGGCGGTCGCGCTCGCGGGCATCGTGGGCGCGCTCCTCGCGACGCTCACGCGCTGGGGCAAGCCCGGTCGCGCGTTCCACGACATGGTCGTGCTCGACAATTTCGCCCTGTTCGTCAACGTCGTGGTCTGCTACGCGGCCGCGCTGGTCCTGCTGCTCTCCGTGGGCTATCTCCGGCGCACCCGCGCGGAGTCGGGTGAGTACTACGCGCTCGTGCTCTTCGCCACGGCTGGGATGATGCTCCTCGCGGCCGCGGGCGACCTCGTCGTCCTGTTTCTGGCGCTCGAGCTCATGTCGCTGTCGCTCTACGTCCTCGCGGGGCTCTTCACGCAGGCGCTCGCCTCGAGCGAGGCGTCGATGAAGTACTTCATCCTGGGCGCCTTCGCGTCGTCGTTCATGCTCTATGGCATCGCGCTGATGTACGGCGCGACGGGAACCACCAACCTCGACCGGATCGCGGCGGCTGCGGCCGGGCGGAGCCACGACCCGCTCTTCGTGATCGGCATGGGCCTTCTGCTGGTCGGCTTCGGCTTCAAGACCTCGTCGGTGCCCTTTCACATGTGGGCGCCCGACGTCTACCAGGGAGCGCCGACCAGCGTGACGGCGCTCATCGCAACGGGGTCCAAGGCGGCGGCGTTCGCCGCGCTGATCCGCGTCCTGGTCGTGGCCCTTCGCGGCGCGCAGCCCGACTGGACCGCGCTGCTCTGGGTCGTCGCCGCGCTGACGATGACCGTCGGCAACGTCGCCGCGATCGCGCAGTCCAACCTCAAGCGGATGCTCGCCTACTCGTCGATCGCGCACGCGGGGTACATGCTCGTCGGGCTGGTCGCCGGGGGCATGGGGGGCGCGGGCGCCGTGCTCTTCTATCTCTTGACCTACACGTTCACGACCGCCGGCGCTTTCGGCGTCCTGACCCTCTGCGAGCGCGCGCGCGCCGAGGCGGTGGAGGTCGGCGATTACGCGGGGCTGGCCGAGCGGCATCCGGTCCTCGCCTCGGCGCTCGCCCTCTTCCTCCTGTCGCTGATCGGCGTCCCCCCGCTCGCCGGCTTCATGGGCAAGTTCTATGTCTTCGGCGCCGCGGTGCGGGCGGGGTACCCGTGGCTGACCGTCGTCGCCGTCCTCAACTCCGCGCTCGCCGCCTATTACTACTTGCGGGTCGTCGTCTACATGTACATGCGCGAGCCCGAGGGGGCGCCCATCGCGTACGCGCCCTCGTTCGCAGGCGCCCTCGCGCTGGCCGTCGCGCTGGTCGGCATCGTGGCGCTGGGCATCGTCCCCGCGCCGTTCGTCGACCTCGCGCAGGCCGCCGTCGCTCCGCTCGTCCGTTAGCGCCGGCATGGAGGGGCGGGTCGGACCCCAGCGCGTCGTGTCCTTCAGGCTGCCGCACCGCGGCTGGCTCTTCGACCTCGACGGCACCGTCTACCGCGGCGAGGCGCCGATTCCGGGGGCCGCCGAGACGATTGCCGCCCTCCGCGCGGACGGGCGGCGGGTCGCGTTCCTCTCCAACAAGCCACTCGCCACGCGCGCGGACTACGCGGAGAAATTGACGCGCCTCGGGATCCCCACCGTCGCGGACGACGTCATCAACTCTTCCCTCGTGCTGGCACGCCACCTGCGCCGCCTCGATGTCGGCGCGCCGGTCTTTGTGATCGGCGAGCCGCCACTCGTCGCCGAGCTCTCCGCCCACGGCTTCGAGCCCCGCACGGATGCGCGCGTCCGCTGGGTCGTGATCGCGTTCGACCGCACCTTCGACTACGCGAAGCTGAACACGGCGCTGCAGGCGGTGCGGGGCGGCGCGCGGCTGATCGCCACGAATCCCGACCCGACGTGCCCGACCGAGGAAGGCGAGATCCCGGATTGCGCGGGCATGATCGCGGCGGTCGAGGCGGTGACGGGCGTCCGCGTCGAGGTGATCGTCGGAAAACCATCGCCGCTCATGCTCGAAGTCGCGCTCGAGCGGCTCGGCCTCCGGGCGCGTGAGTGCGCGATGGTCGGCGACCGGATCGAGACGGACATGGTGATGGGCAAGCGTCTGGGGCTCGCCACCGTCCTCGTGCTCAGCGGAATCACGCGCCCCGACGACCCGCGCATCGCGGAGGTCGCCCCGGACGCCGTGTTAGGATCGATTCGGGAGCTTGTTCAGACCATATGACGAGGCCCTCGGCCCTCGCCGACGGTGACTACGACGCCGTCGTAATCGGCGGCGGCATGGCGGGCGCCGGCGTCGCGCGCGACCTCGCGCTTCGTGGCGTCTCGGTGGCGCTCGTCGAGAAAGACGACTTCGCCGCGGCGACCACGTCCCGCTCATCGAAGCTGATCCACGGCGGCCTCCGGTACCTCGAGCTGTTCGACGTCGGTCTCGTGCGCGAGTCCCTGCGGGAGCGCGAGACCCTCAATCGGCTGGCGCCGCACCTGGTCCGGCCGCTCCCGTTCCTGGTGCCGATCTACCGTGACTCGTCGCGCGGCCTCATCAAGGTGCGGATCGGCCTCACGCTCTACGACTGGCTCACGCCGGGTCGGGACCGCGAGCGGTACCGCGTGCTCCCCCCGATCGACACGCTGAGCCTCGAGCCCGCGATCCGCGCCGAGGACCTCCGAGGCGCCGGCTACTACTTTGACGATCTGCTGGTCTTCCCGGAGCGGCTCTGCCTGGAGAACGTGCTGTCGGCCTGTCGGCACGGCGCCCGCGCGTTCAACTACGCCCAGGTGGAGGAGATCGTGCGGGCGCCGGGCGGCGCCCCGGCCGGGGTCCGTGTCCGCGACCTCGTCACCGGCCGCGTCGCGACGCTCAGGGCGCGGGTCGTCGTGAACGCCACCGGGCCGTGGGTGGACGAGCTTCGAGCGCTCGCGGGGGTCCGGGAGCGCGGCTCGCGCATCCTCCGCCGGACGAAGGGCATCCACTGCCTGCTTCCCCGCCTGACGGACCACGCGATCTACCACCCGACGAGCGACGACCGGATGATCTTCGTGATCCCGTGGCGCGAATTCTCGCTCGTCGGCACGACCGACACCGACTTCGACGGCGACCTCGACCGGCTGCACGCCACGCGCGACGAGGTGAGTTACCTCCTCGGCGAGGTCCGCCGGGCGCTGCCGGACCCGCGCGTCGCCTTCGAGCGCGTCGTCTACACGTACGCGGGCGTACGGCCGCTCTCGTACGAGGAGGGCAAGCGCGAGTCCGACGTCTCGCGCGCCCACAAGGTCGTCACCGAGGCGGGCGGGCGCTTTCTGTCGATCACCGGGACCAAACTCACCTGCTTCCGGAGCCTCGCGGCCGGGCTCGGCGATGCCGTCATGCGCACCCTCGGCCGCCGGGCGCCCGCGCGGACCGACCGGTTCACGCTCGACGGGCTCGACGAGGAGGCCGGGCGCGTCGAGGCGCGCACCTGGCTCGACGTCTCCGCCGAGGTCGCGAGCTCGGGGCTCGCCCGCGAGACGCTCGAGACGCTCGTGACACTCTACGGGCGCGCCTATCCGCGCGTCGTCGACCTCGCGGGGAAAGTCCCGAGCGGGACCGACCAGCTCTGCCCGCAGAACCCCGACATCGTCGCGCAGCTCCACCTCGCCGTGCAGGACGAGCTGGCCGTGTCGCTCCAGGACGTCCTGCTCCGGCGCACGGGGATCGGCACGAGCCTCTGTCAGGGGACGGATTGCGCGGAGCCGATCGGACGCCGGATGAGCCAGCTGCTCGGCTGGAGCCCGCGGCGTCTCGACGCGGAGCTGAGCGCCTACCACGCCCACGTCGCGCGCTCGCGGAGGTTCAAGACGGCGTAGGCCCGGCTCGCGTGTGCTATAGTGCGGCGCACGCGTCATCCGTACCGGCGTCGATCACGGAGGCTCGCATGAAACGCTCGGCCAGCATCGTCGGCGTCCTGACCGCGGCGGTCCTTCTCGCCGCGCCCGCGCCGGCGGCGGCGAAGACCGAAATCCATTTCTGGCACGCGATGGGCGGACAGCTCGGCGAGGCCACGAACGAGCTGGTGAGGCAGTTCAACCAGAGCCAGGCGGAGCACGAGGTGAAAGCGCTCAACAAAGGGACCTACCCCGAGGTCCTCACCGCTGCGATCGCCGCGTACCGGCAGAAGAACCCACCGCACATCGTCCAGGTCTTCGACGTCGGCACGCAGACCATGCTGCTGTCGGGAGCGGTCTACCCGATCTTCCAGCTCACACGAGAGCAGGAGATCGCGATCGACTGGAACGACTTCATCAAGCCCGTGACCGGCTACTACTCGAAGGACGGCAACCTCTACTCGATGCCGTTCAACTCGTCGAGCCCGATCCTCTACGTGAACCGCGACGCCTTCAAGAAGGCGGGCCTCCCCGACAGGCCGCCGGCCACGTGGAGGGAGGTGGGTGAGGCCTCGAAGAAGATCCTCGCCGCTGGCGCGGCGAAGTGCGGCTTCACGACCTCGTGGCCGTCGTGGACGATGCTCGAGAACACGTTCCCGTGGCACGACCAGCCGTTCGCCACCAACGCAAACGGCTACACGGGGCTCGACACCACCCTCCTGATCAACGGCGAGTTCGGCGTGAAGCACATCGGTCAGCTCGCGGCCTGGCAGAAGGAAGGCGTCTTCTCCTACGGCGGCCGCATGGGCCAGCCAGACCCGAAGTTCATCAACGGCGACTGCGCCATGCTCGTCCAGTCGTCCGCCGTCATCGGCGGCTTCAAGAAATCGCTGAAGTTCGAGTGGGGCACGGGCCAGCTGCCGCACTGGGGCCCGCCCTACCGGAAGCAGAACACGGTCGTCGGGGGCGCGACCCTCTGGGTCATGAAGGGCCAGAAGGCGTCCGACTACCCGGGCGTCGCCCGGTTCATGAAGTTCCTCGCCGAGCCGCACCAGCAGATGTGGTGGCACGTGACGACCGGCTACCTGCCGATCACGCACTCGGCGATCAAGAACCTCGAGACGGGCCACCACTTCAAGAAGAACCCCGAGCAGTGGACGGCCCTCTCCCAGCTGACCGCCAAGCCCACGCCGAACAGCCTGGGTCACCGTCTCGGCAACTTCGTGCAGATCCGCGAGGCGATCGAGGGGGAGCTCGAGAACATCTTCGCGGGGACGAAGACAGCCAAGCAGGGGCTCGACGACGCGGTCGCGAAGGGCAACGAGATCTTGAAGGAGTTCGCGGCGTCCAACAAGCCGTAGGTGGGTGCGCGGGTCGATGAAGCGGGCCGTCTTCAAGAACCGGCGGTTGCCCTACCTGCTCGTGCTGCCGCAACTCGCGGTGACCCTCGCATTTTTCTTCTGGCCCGCCTTCGAGTCGCTGCGCCTCTCCTTCTTCCGGACCTCGCCGTTCGGCGACAAGCGGCTCTTCATCGGACTCGACAACTTCCGAAAGCTCGTCGTCGATCCCGAGTACTACCGGTCGATCTTGAACAGCTTCGTGTTCGCGTCTGGCGTGACGGCCCTGGCCCTCGGGACGGGCCTGTTCGTCGCGGCCCTCGCCACCCAGAAGGTTCGCGGGCTCGCGATGTACCGCGCGGCCGTCCTCTGGCCGTACGGAATCGCGCCGCCCGTCGCCGGCATCATCTTCCTGTTCATCTTCCACCCCTCGTACGGCGTGCTGCCGTACTGGCTCTCGTTCGTGACGGCGTACGAGTTCAACTGGCTGCTCAAGGGGTGGGTGGCCATGGCCCTCGTCGTCGTCGCCACGGCCTGGACCCACGTCGGCTACAACATCGCCTTCTTCCTCGCCGGGCTCCTGGCCATCCCGGCGTCCGTGCTCGAGGCGGCGAGCGTGGACGGAGCAGGTCCCGTCCGGCGCTTCCGGTCCATCGTCTTCCCGCTCCTCTCGCCGATCACCTTCTACCTGCTGGTGGTCAACATGATCTTCGCCTTCTTCGGCGCCTTCGGGGTCATCCATGCGGTGACGCAGGGCGGCCCGAGCCGGGCGACGGAGATCATGGTGTTCAAGGCCTACAAGGACGGGTTCATCGGACTGAACCTCGGGTCGTCCGCGGCGCAGTCGGTCGTCCTGATGGTCGTCGTCATCGTGCTCACCGCGCTCCAGTTCCGCTTCGTCGAGAAACGGGTGACCTACTGATGGCTGCCGACGGGGCGGTAGCGGCGTCGGCGCGCGTCGAGGCGTTGGGCGGTGCGGCGACGATGCGACGGCGGTGGTCTCTGGGCTGGGGCGCCTTCGTGGTCCACGCGCTCCTGCTCCTCTCCGTTGCCGTCATCGCGTTCCCGCTCTACTACGCGTTCGTGATCTCGACGCAAACGCTCCAGGAGGTGATCACGCGGCCGCCGATCCTCCGGCCCTCGACCAATCTGCTGCCGAACTACGTGGAGGCGTGGACCCGCTCGCACATGACGCGCCTGCTCTGGAACTCGGGCGTCGTCGCGGTCGTCTCCGCCGTCGGCAAGGTCACGATCTCGATGCTATCCGCCTTCGCGATCGTCTACTTCAACTTCCGCGGGAAGTCGCTCGCGTTCTGGCTGATCTTCGTCACGCTCATGCTCCCGGTGGAAGTGCGGATCATGGCCACGTACGAGGTGATCGGCAACCTGGGCTGGCTCGACTCCTACGCCGGGCTGACGGTCCCC
This sequence comes from Candidatus Rokuibacteriota bacterium, assembly GCA_003220315.1. Lineage (GTDB taxonomy): Bacteria > Methylomirabilota > Methylomirabilia > Rokubacteriales > CSP1-6 > 20CM-2-70-11. The sequence continues at coordinate 24,891 of QHSA01000131.1, forward strand.
CTGATGGCCTCCGCGACGGCGACGTTCCTGTTTCGCCAGTTCTACCGGACCGTGCCCAACGAGCTGGTCGAGGCGGCGCAGCTCGACGGCGTCGGACCCCTGCGCTTCCTCTGGGCGTTCCTCCTGCCGCTGTCCTGGGCGAACATCGCCGCGCTGTTCGTCGTGCTCTTCATCTACGGCTGGAACCAATACCTCTGGCCGCTGATGATCACCAACACCGAGGCGATGCGCGTGGTCGTGATCGGTCTCGAGGATCTCATTCCCCGCACCGGCACCCACATCCCGGAGTGGAACGTCTTGATGGCCGCGGCGATGATGGCGCTCCTGCCGCCGGTGGCGGTGATCGTCGTAATGCAGCGCTGGTTCGTGAAGGGCCTCATCGAGACGGAGAAGTAGGTGACGGGTCGAACGCGGCTCGCCGCGCACCGGGGTGGCGCGGCCCTCTGGGCGGAGAACAGCCTCCTCGCCTTCCGGAACGCGCTGGGGCTCGACAGCGATCTGATCGAGTTCGACGTCCACTTGACGGCCGACGGCGCGCTCGCCGTGATCCACGACCCGACGCTCGACCGGACGACCTCGGCGAGCGGCCCCGTCGCCGCGCACACCGCGGCCGACCTCGGCCGCGCACGGCTCCGCGGGCCCGACGGGGCACTCACCGACGAGCGCGTGCCTCTGCTCGACGAGGTGCTGGCGCTTGTCGCGCCCTCGCGCGCCGGCCTTCTCGTCGAGGTGAAGGGGCCGGTCGCCGGGGTCGGCGTCCGCTACGAGCGGCGCGGCGGCCGCGCCGCCGCCGTGCCCGGCCCGCGCTACGAGGGGCTCGAGGAGCGGCTGATCGCGTCGCTTCGGGGAGCGGGGCTTCTGTCGCGGGCGACCATCATGGCGTTCAACCCCGACGTCGTGGCGGCGGTTCGCGCCCTCGTCCCGGGTCAGCGCACGACGCTCCTCGTCTCGGCCCACCACATCGGGCAGGCGGACGCCCGGCCCACGGACGCCCTCGACTGGGCGGTGGCGGCGGGCGCGACCGATGCCGGCCTCCAGTACACGCTCGTCAATGAGGCGGTCGTCACGGCCGCGCGCGCCGCCGGGCTCCTCCTGGGCGTCTGGACGGTGAACGCGGAACGCGCGATGCGCCGGCTCGTTGAGCTCGGGGTGGACGTGCTGACGACGGATCGTCCCGACGTGGCCAAGCGCGTGCTCGGGAGAGCGTCGTGACGCGCCCCGACCTCGCAAGGCGACTGCTGACGCGATGACCACCAGCGCATTCTCAATGACCACCCGGCGCACCGTTGTCAGGCCACCCAGCGAGGGCACCGGCCTGGCGGCCGCCGATAAATGACCACGCGGCGCTACGTTCTCGCTCTCGACCAGGGCACGACGGGCTCGACCGCGCTGGTCGTCGATCCCGACGGTCGCGTCCGCGCGCGCGGGTACGCCGAGCTGCCGCAGTACTTTCCGAGGCCCGGGTGGGTCGAGCACGACCCCGAGGAGATCTGGGCGACCGTCGAACGCGCGGCACGTGCCGCGCTCGCCGAGGCGCGCATCGTCGGAGCCGAGGTGGCGGCGATCGGGATCGCCAACCAGCGCGAGACGACCATCGTCTGGGATCGTGCTTCGGGAGCGCCCATCCACCGCGCGATCGTGTGGCAGTGCCGACGGACGGCGCCGACGTGCGACCGCCTGCGCGCCCAGGGGGTCGAGCCGCTCGTGCGGGACCGCACCGGGCTCGTCCTCGACGCTTACTTCTCTGGCACCAAGATCCGCTGGCTGCTCGACGAGGTCCCCGGCGCGCGCGTCCGCGCCGAGCGCGGCCAGCTCGCGTTCGGCACCGTGGACGCGTGGCTCCTCTGGAAGCTCACCGGCGGCAGCGTGCACGGCACGGACGCGAGCAATGCCTCGCGGACGCTCTGCCTGAACCTCAAGACCGGAGACTGGGACGATGAGCTCCTCAAGCTCCTCGGAGTCCCGCGCGCCGTGCTGCCGGTCGTCCTCCCCTCCGCGGGCGCTCTCGCCGAGACCACGGAGCTCGGATGGCTCCCACGTGGGGTGCGGATCGCGGGGATCGCGGGCGACCAGCAGGCCGCGCTCTTCGGGCAAGCTTGCCACGCGCCTGGCGCGGCCAAGAATACCTACGGCACCGGGTGCTTCATGTTACTGAACACCGGGCTGGCACCGGTGGTCTCCTCGCGCGGGCTCCTCACGACGATCGCGTGGCGGATCGATGGCCACACGACATATGCTCTCGAGGGCAGCGTGTTCATCGCCGGTGCGGCGATCCAATGGCTGCGCGACGGACTCGGCCTCCTCGCGCACGCGGCGGAGAGCGAGACGATGGCGCGCTCGGTCCCCGACACGGCGGGCGTCTACTTCGTGCCGGCCTTCGTCGGGCTCGGCGCCCCGTACTGGGACATGTACGCGCGCGGGACGATCGTCGGGCTCACGCGCGGAACGACAGGTGCGCACCTGGCCCGCGCGGCGCTCGAGGCCATCGCCTTCCAGAGCCGTGACGTGCTGGAGGCGATGGCGGCCGACCGCGGGATCGCGGTGCGGGAGCTGCGCGTGGACGGGGGCGCCTCGGCGAACGACTTTCTCTGTCAGTTCCAGGCGGACATCATGAACGTCGCGGTGCTGCGGCCAAGCGTGATCGAGACGACCTCGCTCGGGGCCGCGTACCTCGCCGGGCTCGGCGCGGGCCTGTGGCGCTCGCTCGATGACCTGGGCCGCCGCTGGGCGATCGAGCGGACCTTCACGCCCGCGCTGGACGCCGTGTCACGCGCCGCGCGCTGTCAGGGCTGGCGTCGCGCGGTGGAGCGCGCGCGTGGCTGGGCGGGCGAGGAATCCCGCTGAGGAAAGGACCCATGCGACGATCCTGGCGCTGGTCGTACTGATCGGGCTCGGGGCCACCGCATCACAGCACGCGCGTGAGGGGCAAGTCCGGCTAGATTGTGCGCTACCCGGTCACTCGGCCGTCGCAATAATACTATTCAAATAAGATATTTATGATCGGTTGTCCGTGGCGGTTCAATGTGCTAGTGTCCTTCTTCACATGGCGCCGTCCGGGGAGAGGGGCACCTGGAAAGCGCTCGGCGAAGTGTCCTCGATCGGGGTCACCCTCGTGGTGACAACGGTCATCGGGCTCGTCGCCGGCTACTACGCGGACCGGTGGCTCGGCACCAAGCCCTGGCTCCTGCTACTGGGCCTCGGGTTCGGCATCGCCGCGGGATTCGTGAATCTCTTTCGATCAGTCAAGCGTGCGGAACGGGAGCTCGATGACTCCGGGTGAGCTGACGGCGCGGGTGACACTGGATACTTCCGCGGCGGTCTCGGCGCTCGCTGCGCTCGGTGCCATCCTCGGCGGCGCCCCCGTGGCCGTCGGCACGCTCGCAGGCGGCGCGCTCGCCGTTGTGAACTTCCGGTGGCTGGCGGCGCGTGCCGCGGCGGCGACCGCCGCGCGCAGCACCGGGTCGGTCGCGTGGTTGATCGGCGCGGGATTGCGGTTTACCGCCTGTATGGCCGCCTGCGCGTGGCTCCTCTCGACCGGATGGGCGCACCCCATCGCGCTGATGGCCGGGTTCAGCGTCCTGCCTTGCGACGTGATCGCGCGGGGGCTCGCTCTGGGCCGCGGGGGGCGCTGAGCATGGAAGCCATTGAGCATCCGCCGATCTTCCATCTGCCGGGCATCCCCGACCACGTGACGTACACGTGGCTCAGCATGATCATCCTCACGAGCGTCGCCTTCGCCGCCTCGCGCAACGTTCGGCTCGTCCCGCGCGGGCTCCAGAACTTCCTGGAAGTCGTGCTCGAGCAGGTCCTCGGGCTCATCGACGATGTCATCGGTCACAATGGCCGGCGGTATCTCCCACTCATCGCGACCCTAGGCCTGTTCATCCTTACCGGGAACCTCATGAGCCTCGTGCCGGGGCTGGTGGGCCCGACGGGCAACCTGAACACGACCGCGGCCTGCGCGCTGATCGTGTTCGTCTCGTACCACTGGATCGGCGTTCGAAAGCAGGGCGCGCTGAAGTACCTCAAGCACTTCACGGGGCCCGTGCCTTGGTGGCTGAAGCCCCTGATGTTCGTGATCGAAATCATCAGCCATCTCGCCCGCCCGCTGTCACTGTCGTTGCGGCTCTTCGGCAACATGACGGGCGGGCACATCCTGCTGGCGGTCATCTTCTTCCTGATGGGGTTTGACGGGCTCATCGGCTGGGCGCTGGAGGGCAGCGCGGCGGGCGTCGTCATCGGCGGCATCGGCGGGCTCGTCACGACCGTGTTCACGGTCGGCTTCCTGTATCCTCTGAAAATCCTGGTGTCGTTTCTTCAGGCGTTCATTTTCATGATGCTGACGATGCTGTACATCTCGCTGGCCATCGAAGAGGCGGAGCACCACTAGCAGACCACACGTGTAGAGGAGGAGGGCGTGCGACGTTCACTCATTCTTGGGGGTGTCTGGGTTATCGGGTTCCCGGAGCTCGCGCTCGCGGCCGAAGGGGCGCCGACCGCGGGCAGCTGGATCGGTCCGTTCACCGTCATCGCTGCTGGCCTCGGCATGGCAATCGCCGCCGGCCTGTGCGGACTCGGTCAGGGTCGAGCCGTGGCGGCGGCCGTCGAAGCGATGGCCCGTCAACCCGGTGCGGCGGCCCGCATCCAGCTCGCGATGATCATCGGATTGGCGCTGATCGAGTCGCTCGCGATCTATACGCTGGTCATTGCACTGATCTTGCTGTTCGGGAAGGGCATCTCGTTCGCGTGAGGTCCGGCGAATAGTGGGCTGATGGAGGGCCGCGCGCGCTGAGCGCGCGGCCCTCGCGACGACGATGACGCCGCGCTCGAACTATCGCCTCCCGAGGATTCCCGAGATGACGATCCGTCGTCTCTCGGTCTATACGCGCTGTCTCCTCCAGCTGGAGGAGGACGGCGTGAAGACCGTTTCCTCCCAGGAGCTCGCCGATCGATTCAACCTGAACTCGGCGCAGGTCCGCAAGGACCTCGCTTACTTCGGGGAGTTCGGCGTCCGCGGCATCGGCTACTACGTGTCCGGGCTGAAGGCCGAGCTCCAGAAGATCCTCGGGCTCGACCGCGAGTGGGCGGTGGTGCTCGTCGGCTATGGCCATCTTGGCTCCGCGCTCTTCCGCTACAAGGGGTTCGGCCGCCAGGGCTTTCGCATCGTGGCGATCGTCGACGACGATCCGGCGAAGACCGGGCGCGAGGTCGACCACGTGCCCGTCATCGCGAGTCGCGACATGGCCCGGGAGATCAAGGCGCGTGGCGCCCACATCGCGATCGTGGCCGTGCCCCCCGAGTCGGCCCAGACCGTTACGGATCAGCTCGTGGCGGCGGGGGTCAGGGCGATCCTCAACTTCGCGCCGGCGCGCCTCATGGTCCCGCGCGACGTCCGGCTCAAGAACGTCGACCTCTCGATCGAACTGGAAACGCTCAGCTTCTACCTCGCGAAGGGCTCGCGCTCGTAGGGCGAGGCGGTGCCGTGGTAGGGTAGGCTGGCTCGTTCGATGCTGAGGGACTGGTCGGCCTTTCACGTCCTGGCGAAGACCTTCGCCGAGGGACCCGTGTGCCTGCGCATCGCCGGGCTGACTGGAGCCGCCCGCGCCCTTGCCGTCGCCGAGCTCCTCCAGGCCCACCCGCGTCCCGCGCTGGTCCTCGTGGAGTCGATGACCGACGCCCATCACTGGACCCAGGACCTCAAATTCTTCGGCGCGCCCGCGCTCGAGTTTCCCGGGCGCGAGCCCCGGCTCTGGCGCGGCGGGCGTCAGCGGGAGGCGGACGCCGAGCGCGCCGTCATCTGCCGGCGGCTCGCCGCGGGCGAGCCCGTGGTGGTCGTCGTGACCCCCGAGGCGCTCGACGCCGAGATCGTCGCGCCAGGCGATTTCGCGTCGCGCACGCTGCGGCTCGCCAAGGGCGACTCCCTGGACCGCGAGCTCCTGCTCGAGGCGCTCGAGCGCGCCGGCTACGAGCGCGTCGACACCGTGGTCGAGGTCGGACAGTGGAGCCCCCGCGGCGGCATCGTCGATGTGTTCTCGCCGAGCCACGCGAGCCCCGCACGGGTCGAGTTCTTCGGCGACGAGATCGAGTCGATCAGGCTTTTCGACCCGACCTCCCAGCGGTCCAGCACGCCCCTCGACGAGCTCCTCGTCCTGCCCCTCGTGGCCCAGCGCGACGGCTCGGCCCCGGCGGGGCTCACCGACTACGTGCCGGCCGCGGCGCCGATCATCGTCGATGTCCCCCGCGTGCTCGACGCGACCCGCGAGGACGCGCCGGCGAGCCCGCCTCTCCGCGAGCGACTCGCCGGGCGCCAGCTGGTCGAGCTCTCGCTCGTGGCCGGCACGTCGAGCGCACAGGTGGGAGCCCTGCCGGAGGCCGTGGAGGTAACGCTCGAGACGCACGCGGTTCCTCTCTTCGGCGGCCGGTTCGCACAGCTCGCGGGCGAGATCGGGCGATGGCGCGCTGAGGGGTTCAGGATCCGCCTCGTCGCGTCCGACGAGCGGCAGGTCGAGCACCTGCGCCAGATTCTGCGCGAGCACGCGCTCGAGGCCCTCCCGGCGGCGACCCCCGACGGGGATGCGCCGCTCGCGATCGTCGTCGGAGACGTCTCCGCCGGGTTTTCGATCCCCGCGCTCGGCGTCATCGTCCTCACCGAGGCCGAGATCTTTGGCGCCCGCCGGCGCCTGCTGCGGCGGCCGAAGTACCAGCGCGGTGCCGAGCTCACGGCGTTCACCGATCTCGCGGTCGGTGACATCGTGGTCCACGAGGACCACGGGCTCGGGCGCTACCTCGGCCTCAAGACGATGACCGTCGGCGACCGCGAGGGCGACTTCCTCGTGCTCGAGTACGCGGAAGGCAACCAGCTCTACCTCCCCGTCGAGCGCCTGGATCTCGTCTCGAAATACCTGGGCGCCGACGCAGGCGCCGTCCGCCTCGACCGCCTGGGCGGCGTCTCGTGGCCACGCGTGAAGGAGTCGGTGCGCGCCGCCCTCCGGCAGATGGCCGAGGCGCTGCTCCGCCTCTACGCCCAGCGCGCGGTCGCGGACGGGCACGCCTGCTCGCCGGACACGTCCTGGCAGCGCGAGTTCGAGGCCGCTTTCCGCTTCGAGGAGACGCCCGACCAGCTGCGCGCGATCGAGGAGGTCAAGCGTGACCTGGAGGCGCGTCGTCCGATGGACCGGCTGGTTGCCGGCGACGTCGGGTACGGGAAGACCGAGGTGGCGCTCCGCGCCGCGTTCAAGGTGGTGGCCGACGGCATGCAGGCGGCGGTGCTCGTGCCCACGACGGTCCTGGCCCAGCAGCACTGGACGACGTTCGCCGACCGGTTTGCGGCCTTCCCGGCCCGTGTCGAGCTCCTGTCGCGGTTCCGGTCGCCGAAGGAGCAGAAGGCGGTCATCGAGGGCCTCCGGCAGGGAACGGTGGACGTGGTGATCGGCACCCACCGCCTGCTCTCGAAGGACGTCGCGTTCAAGCATCTGGGCCTCCTCGTCGTGGACGAAGAGCACCGGTTCGGCGTCGTCCACAAGGAGCGCATGAAGGAGCTCCGCGCGTCGGTGGACGTGCTCGCGCTGACCGCGACGCCCATTCCGCGGACGCTCTACATGTCGCTCGCGGGCGTCCGGGACATGTCGGTAATCGAGACTCCGCCGCTCGACCGGCTGCCTGTCGAGACGGTCATCCGACGGTTCAGCAAGGCGGTGATCAAGGAGGCGCTCACGCGCGAGCTCGAACGCGGCGGCCAGGTCTTCTTCGTCCACAACCGCGTGCAGTCGCTCCCCTCGGTGACGCGCTTCGTCCAGGAGCTGGTGCCGGAGGCGCGGGTGATCATGGCGCACGGCCAGATGAAGGAGCGCGAGCTCGAGGCCACCATGGTCAAGTTCGTGAGCGGCCAGGCCGACGTGCTCGTCGCGACCGCGATCGTCGAGTCGGGGCTCGACATCCCCGCGACGAACACGATCGTCGTGAACCGCGCCGACCGGTTCGGCCTGGCCCAGCTTTACCAGCTTCGGGGCCGCGTGGGGCGCGAGCGCCAGCAGGCGTACGCGTACCTGCTCGTGCCCGCGGACGGGCGGGTGGACGAGCAGGCGCAGCGTCGCCTCCGGGCGCTCCAGGAGTTCACGGAGCTGGGCTCGGGGTTCAAGCTCGCCCTGCGGGACCTCGAGATCCGCGGCGCGGGCAACCTCCTCGGGGCCGAGCAGCACGGCCACATCGCGGCCGTGGGCTTCGATCTTTACGCGAAGCTCCTGGGCGAGGCCGTGCGAGAATTGAGGGGCGAACCGGCCGCAGCGGCCGTCGAGCCTGTGATCAGCGTCGCGGCGGAGGGCTTCTTGCCGGACGCGTATGTCCCCGAGGTCAACCAGCGCCTCGCCTTCTACAAGCGGCTCGCCGGCGCGGTCAGTGACCCCGAGGTCGACGACCTGCGCGGAGAGCTCGTGGACCGGTTCGGCCCGCTCCCCGAGGAGGCCGAGCAGCTCCTCGACATCGTCCACTTGCGAGTGGCCGCGCGCCGGCTGGGCGTGGAGAAGCTAGAAGCGGGCGAGGGCATGGCGTTCGTCACGTTTGCGCCGGGGACACCCCTCGATCCCCGGCGGCTCGTCAGGGCGATTGAAGGGAGCCGGGGGCGGCTCAAGATGAAGCGTGAGTTCACGATCGAAGCGGTTGTGGAACGGGGGGAGTGGGCGCGGGTCCGCGGCTCCCTGCTGCGTCTCCTCGAGAGCCTCGACCGCTCATGATCCGGGGGCTCGCAGCGACCGGACTGCTGGCCCTCGCGCTCGGCGGCTGCGCGGCGGCGGCGTCGATGCCAAGCGTCGGCGGGACGAAGGACGGCCCCACGCTGACGCCGGCCCCCGCCACGCCAGGCCGGGGAGAGCCGCCGAAGGAGGGGCGGTCGCCGGAGCCGCGGGCTACCGCGAAGGCCACGGACGAGGATGTGGCCGACCGCGTCGTCGCCGTCGTGAACAACGACGCGATTACGCTGGGCGAGCTCCAGGAGGCCATCAACGATTACCGGTCCCAGACGCGCCAGGAGACGCCGGTGTCGAACGAGTTCGTCCAGCAGTTTCTCACCAAGATGATCGAGAAACGGCTCCAGGTCCAGGAGGCAGAGCGCGAGAAGATCACGGTGGATGAGGCCGAGGTCGAGGAGGAGCTGGCGGAGCGGATCAAAAAGCTGGGCGCCCCGACTCGCGAGGAGTTCGAGCGGGCCCTCAAGGCCCAGGGCGTCACCATCGACACGATCAAGAAGCGGTTCCGTGACGAGATGCGTGTGGCGCGCGTGATCAACCGGAAGGTGCGGCTCCGGATCTCCGTGACCGAGGCCGAGATCAATAAGTACCTCGACGCCAACCGCCAGAAGCTTGAAACTGGCCTCGCCTACCATGCGCGGCACGTCCTGATCGTGCCGGAGGGCGAGCCCGCCGACGCCGCCTGGGAGGCCGCCCGTATCAAGGCCGAGATGCTCCGTGCCCAGCTGCTCCAGGGGACCGGCTTCGCGGAGCTCGCCCACCGGCACTCGCGCGACGCCAGCGCGAAGGACGGCGGCGACCTCGGCACACTCAAGCGGGGCGAGCTGGCTCAGGACATCGAGGCGCAGATCCTGAGCCTGGAGCCGGGCACGGTCTCCAAACCGTACCGGTCGTCGCTGGGCTACCACATCTTCCGCCTCGAGTCGAAGGAGACCCTCGAAGGGGAGGCGCTGACCCGGGCCAAGGCGCAAATCCGCGAGATCCTGTTCCGGGAGAAGTACGATGCGCGCCTGGAGGCCTGGCTCAAGGAGATCAGGCAGCGGGCGGTCATCGAGGTACGGCTGTGAAAAACCGTTGACAACCCCTGGCATGGATGGGAAGATACCGCCGGGCGTTATCGCTCCAACCCCGCAAGAAATCTGCTGTCGTATCATAACCAACTCACTAGCCCGCGGCCTCTAGAAGCCGCGCCCGGAGCCCGTTGATGAGTGCCCGCCGAGAGCGAGGTCAAGGAAACCCGGCGCAGACCCCTGAAACGAACGGTCTGAACCTCTCCGAGCTGAAGGAAAAGACGATCGGGGACCTGAACCAGATCGCCCGTGACCTGAACGTCCAGAACATCGGTGGCCTGCGCAAGCAGGAGCTGATATTCAAGATCCTCCAGTCGCAGGCGGAGAAGGACGGGCTCATCTACGCCGAGGGCGTCCTCGAGGTCCTCCCCGACGGCTTCGGCTTCCTTCGGGCGCCGGACTACAACTACTTGCCGGGGCCCGACGATATCTACGTCTCTCCATCTCAGATACGGCGATTCGACCTGCGTACCGGCGATACCATCTCGGGCCAGGTCCGACCGCCGAAGGACACGGAGCGGTACTTCGCGCTCCTGAAGGTCGAGGCGATCAACTTCGAGACGCCCGACCAGGCGCGCGAGAAGATCTTCTTCGACAACCTCACGCCGCTCTATCCGATGGAGCGGCTTCGTCTCGAGTACGATGCCGAGAACCTCACGACCCGAGTGATGGATCTGCTCTGTCCGATCGGCAAAGGGCAGCGCGGGATGATCGTGGCGGCGCCGCGCACGGGCAAGACGATGATGCTGCAGTCCATCGCCCACGCGATCGCGACGAACCACCCCGAGGTCTACCTGATCGTGCTGCTGATCGACGAGCGGCCCGAGGAGGTCACCGACATGCAGCGGTCGGTGAAGGGTGAGGTCATCTCCTCCACGTTCGACGAGCCGCCACAGCGGCATATCCAGGTGGCCGACATGGTCATCGAGAAGGCCAAGCGGCTCGTCGAGCACAAGCGCGACGTCGTGATCCTGCTCGATTCGCTCACACGCTTTGCCCGCGCTCACAACGCCGTCATCCCGTCGTCGGGCAAGGTCCTCTCGGGCGGCCTCGACGCCAACGCGCTGCAGCGACCCCGGCGGTTCTTCGCCACAGCCCGCAACATCGAGGAGGGCGGCTCGCTGACCATCATGGCCACCGCCATCGTCGACACGGGCAGCCGGATGGACGACGTGATCTTCGAGGAGTTCAAGGGCACGGGCAACATGGAGGTCCACCTGGACCGCCGCCTGATGGACAAGCGCATTTTCCCGACCATCAACATCGAGCAATCAGGCACCCGGAAGGAAGAGCTCCTCCTCGAGAAGGACGAGCTGCAAAAGGTCTGGCTCCTTCGGAAAGCCCTCTCCCAGCTCAACCCCGTGGAAGCCATGGAGCTTCTCCTCGACAAGCTCAAGCTCACCAAGACGAACAAGGAGTTCCTGGCCTCCATGCACAGCTTGGGGTAGGGCGACCCCGCTCGAAGTCCCCGGGATTTTTGCGCTTTCCCGTCCGGGCTGGTATCCTTGTTTCCTCTCAGGAGGTGGCGATCGTGAAGGTGGGTATTCATCCGGAGTACGTGGAGACGACGATCACGTGCGCGTGCGGCGAGGTCGTTCGCACCCGCTCGACCCGGCCCGACATCCGGGTGGAGATCTGCTCGAAGTGCCACCCCTTCTACACCGGCAAGCAGAAGCTCGTGGACACGGCCGGGCGCGTCGAGCGCTTCCAGCGGAAGTACAAGCGGCAGAGCGTGTCGTCGTAGCGAACGCTCCGCGACCGGCTGGGGTGGGCTCCAGCCGGGTTTCTGTTGCGGGAGGCGCTGAGCCCGATGCTGTTTGACAAGCTCCGTCAGATCGAAGAGCGATCGAACGAGATCGCCCGTGCGCTGTCCGATCCCGCCATCCTCGCGCAGCCCGTCGAGTACGCGCGCCTCCGCAAAGAGCACGCCGAGACGGTCGACATCGTCGACCGGTTCACGGAATATCGTGAAGTGCTCAGGCGGCTCGGCGAGGCGCGCCACCTCCTCTCGGAGGGCGGCGACCGCGAGCTCATGGAGCTCGCGCAGGCCGAGGTGAACGATCTCACGGCCCGCCAGACGGCGCTCGAGGACGAGCTGAAGCGCCTGCTCCTCCCGCGCGATCCCAACGACGCGAAGAACGTCTTCGTCGAGATCCGCGCTGGCGCGGGCGGCGAGGAGGCCGCGCTGTTCGCCGCGGACCTCGTGCGCATGTACACGAAGTACGCGGAGCGCCAGCGCTGGAAAATCGAGGTCATGGACGCCAGCACGACCGGTACGGGGGGCGTCAAGGACGCGATCCTCTTCATCCAGGGTCGCGGGGCGTGGAGCCGCCTCAAGTTCGAGCGCGGCGTCCACCGCGTCCAGCGGGTCCCGGTCACGGAGGGGAGCGGGCGGATCCATACCTCGACCGTCACCGTCGCCGTGCTGCCCGAGGCGGAGGACGTCGACGTCAAGATCGACGAGAAGGACCTCAAGGTCGACGTGTACCGCTCCTCCGGGCCGGGCGGCCAGGGCGTGAACACGACCGACTCGGCGGTGCGCGTCACGCACCTGCCGACGGGGCTCGTCGTCACGTGTCAGGACGAACGCTCGCAGCTGAAGAACCGGGCGAAGGCGATGCGCGTGCTCAAGGCCCGGCTCCTCGAGCGCGCGCAGCAGGAGCAGCAGGCGGCGATTGCCGCCGACCGGCGGAGTCAGGTGGGGACCGGCGAGCGGAGCGAACGGATCCGCACCTACAACTTCCCCCAGACGCGCGTCACCGACCACCGGATCGGCCTGACGCTCCACCGCCTTCCCGCCGTCCTGGAGGGCGACCTCGACGAGCTGATCGGCGCGCTGACCGCAGCGGAGCAGGCGGAGCGGCTCACGCGGGTGGCGAGCTGATGCGCGCGGCCCCCGGGGCGCCCACTCGCCGCGCCGAGCTCGCGGCCGCGGTCGATCGGCTCTCCGCTGCCGGGATCCCGTCCGCGCGGGTCGACGCCGAGTGGCTGCTCGCCGCGGTGCTCGGGGTCGGCCGTGTCGAGGCCCGCCTGGACCTCGATCGCGCACTTCCCGCGGCGGTCGCCGCGCGCTACGAGGCGGCGGTCGGGCGGCGCGCGCGCCGTGAGCCTCTGCAGCAAATCGTCGGCTGGGAGGCGTTCCGCGGGCTGCGGGTCCGCTTGACGGCGGATGTCCTCGTCCCGCGGCCCGAGACCGAGACGCTGGTCGAGTGGGCCCTCGAGCTCTTGCCTCCACCGCGCCCAGGCGTCCGACTGCTCGCTCTGGACCTGGGCACGGGCTCTGGGGTGATCGCGTGTGCGCTCGCCGCGGAGCGACGCGACGTCGACGTGGTCGCGATCGACATGTCGCGGGCCGCGGCGGCCGTCGCACGCGAGAACGCGCGACAGCTCGGTCTCGCGGAGCACGTCACGGTCGTCGTGGGTGACCTCTCCGACCCGCTAGGCCGAGGGTGCGCCGACCTGCTCGTGAGCAATCCGCCGTACCTGCCGAGCGCCATCCTCTCCGGCCTCGAGCCGGAGGTTGGTGCTCACGAACCGCGCCTGGCGCTGGACGGCGGCGGCGACGGGCTGAGGGTCATCCGGCGGATCGTCACCTCCGCGCGCGAGGTGCTCCGTCCGTCGGCGCCGCTGCTGCTGGAAACCGCAGGCGGCAGCCAAGCCGGCGCCGTCGCCGGGCTCTTGCGCGCAGCGGGGTTCACGGGTGTGGGCGTCCGCGCCGACCTCGCAGGCGTGGACCGGTTCGTCGCCGGGAGGGCGTGATGCCGGCGCGGCTCGAGATCGAGGGCGGCGTCCCGCTTCGAGGGACGGTGAAGGTGAGCGCGGCCAAGAACGCCACCCTGCCGGCGATAGCGGCCGCGCTCCTGACGGCGGAGCCCCTGACACTCGCAAACGCGCCCGACCTCGCAGACGTGCGTACCATGACGAGGCTCCTCGAGACCCTCGGCGCGACGGTGTCCCGCCGCACGGGCGGGCTCGGTGTGCAGGTCGCGCACGTGACGAGCGATCTGGCGCCGTACGAGCTCGTCTCGACCATGCGCGCCTCCGTCCTTGTCCTTGGTCCCCTCGTCGCCCGCCACGGCACGGCGCGCGTCGCCCTACCCGGCGGCTGCGCCATCGGCCCGCGTCCGATCGACCAGCACCTCAAGGGGCTCGCGAAGCTCGGCGCCGAGATCGCGATCGAGAACGGCTACGTCATCGCGCGGGCGAGCCGGCTCAAGGCGGCGCGAATCACGACCGACCTGGTGACGGTCACCGGGACCGAGAACCTCATGATGGCGGCGGCGCTGGCCGAGGGCACGACCGTTATCGAGAACGCGGCGCGCGAGCCCGAGGTCGTCGACCTGGCGGCGCTGCTCACCGCCATGGGCGCGCGGATCCAGGGCGCCGGCACCGCGCGCATCGAGATCGAGGGCGTCGCCGAGCTCCGTGGGGCCGTGCATCGCATCGTCCCGGACCGCGTCGAGGCGGGAACTCTCATCGTGGCGGCCGCCATCACGCGGGGCGACGTCACCGTCACGGACCTCGTGCCCGACCACATTTCCTCGGTGCTCGCCAAGCTCGACGAGATCGGCGTGGTCCTCGAGACGGGGCCGACGTGGGTCCGCGCGCGGGGCCCCGAGCGGCCCCGCCCGGCCGACGTGACGACGAGCCCGTTTCCGGGCTTTCCGACGGACATGCAGGCGCAGGTGATGACGCTGCTCGGCCTGGCTGACGGCCAATCGCGCGTCACGGAGACCATCTTCGAGAACCGGTTCATGCACGTCGCCGAGCTGGCGCGGATGGGCGCCCGGATCGAGACCGACGGCGCGATCGCGGTCATCCGCGGCGTGCCGTGCTACCAGGGCGCCCCGGTCATGGCCTCGGACCTGCGCGCCTCCGCGGCGCTCGTGCTCGCGGGGTTGGCCGCGCACGGAACGACCGTCGTCTCGCGCGTCTATCATCTCGACCGCGGCTACGAGCGGCTCGAGGCCAAGCTCGGGGGGCTGGGCGCCCGGATCGAGCGCCGCGCATGAAGGACGTGCTGACGCTCGCGCTCCCCAAGGGACGGCTGCTGGACCCTGCGCTCGCGCTCCTGCGCGACCTCGGCGTGGAGGGGATCGACGGGGACTCGCGCCGGCTGATCTTCACCGACCCGAAGCGGGAGCTGCGCGTGCTGTTTCTGAAGCCCGCCGACGTCCCGGCGTATGTCCTCTACGGCGCCGCCGACCTCGGGATCGTCGGCAAGGACATTCTCCTCGAGCAGGAGCCGGACGTGTACGAGCCGCTCGACCTGGGGTTCGGCTTCTGCCGCCTCGTCGTCGCCGAGCCGCGCGAGCTCAGGGAGCGCGACGACCCGACGAAGTGGTCGTGGGTGCGTGTGGCCACCAAGTACCCGCGGCTCACGGAAGCCTACTTCTCGAACCGCGGCATCCAGGTCGAGATCGTGAGGCTCGACGGGTCCATCGAGCTGGCGCCGCTGGTCGGGCTCGCCGAGCGGATCGTGGATCTGGTCCAGTCGGGGGAGACGCTGCGCGCGAACGGGCTCGTGGAGGTCGCGGAGATCGCGCGCTCCACGGCCCGGATCATCGTGAACCGCGCGTCGATGAAGACCGAGCACGCGCGAGTGACCGGGCTGATCGAGGTGATGCGCGCCGCGCGGGGCCGCCAGGCACCCGTCTCGAGCCACTCACCGGGCGCGCGGACATCGGTCGAATGAAAGCGCCATGACGGCGATTGGTGTCGCCCGCAACTTGATCATAGGCTCGCCTCGGCCGGCGGGGCCCCGATCACAGACTCGCCTCGCCTTGCGGCTGCGGCTCGCACTGCCATTCATCGGCTCGCCTCGGCCGGCGGGGCCCCAGCCCCGCGACGGCCTGCGGCTCGCACTGCCATGATCCGCGTGCTCGACGCACGGCAGCTGGGCGTCGAAGCCGTCGTCGCGGCGCTCGCGCGCCCGCCGGCAACCATTCCGTCCGAGATTCTCCGTGCCGTCGACGCGATTCTGGCCGACGTGCGCGCCCGCGGCGACGCGGCCCTCCTGGAGCTGACCGCGCGCTTCGACGGTTTCACGGCGGCGACCCCGACGGAGCTCGTGATCACCCCGGACGAGTTCGAGATGGCAGAGCGGCAGGTCGCGCCAGACGTCCGCGCGGCCCTTGCGTACGCGGCCGAGCGGATCGAGCGGTATCACGCGGTCGGGGCGCCGAAGTCATGGCGTCTGACCGATGAGCACGGTTCCATCCTCGGCCAGGAGGTCCGGCCGCTCGATCGGGCGGGGATCTATGCGCCGGGCGGGCGCGCCGCCTATCCGTCCACAGTCCTGATGACCGCGGTGCCGGCGCGTGTCGCCGGCGTCCGCGAGATCGTGCTCGTCACGCCGCCGGGCCCCGGCGGCCGGGTCGAGCCCGCCGTGCTCGCCGCTGCCCGCCTCGCCGGGGTCACCGAGGGCTACCGCGTCGGCGGTGCCCAGGCGGTAGCCGCGCTCGCCTATGGCACGGCGACGATCCGGCGCGTCGACAAGATCGTGGGCCCCGGAAACATCTACGTGGCCCTCGCGAAGGCCCGCGTGTTCGGCGAGGTCGGCATCGACATGGTGGCGGGACCGAGCGAGATCGTTGTCGTCGCCGACGCTGCCGCCGATCCCGCCTGGGTGGCGGGCGACATGCTCGCGCAGGCGGAGCACGACCCGATGGCCCGCGCGGTCTGCATCACGGACGCGACCGAGCTGCTCCCTCGCGTCGCCGCGGAGCTTGAGCGCCAGCTCACCGCGCTGCCGCGCCGTGAGATCGCCTCCCGGGCGCTCGAGGCCAACGGCGCGTTGATCCGCGTGGCGTCGCTCGACGACGCGGTCGAGCTGGCCAACCGCCTGGCGCCGGAGCACCTCGAGCTGATGGTGAGCGTCGCCGCGGCCCTGATCCCGCGCGTGCGCCATGCGGGCGCGGTCTTCGTGGGCGGCCACACCCCCGAGGTGGTTGGCGACTACGTCGCCGGACCCAACCACGTCCTGCCGACCGCAGGCACGGCGCGCTTCGCCTCGCCGCTCGGCACGGAGGATTTCGTCAAGCGCTCGAGCGTCATCGAGTACTCGCCGCGTGGGCTCGCCGCCGCCGCGCCGCATCTCAGGGTGCTCACGCGGATCGAAGGGCTCGCCGGACACGGGCGCGCCGCCGAGCTACGGCTTGGGAGCGACCCAGGGAGGGCCGTATGAGCGCGGAGACGACGGCACGGCAGGCGCGCGTGGAGCGCAAGACCAAGGAGACCGAGGTCTCGCTTCAGCTCAACCTCGACGGCACCGGCGCGTCGAAGGTGCAGACGCCGATCCCGTTCTTCAGCCACATGCTCGAGGCCTGGGCGAAGCACGGTCTTATGGATCTCGCCGTCGAGGCACAGGGCGACGTCGAGGTGGATCAGCACCACACGGTCGAGGACGTCGGCATCGTGCTCGGGCAGGCGCTCCGGTTAGCGCTCGGCGACAAGAAGGGCATCGTCCGCTACGGCACCGCGTTCGTCCCGATGGA
This sequence comes from Candidatus Rokuibacteriota bacterium, assembly GCA_003220315.1. Taxonomy (GTDB): domain Bacteria; phylum Methylomirabilota; class Methylomirabilia; order Rokubacteriales; family CSP1-6; genus 20CM-2-70-11. Next base: position 42,198 of record QHSA01000131.1, read on the forward strand.
TGAGGCGCTCGTCTCGGCGTCCGTGGACCTGTCGGGGCGCCCGTTCCTCGTCTTCGGCGTGCCGGTGGCGCGGACGCGCGTGTCCAACTTCGACCTGGACCTGCTCCAGGAGTTCTTCCGCGCCTTCGCAGTCAACGCGGAACTCACCCTGCACGTGACGATGCACTACGGCCACAATCTCCACCACGTCACGGAGGCGGTGTTCAAGGCCGTCGGCCGCGCGCTCGCCGACGCCACGCGGGTGAACCCCCGCATCGCAGGAATCGTCCCGTCGACGAAGGGCGCCCTGTGAGCCCATGATCGCCGTGATCGATTACGGGCGGGGCAACCTCGGGTCCGTCGAGAAGGCGTTCGGTCGCGTCGGCATCCCGGCGGTCGTGACCCAGGATCCTGGCACCGTGGACGGCGCGGACGCCGTCGTGCTTCCGGGCGATGGGGCGTTCCACGACGCGATGGCGAACCTCGAACGCCTCGGACTCCTCCCGGCCCTCGGGCGGGCGCTGGACGGCAGCCGGCCGTTTCTCGGAATTTGCCTCGGCTACCAGCTCTTGTTCTCGACGAGCGAGGAATTCGGTGAAGGGCGCGGCCTCGACGTGATCCCGGGGACTGTGCGGAGGTTCCCGCCGGGCCGGAAGGTCCCTCACATGGGCTGGAACCGCGTCCGGCACGCGGGGGAGTTGCGCCTCTTCGAGGGCATTCCGGCGGGCGCCTACTTCTACTTCGTCCACTCCTATTACCCTGTTGTCGCGACGGCCGCGAGCTCAGCTCAGATCGAGGGTGGTCCGAGGCAGGCGCACGGGGCTCCGGGACGCCCGATCCTTCGCGTCGCGTGGTGCGAGTACGGGATCGAGTTCGCCGCGGCGATCGAGCGGGGGCTGATCTACGCGACCCAGTTCCATCCGGAGAAGAGCCAACGCTGGGGGCTCCGGCTCCTCGAGAACTTCGCGGCGATCGTCAAGGGCGGCGCCCGATGATCGTGATCCCCGCCGTCGACCTCCGCGACGGGCGATGCGTGCGGCTCCGTCAGGGCCGCGCCGACCGAGAGACCGTCTTCTCCGAAGACCCGGTCGCGATGGCCGTGCACTGGAAGCAATGCGGTGCCGAGCGGCTCCATGTCGTGGACCTCGACGGCGCGTTCGCCGGCGAGCCGCGCCAGACCGCGCTCGTCGCGAAGATCATCGCGGCTGTCGCGCCGGTGCCGGTCGAGGCGGGCGGCGGGTTGCGCGACGTGAGAGCGGTGGAAGCGGTGCTGGGGGCCGGGGCGTCGTGGGCCGTCGTCGGCACGCGTGCGCTCGACCCCGAGTTCCTCGCCGAGGTCTGCGACCGATTCCCGCAGCGGATCATCATCGCGGCGGACTCGCGCGACGGTCGGGTGGCGGTGAAGGGGTGGGTTGATCTCTCCGAGCTGGCACCGGTCGAATTCGCCCTGGCGCTCCGCGATCAGCGCGACGTTGCCGCGCACCTTGCCGCGCTCCTCTGCACGGACGTCGGCCGCGACGGCACGGCGCAGGGGCCCAACGTCGAGGCGACCGCGGAGCTCGCGCGTGCGGCCGGGGTCCCGGTCATCGCCTCCGGCGGTGTCGCGCGGCTCGCCGACTTGAGGCGGCTGGCCGCGGTCCCGGGCGTCGTAGGCTGCGTCGTGGGCCGTGCCCTCTACACCGGCGTGATCGACCTCGCCGAGGCCCGGAAGGAGTTGGCGAAATGACGCGAGGTGCCTTGGTCGGACGGAGCCGCGCCGTGCCCACGGCACGCCACCTACGGAGTGCACCGGCCTCACGGCACTCGTTACAATAATGTTAGCCAAGCGCGTCATCCCATGCCTCGACGTCAAGGACGGCCGCGTCGTCAAGGGCGTGCGCTTCGTGGACCTGCGCGACGCGGGCGACCCGGTCGAGGCCGCGCTCGCGTACGACAGGCAGGGCGCCGACGAACTCGTCTTCCTCGACATCACGGCCTCACACGAGGCGCGCGCGATCATGCTCGACGTGGTGCGCCGCACCGCCGAGGGCATCTACATGCCGCTGACGGTCGGCGGCGGCGTCCGCTCGATCGACGACGTGCGGGGGCTCCTGCGGGCGGGCGCCGACAAGGTCTCGCTCAACACGGCCGCGCTCGCGCGGCCCGACCTCGTCCGTGAGGCGGCGGAGCGCTTCGGCAGCCAGTGCGTCGTGGTCGCCATCGACGCGCGGCGTGAGCGCGCCGGCACCCGGCGTTGGGGCGTCTACACCCACGGCGGCCGGCGTCCCGCCGGGCGCGACGCGGTCGAGTGGGGGCGCGAAGTGGTCGAGCTCGGCGCGGGCGAGATCCTCCTGACGAGCATGGACCGCGACGGAACCAAGGACGGCTACGACCTCGAGCTCACGCGCGCCGTCTCCGAGGCCGTCCCGGTCCCCGTGATCGCCTCGGGTGGCGCCGGCTCGCTCGAGCACCTCTATGAGGGGCTCGTCGAGGGGTGCGCCGACGCGGTGCTGGCCGCGTCCATCTTCCATTTCGGCACGCACACCCTCGCGGAGGCCAAGGCGTATCTCAGGGAGCGCGGTGTCGAGGTGCGCTGCGAGCCATGACGGTCGACGAGCTCAAGTTCGACGCGCAGGGGTTGATCCCCGCCGTGGTCCAGGAAGCGGACACGGGCGAGCTCCTCATGGTGGCCTGGATGGACCGGCCGGCCGTAGAGGGGACGCTCGCGACCGGGGTGACCCACTTCTGGTCGCGCTCGCGGGGTGCCCCGTGGCGCAAGGGCGAGACCTCCGGCCACACGCAGCACGTCCGGGCCGTCTACGCCGACTGCGACGCGGACGCGCTCCTCGTGCAGGTCCACCAGGAGGGCGTCGCGTGTCACACGGGGCGGCGCACCTGCTTTTTCGCGGCGCTCCAGGAGGGCGGCGGCGAGCCCGGATCACCGCCGCCTGCGAACATGCTCGAGCGTCTCGAGCGGACGATCGAGACGCGGAAGGCGAGCCCGCGGCCAGGCTCGTACGTCGCCGGGCTCCTCGCGGGGGGCGAGGCGGCGATCTGTCGCAAGATCGGTGAGGAAGCGGCCGAGGTCATCACGGCCGCGCTCGGCGGTGAGGGCGACCGGCGCCTGATCGAGGAGGCGGCCGATCTCTGGTTCCACACGCTGGTCCTGCTGGGCGCGCGGTCGATCCCGCTCCGCGAAGTGGTCGAGGAGCTCGCGCGGCGGCACGCGGGGCGCGCCGGGTCGGACCGTTAGGGGACGGTGGGAGCGCGCGGCGTCGTGGCGCTCGCCTTCACGGTCGTCGTCGTGGCTACCGGGTGCGCCGGCAGGCGGATCGAGAGCGGCGTCTTCCATTCGCCCAAAGGCTACCGCGTCGGAATCCCGGGCGCCGAGTGGACGGTGATCGAGGCGAGCGGGGCCGACCTGGAGCTCAGGCACCGCACGGCGCCGGTGGCGATGCTGGCCAACGCGACATGCGGGGACGCGATCCCGGCCGCCCGGCTGGATGTGCTCTCCCGGCATCTCTTGATGGGGTTTCAGAGCCGTGCCATCGTCGAGTGGGAGGACGTGGCGGTCGATGGGCGGCGCGCCGCCCATGCCGTGCTCGACGGCCGCCTCGCCGCCGGCGCGGCCCTCACACGGGTCGAGACGTACGTGATGAAGGACGAGCGGTGCGTGTACGACTTCGCGCTGGTCGCGCCCCCGGAGTCCTTCGAGACCTGGCGGACCGCGTTCCGCGAGCTGGTCGACAGCTTCGCGACGGAGTGACGGGGTTGGAACTCTCCCTGAGGCGCACGGTCGTCTGGTACGGCGGGCTCGGCCTCCTCACGGGCCGCGTCATGCGGAGCCTGGCGCTCCCGCCCAAGTACTTCCGGTTGATCCTCCGCGAGATCGAGTCGATGGGCGTGCAGTCGCTCGGCGTTGCGCTCACCGCGGCAATCTTCACGGGGATGGTGTTCACGATCCAGAGCGCGGTGAACATGGCGCGCTTCGGCGCCGAGACCTACGTGGGCCCAGTCGCGGCCCTCGCGATCCTCCGGGAGCTCGGACCGGTGCTCACCGCGATCCTCGTCGGCGGGAAGGTCGCCTCGGGGATCACCGCGGAGCTCGGCTCGATGAAGGTCACGGAGCAGATCGACGCGCTCCGGACGCTCGGCGTCAACTACGTCAAGCGCCTCGTGGTCCCGCGCGTGCTCGCGTCGCTGGTCGTCTTCCCCCTGCTCACGGTCCTCACCGACGCCGTCGGCGTCCTGGGCGGCATGGTGATCATGTTCGTCGAGCGTGGCGCGGACATGTACGCCTACTGGAACACGATGACGTACTGGGTGGTGCCAAAGGACTTCCTGACTGGCATCGGCAAGTCAGTCTTCTTCGGCGCGGTCGTGACGCTGATCGGCTGCTACAACGGGCTCTCCACCGAGGGCGGCACCGAGGGGCTGGGGCGCGCGACGACGGCGACCGTCGTCCACGTGACGATGGGTGTGATCGTCTCAGACTTCTTCCTCACCAAGCTGTTCCTGACGCTGTTCTACTGAGGCGCCATGGCGCAGACGATCGTCGAGGCCATCGACGTGCAGAAGAACTTCGACGCGGTCGAGGTGCTCCGCGGCGTCTCGTTCGCGCTCGCCAAGGGTGAGACGCTCGTCGTGATGGGCGGGAGCGGCTCGGGGAAGACGGTGCTCCTGCGGCTGGTCGCCGGCCTCATCCGCCCGGACGCGGGGCGGATCCTTCTCTTCGACCGCGCCATCGAGCACCTCTCCGAGGAGGAGGTCCTACCGCTCCGGCGCCGGTTGGGCTTCGTGTTCCAGGGCGCGGCGCTCTTCGACTCGCTCTCCGTGTACGAGAACGTCGCCTTTCCGTTGCGGGAGCACGCGAGCCTGCCTGAGCCCGAGATCCGGGCGCGAGTCGTAAAGAATCTCTCGCTCGTGGGGCTCGGCGGCGAGGTCCTCGGCCTCCTGCCGGCGGAATTGTCGGGCGGGATGAGGAAGCGCGTCGGGATCGCGCGCGCGCTGTCCGTCGAGCCGGAGGTGCTCCTGTTCGACGAGCCGACGGGCGGGCTCGACCCCACGAACTCCAAGCTCGTCGGCGAGCTGATCCGGGAGTTGCGCGGCGGCGTGTGCGACACCGTCATCGTGGTCACGCACGACCTCGAGCTCGCCAAGACCGTCGCGGATCGCGTGGCGGTGCTGATCGACGGCCGGTTCGCGACGATCGGTCCGGTCGACGCGGTGCTCGAGACGACCGACGGCGCCGTCCAGGCCTTCCTGGCCGGCGAGGCGAGGTGAGTCGATGAATGTGGCAGTGCGAGCCGCAGCCGAGGGCGAGGCGAGTCGATGAATGTGGCAGTGCGAGCCGCAGCCGAAGGCGAGGCGAGTCGATGAATGACGAGAGGGGCGAGATCGCGGTGAAGCTTCGTGTGGGGGTGTTCGTCCTCGTGGCGCTCGCGGCCTTCCTCGGCATGGTGTACGCCCTCGGCGCGCGCGCGCGGCTCTTCGAGGCGCACTACACGATTCACGCCGAGTTCACCGAAGTCGCTGGGCTCACGGAGGGGGCGACGGTCCGGCTCGCCGGCGTGCAGATCGGTCGCGTCACCGACGTGCACCTGCCCGGCGAGCCTGGCGGGAAGGTGCGGGTCGACCTCACCATCGCTCGGCGCTACGCCGACCGCATCCGCCGGGACTCGATCGCGCGCATCGAGACGCAGGGGTTGCTCGGTGACAAGGTGGTGGAGGTGACGGTGGGAACGGCCGCGGCGCCGCCGCTCCAGCCCGGCGACGTGCTCCTCGCGCGCGAGCCGACCGATTTCGCCCGCGTGCTGACGCAGGGCGCCGACACGGCGAGGGACGCCGCGGCCCTCGTCGCGGCGCTCCGCAAGACGGCGGAGGACGTGAACCGGTCGAAGCTCGTCGACGACGTGTCGGCGACGGTCGGCAAGATCAACCGCGTCGTCGATCAAGTCGAACACGGCCGCGGCTGGGCGCACGCCCTTTTGTACGAGGAGCCGGTCGCGCTCAAGCGCCTGAACGAGACCGTCACGACGACGCAGAAGCTCCTCGATCGCGTGGCCGAGGGCCAGGGCCCCGCGGGCGTGCTTCTCTCGCCCACGGGGACGGACGCCGCACGGCGGTTCGTCGGGGCGATGGATCGGCTCGGACGCCTGGTCGACCGACCCGGGGCCGACCAGGGCCTCCTCCCGGCACTCCTCTTCGAACCGAAGTATAAGGAGACGCTCGAGGACCTTCGCACTGTCACGCGTAACCTCCGCGACGTGTCCGACCGGATCGCCGGCGGGCGGGGCGCGCTCGGCTCTCTCATCGCCGACGGGGACGCCGGCGGCCTGCGCCAGATCGTTCAGGACCTGCGGGTCACGGTGGCGAACCTCAAGGAGATCAGCGAAAAGGTCAAGGAGGGCGAGGGGACGATCGGCGCGCTCCTCGCGGATCCGACGATCTACGAGCGGCTCGTGACGATCCTCGAGGGCGCCCAGCGGTCCTTCCTGCTCCGATCACTCATCCGGGGCCTCGGCGAGAAGGGCGCGGAGTCGAAGGGTGACGGCCCGCGACGCTAGCGTCTATCGCTGCCAGCAGTGCGGGTACGCGAGCCCCAAGCCCGGCACCTGTCCCGACTGCCTGCGGGCCGGCGCGGGTTACCTCCAGCTCGTGGAAGAGCGTGCGGCGCCGTCGCGCGTCGCACGGCGGGCGCCGGTGGTCCAGGGGCCGCCCCGGCCTCTCCGCGACATCACGGTGGAGCAGCACGACCGCGTCCGCACCGGCATCGGCGAGCTCGATCGCGTCCTGGGTGGCGGCGTCGTCCGCGGCTCGCTCGTCCTGGTGGGTGGGGATCCGGGCGTGGGCAAGAGCACGCTGCTCCTTCAGACGGCGCGCGCCCTCGCGCAGGTGACGCCGCCCGTCCTGTACGTGTCGGCGGAGGAATCGGCGGCGCAGGTCAAGATGCGCGCGGATCGGCTCGGAATCGCCGCGGACGGCCTGCTTCTCTGGACGGAGACGGACCTCGCCGCGGTTCAGGCCCAGCTCGACGACGTGAAGCCCCGCGCGCTGGTTGTGGACTCGATCCAGACCGTCTTCCTGCCCGAGCTCGAGTCCGCGCCGGGCAGCGTCGCGCAGGTGCGCGAGTGCGGCGCGCGTCTCATGACGCTCGCCAAGGGGCTCGGGATCGCCACGTTCCTCGTCGGCCACGTGACGAAGGAGGGCGCGCTCGCGGGGCCGCGGGTCCTCGAGCACCTCGTGGACACCGTCCTCTACTTCGAGGGGGAGAGCCACCACGCCTACCGCGTGCTGCGCGCGGTGAAGAACCGCTTCGGCTCCACCAACGAGATCGGCGTCTTCCAGATGGGCGAAGCGGGGCTCGTGGAGGTGACGAACCCGTCGGGGTTCTTCCTCGCGGAGCGGCCCGGAGACGCGCCGGGCTCCGTCATCGTCTCGAGCCTCGAGGGCACGCGCCCATTGCTGCTCGAGCTCCAGGCGCTGGTCGCGCGCGCGTCCTTCGGCACGCCGCGGCGGACCGTGCTCGGCGCCGACTACAACCGCGTGTGCCTCCTGCTCGCGGTGCTCGAGAAGCGTGTCGGCATGCCGCTCGCGAGCCAGGACGTGTTCGTGAACGTCGCGGGCGGCGGACGCGTGACGGAGCCGGCGGCGGATCTCGGCCTCGTCCTGGCCGCCGCGTCGAGCTACCTCGACCGCCCGGTGCCGGGCGACGTCGTCGTTCTAGGCGAGGTCGGGCTCACGGGCGAGGTCCGCGCGGTCGCCGGGCTCGAGCTCAGGTTGAAGGAAGCGGCCGCGCTCGGCTTCCGGCGCGCGGTCGTGCCCAAGAACAGTGTCCCGGCCGGCGGCAAGTCGCCGCTCGACGTTCGTGGCGTGGCCACCGTCAACGAAGCGGTCGACGCGCTGCTCGGGTGAGCGCATGGCAAGCCAACCCTCATGATCAGGACCGTTGTCCGGCTCGTCGTTCTCGTGGTGTCCGCCGCCGCCGGTGGGGCGACGGCCCACGCGCTTGAGGCGCCCGTCGCGGCCGGGGGCGTCGCCGGCGCGCTCGCGGGCGGCGCCGCCGTCCTGCTCGAGATCGTCGCGGCGTCGCTCCCGATCGAGCGCCTCGTCTGGGGCGTCGCGGGTGGACTCGCCGGTCTCGGTGTCGGGTTGGTCCTGGGCCTCGTCGCGGCCGCGCTGGTCGCGCAGGGCCAGGCGGCCGTTGTCGCGCTCGCGTTGGCGCTCGGCGCGTACGTCGGTGCCGCGGTGGCGCTCGGCCGGCTCGCCGATCTGTCGGCGATCTCCGCGCGGCTCTTCCCGGCCACCAGAGGGGGCCGCGGGCTCGACAAGATCCTCGACACCTCGGCGATCATCGATGGCCGAATCGCCGACGTCTGCGGGACGGGGTTCCTCGATGGTCCGCTCGTCGTCCCCGGCTTCGTGCTGCGCGAGCTCCAGCGGATCGCCGACTCGTCGGATGCGCTCAAGCGCAGTCGCGGCCGCCGCGGCTTCGAGGTGCTCGGCCGGCTCCAGCGGATCCCCGGCCTCACGGTCGAGATCGCGGAGGTCGACATCGCCGGCGTCGAAGATGTGGACCGGAAGCTCCTCGAGCTCGCGCGCCGGCGCGGCGGCAGGATCGTCACGAACGACTACAACCTGAGCAAGCTGGCGGAGCTGGCCGGCGTGGCCGTGCTGAACGTCAACGAGCTGGCGAACGCGGTGAAGCCGGTGATGCTCCCCGGTGAGGCGATGACCGTCCAGGTCCTTCGCGAGGGCAAGGAATCGGGCCAGGGCGTCGGGTACCTCGACGACGGCACGATGGTCGTCATCGAGCAGGGCCGCCGATACATCGGCCAGGCGCTGGACGTGGTCGTCACAAGCGTGCTCCAGACGCCGGCGGGCCGCATGATCTTCACACGTCCGCGCGACGACGCGCCGTCGGCCGTGACGGCGCCGGAGCGCGCCGATGCCTAAGGTGGCCGCCGTCATCCCCGCGGGCGGCGTGGGTGCGCGCTTCGGCGCCCGTACGCCCAAGCAGTTCCTGCGACTGGGAAGGTTGTCGATCCTGGCGGCGACCGTCCGTCACTTCGCCCGCCACCCGGCGGTGCGCGCCGTCGTCGTCGCCGCGCCCGAGTCCTGGGTGGCGCGCGCGCGGCGGATCCTCGGGCGTGTGGCACAGGACGCGTCCCTCACGGTCGTCGCCGGCGGCCGCACGCGCCAGGACTCGGTGTGGCTTGCGCTGCAGGCGGCGCCCGAGGACGCGGAGATCGTCGTGGTACACGACGCGGTCCGCCCGCTGATCACGCGACGCCTCATCGACGCCGTCCTGCGCGCCGCCGCCGCGGAGGGTGCAGCGATCTGCGCCCTGCCGATCACGGAGACGGTCAAACGGGTGCGCGCCGAGCGGGTGGAGCTGACGCTCGACCGCTCCGAGCTCTGGGCGGTCCAGACCCCACAGGCGTTCCGCGCCGACCTCCTCCGCGAGGCGCACGAGAAGGCGCGGCGCGACGGGGTCGTCGGTACCGATGACGCGATGCTCGTCGAGCGCCTCGGTCACCCGGTACGGGTGGTGCGCGGGCTCGTGGAGAACGTCAAGATCACGACGCCGGCGGATCTCCGCCGGGCGCGCTCTCTGGCCGGCCGGTGACGCGAGTCGGCCTCGGCTTCGACCTCCATCCCCTGGTGGATGGCCGCCCCCTCGTCCTGGGTGGTGTCACGGTGCCGAGCGCCCGGGGCCTCGACGGCCATTCCGACGCCGACGTGCTGACGCATGCGATCGCCGAGGCGCTCCTGGGAGCGCTCGCGCTCGGGGACCTTGGCCGCCACTTCCCCGACGGTGACCCGCGGTACCGCGGAATCTCCAGTCTGGCGCTGCTGCGGCACGTCGTCGAGCTCGTGAGGGAGCGCGGTGGGCGGCTCGTCAACGTGGACGCGACGGTGCTCGCCGAGGCGCCGCGGCTCGCGCCGCACCTCGACGGGATGGCCAAGCGGCTGGCCGAAACGCTCGGGCTCGACGTGGATCGGGTGAGCGTGAAGGCCAAGAGTCCCGAGGGGCTTGGGCTCCTGGGGCGGCGCGAGGGCATCGCCGCGATGGCCGTCGCGAGCGTGGAGATCGCCACGTGAAGGTCTACAACACGCTGACGCGGAGCAAGGAGGAGTTCGTCCCCCTCACCCCGGGCCACGTGCGCATCTACGCGTGCGGTGTGACGGTGTACGACCTCTCCCACATCGGCCACGCGCGGAGCACGATGGTGTTCGACGTCATCCAGCGGTACTTTCGCTTCAAGGGCTACCGCGTCACCTTCGTCCGGAACTTCACCGACGTCGACGACAGGATCATCCGGCGGGCGAATGCTGAGGGCGTGCCGGCCACGGAGGTCTCCGAGCGCTACATCCAGGCGTTCCGCGAGGACATGGCGGCGATCGGGGTCGCGCCGGCCGACGCCGAGCCGAAGGCCACCGAGCACGTTCCCGACATGGTCGTGCTGATCGAGCGCCTCGTCGCCAAGGGGTTCGCCTACACGGTGGACGGCGACGTGTACTTCGAGATCCGGCGGTTCCCTGGGTACGGACGGCTCTCGGGCAAGAACCTCGACGAGCTCCTCGCCGGCGCGCGGGTCGAGGTCGACGAGCGCAAGCGCGATCCCCGCGACTTCGCCCTCTGGAAGTCGTCGAAGCCCGGGGAGCCGGCCTGGCCGAGCCCGTGGGGACCCGGCCGCCCCGGCTGGCACATCGAGTGCTCCGTGATGGCGATGAAGTACCTCGGGGAGTCCTTCGACATCCACGGCGGTGGGGAAGACCTGATCTTCCCCCACCACGAGTGCGAAATCGCCCAGTCCGAGGCCGACACCGGACGCCCGTTCGCGCGCTACTGGCTCCACAACGGGATGGTGAACTTGCGGGCCGAGAAGATGTCGAAGTCACTGGGTAACGTCCTCACCATTCGGGAGTTCGTCAAGCGCCACGAGCCCGACGCCTTTCGGCTCTTCGTGCTCGGCACCCACTATCGCCACCCGGTGGATTTCGCCGAGGAGCGTGTGCGGGACAGCGCCCGTGCCCTCGAGCGCCTCACCCGGCTCGCCCCCGACGCGCAGGCGCGCGGGAGCGGCACGTCGGGGGGCGTGCCCGAGGAGCTGGGCGGGTTCCGTGCGCGGTTCGAGGCCGCCATGGACGACGACTTCAACACGCCGCAGGCGCTCGGCGTGCTCTTCGACCTCGCCCGCACGCTCGCCGACGATCGCGAGCGCGCGGCGACCGACCGGCACGTCCGCGAGCGTTTCGTCGCCGGCGTCTCCGAGCTCGTCGCGCTCGGGCAGGTCCTCGGGCTGTTCCAGCGCGCGCGGGAGACCGCGGGCATGCCCGCCGAAGTGCTGAGGCTCGTCGAGGAGCGCGGGCAGGCGCGCGCGCGGCGCGACTGGATGCGCGCCGACCAGCTCCGCGACGAAATCGAGCGGCTCGGCTGGAGCGTCGAGGACACGCCGAGCGGGCCGCGCATCACGCGGAAGAGCGTATGAGCGAGGACCGCGTCTGGGGGCGGAACCCGGTCCTCGAGCTGCTCCGTGGCGGCGGACGGCGCGTCGATGAGGTCGCGGTGCTCGCGGGCGGGCGCGGGCCGCTCACGGAAGTGGTCGCGTTGGCGCGCCGCGTCGGCGTCAAGGTCTCCTACCGCACGCGCGAGCAGCTCGCGGCGATCGCCGGTACCGACCGTCATCAGGGCGTCGTGGCACGCGTGGCGGCGGGCGAGTACTTCGAGCTGGACGCCCTCCTCGAGATCCCCCGCGAGCGCGGCGAGGCGCCCTTCCTGCTGGCGCTCGATCAGGTTCAGGATCCCCGGAACTTCGGGGCCATCCTGAGAACCGCCGAGGCCTTCGGAGCGCATGGTGTGATCGTCGGCAAGCACCACCAGGTCGGCCTCACCGGGGCTGCGGCCCGCGTGGCGATGGGAGCTGTGGATTATCTCCCCGTCGCCCGTGCGACGAACGTCGTCAGCGCACTTGAAACGGTCAAGAAATCAGGGGTTTGGATCTACGGGAGCACCATCTCGAGCGGGGTCTCCCTTTGGGCCGCGGATCTCACCGGGCCGCTGTGCCTCGTGCTGGGGAGTGAGGGGGAGGGTCTCAGGCCCCTGGTGGCCCGAACCTGCGACATCCTGGTCACGATTCCGATGGCCGGCAGGATCGGCTCGCTCAACGTCGCCGCAGCCGCGGCAGTTTTCTGCTACGAGGTCGCCCGCCAGAGGCGGCTAAAGACTCAAACTCCTTGACTCGATACGGCTTTGTAATTAGAGTGAAGTTTTGTCTGTGCTGGCGTAGCTCAGTGGCAGAGCAACTGCCTTGTAAGCAGTGGGTCGGGGGTTCAAATCCTCCCGCCAGCGCCAGCTTTTTCAAGGGGTTCGGAGCGCGTGCCGGCGGATTCGGGGAGGTACCCAAGTGGCCAAAGGGGGCAGACTGTAAATCTGCTGGCGTACGCCTTCGGGGGTTCAAATCCTCCCCTCCCCACCATCGTCTTGATTGACGCACACGTGACTCGGAGGGGCGGGAATAGCTCAGCGGTAGAGCGCCAGCCTTCCAAGCTGGGGGTCGCGGGTTCGAATCCCGTTTCCCGCTCCAGGAGTTTTGGGGTTCGTGAGCCTTTCGTTCGCCCATGTAGCTCAGACGGCAGAGCGCGTCCTTGGTAAGGACGAGGTCTCCGGTTCGATCCCGGACATGGGCTCCACTTCGACTGTCGCAAGCGTGACCGCCAACGGGAGGAAGTGAGGGATGGCGAAGGCGAAGTACGAGCGGACGAAGCCGCACGTGAACATTGGGACGATCGGGCACATCGATCACGGGAAGACGACGCTGACGTCG